>WHSW01000086.1 GCA_009379895.1 Solirubrobacterales bacterium
CCCGGGCGCCGCGCAGGCGCTCCCAGGCGACCCGGAGTGGCCTCTTCGCGGTTGCGGGGTCGGGGCGTCGCACGCGCGGCGGTTATACCTGGGCTCGGCTCGCGCGGTAGGTCGGCGGCCCGCGGGTGCCTTCACCCGCGCGGGCGCGCCGCTATGCGCGCCGCGTGTGGGGAACGAAGTCGATCACCAGCGGGATGCCCTGGAGGCCGTAGCGCTCGCGCAGGCGGTTCTCGAGGAAGTAGGCCCAGTCGCGGCCGATCAGGCGCCGGTCGTTGACCTGGATCGCGATCCGCGGCGGGCGCCGGCCGACCTGGGCACCGTAATAGAGGCGCAGGCGCTTGCCGCGCTTCTGGGGCGGCGAGCGCAGCGCCACGACGTCGGCGAGGAAGCGGTTGAGCTCGGGGGTCGGGATCCGCTCGGCCCGCCGGTCGGCGAGCTCGACCGCCCGCGCGAGCAGCTTCGGCACCGCGCGCCCGCTGGTCGCCGAGGTCGCGATCACCGGCGGGCGCTGGCGCACCCGGCGGGCGAGCCTGGCGGTGGCGTCCTCGAGCGAATTTCCGGCCAGCTCCTCGGCTTCGCGCCCGGTGGCGTCCGGGTTTCGGAGCAGGTCCCACTTGTTGAGCGCGATCAGGGTCGCGCAGCCCGTCTTCATCGCCAGGTCGGCGACCCGCAGGTCCTCCGAGGTCACCCCCTCCGAGGCGTCGCAGACGACGATCGCGACGTCGGCGCGGCGGGCCGCGCGCTCGGAGCGAATCTGGGCGTAGTAGTCGACCGTGCCCGCCACCTTGGTCCGCCGCCGGATCCCGGCGGTGTCGATCAGGGTCAGCTCCCGACCGTCGAAGGCAAGCGGCGTGTCGATCGCGTCGCGGGTCGTGCCGGCGAGCTCGGAGACGATCACGCGCCGGTCGCCGAGGAACGCGTTGACGAGCGACGACTTGCCGACGTTGGGCCGCCCGATTACGGCCACCGCGACGGGACCACTGCCGTCCGCCTCCTCCCAGGGAGCGTCAGCGACCGGTGACCCGAGCTCTGCTCGGGTTCGTCCGGGGGCGGCCGGGTCTGCGGCGGGATGAGCTTCGCGGAGAGTCGCCACCATGGTGTCGAGCAGGTCGCCGGTGCCACGCCCCTGCGCCGCCGAGACCGGGATCGGCTCGCCGAGGCCGAGCGCGTACAGGTCGCCGACCAGCGGCTCCTCGTTGGCCGAGTCGACCTTGTTGGCGACGACGAGGACTCGGGTGTCGGAGCGGCGCAGGATCTCGGCCACCTCGGCGTCACCCTGGCGCAGCCCGGCCCGGGCGTCGACCACCAGCGCGACGACCTCGGCGTCGGCGATCGCCTCACGCGCCTGCTCCTGGACCGCTCGCGAGAGCGAGTCGGCCGCGGCGAGGTCGACCCCGCCGGTGTCGATCAGCTCGAAGCGCAGCCCGTTCCACTCGCACTCCAGCGCCTTGCGGTCCCGGGTCACCCCCGATTGCTCGTGGACGACCGCCTCGCGGCCGCCGACCAGGCGGTTGACGAGGGTCGACTTGCCGACGTTCGGAAAGCCGACGATCGCGATCCTCGGCGGGCGTCCGGCCGGGCTCATGCCCGGCCGATCCCGCGCTCGCGCGCGAGCGCCACCACGCGGGCGATGACCTCCTCGATCCCGAGACCCGTCGTGTCGAGGGCGATCGCGTCATCGGCGGGGCGCAGGGCACCGAGCTCGCGCCCCGTGTCACGGGCGTCGCGCTCGGCCTGAGCCACACGCACGACGTCGATTGACTCCCCGGTGTCCGCGGCGCGACGCCGGGCGCGCTCGGCATCCGACGCGGTCAGGAACACCTTCAGGGGCGCGTCCGGACTGACCACGGTGCCGATGTCGCGTCCCTCGGCGACGTACTCGCCACGAGCGACCAGCTCGCGCTGGCGGGCGACGATCGCCGCCCGCACCTGGGGATGGACCGAGACGCGCGAGGAGGCTGCCGAGACCTCGGGCTCGCGAATCGCGGCGCTAACGTCGTTCCCGTCGAGCTCGACCCGGCCGTGGTCGAGCTGGATCTCGACCTCTCGGGCGAGGGCCCCGAGCGTCTCGTCGTCGTCGAGCCCGGCGCCCGCGCGCAGGGCCGCCAGGGCGAGGGAGCGATACATGGCGCCCGAGTCGAGGTAGGTGAAGCCGAGCGCCCGGGCTACGCCGCGGGCGACCGTTGACTTGCCGGCTCCCGCCGGACCATCGATGGCGATCACCATGAGGCGGCGGAGGATAGAGTCGCCTCCGCGGCACGTTGAGGCGAGACCGCGACAGGAGGCGAGTGATGCAGAGTTGGGACATCTCGATGATGAAGGTCGAACCGCAGCGTCCGGAGGTGCTCGCCTCCGACGACGAGGGCCGGGCGATCGCCATCAACCTGCCCGCCGGCGATCGGCTCACCGAGCACCAGGTACATGAGCGCGCCTGGCTCGTGGTGGCCGCGGGCGCGGTGGAGATCGAGAACTCATCGGGCGAGACGATCAGCGGCGGGCCCGGCCTGCTCGCAGCCTTCGCCCCCAACGAGCGGCGCGAGGTCCGCGCGACGGAGAACTCGCGCCTGCTGCTCCTGCTCTCGCCGTGGCCCGGCGTCGGCCATCCGAGCCAGCGCTGAGGCGGCTGCCGAGGCTCAATCGAGGAGCGAGCGCAGGTCGCGCTCGAAGCCGGGGTAGCTGACGCCGGCGGCCTCGAAGCCGCGCACCTCAACGCCCTCGCGCGAGGCCAGCCCCGCGATCGCCCCCAACATCGCCAGTCGGTGGTCGCCGTGGGCGTCGAGCACGCCACCGCGCAGCCCGCCGCCGCCGCGGACGACGAGGCCGTCCTCGGTCGCCTCGATCTCGGCGCCGAGCGCGCGCAGGCCGGCGACCACGGTCGCGATCCGATCGGACTCCTTGTGGCGTAGCTCGGCGGCCCCGGTGAGCACCGTCTCCCCCTCGCCGAAGCAGCCCGCGAGCGCGAGCAGCGGCAGCTCGTCGATCGCCAGGGGCACCTCACCGGCGCCCACCCGCGTGCCCTCGAGCGGGCCCGAGCGGGCGACGATCGTCCCGACCGGCTCGGGCCCGGCCGCGGCGGTCTCGATCACCTCGATCGCCGCCCCCATCCGGGTCAGGATCCCGAGCAGCCCGATCCGGCCCGGGTTGAGCCCGACGCCCTCGAGGCGCACCTCGCTGCCGCGCACGAGCGCGGCAGCGATCAGCGCAAAGGCGGCGGAGGAGAAGTCGCCCGGGACGGTGATCTCGCCGGGCTCGAGCGCCGCGGCGGGCGCCACGAGCACCCGCCCCGCGGGCAGCTCGCCGTGGATCGCCACCGGCGTGCCGGCGCTCTCGGACCGCACCCCGGCGCCCGCCGCGCGCAGCATGCGCTCGGTGTGGTCGCGCGTCGGGCGGGCCTCGACCACCGTCGTCTCTCCCTCGGCGAGCAGCGCCGCGAGCAGCAGGCAGGACTTGACCTGGGCGCTGGCGACCGGCAACCGGTACTCGATCCCGTGCAGCCGTGCTCCCCGCACGGCGAGCGGCGGTAGGCGGTCGTTGCGGGCGCGGACGTTGGCCCCCATGGCACGCAGCGGCTCGACGATGCGGTCCACGGGCCGGCGCCGGATCGAGTCGTCCCCGTCAAGGGTCCACTCGCCCCGGGGTTGACCGGCCAGCCAGCCGGGAAGCAGCCGCAACAGCGTCCCCGCGTTGCCGACGTGGACGGCAGCGGGGCGTGGGCCGCGCAGGCCCACCCCGTGAATTCGCAGATCGACGCGCCCCCGGGCCGCGGGCCGCCGCCCCCCGGGGTGGGCCGAGTTTCGCCAGCCCCCGTGACGTTTCTCGTCACACCCCTCCCCCACCTCGACCTCTGCCCCGAGCGCACGCATCGCGTCGAGCGTCGAGCGGGTGTCGGCCGCGTCGAGGTAGCCGTGGACGGTGGTCTCGCCCTCCCCCATCGCGGCGACGATCGCCGCGCGGTGCGAGATCGACTTGTCGGGGGGCGGGGTCAGAGAACCCCGCAGCGCGGTCGCGGGCTCGAAGCGCGCGGCGCTCATTGCTCGCCGCCGCCGACGACCGCGACCACGTGCTCGAGCCCGCGCACCACGCCCGCCGCGCGCTCGGCCTCCTCGCCCCCGGCGATCCAGATCGAGATCGCCCCGGTGCGCATATCGGGCGCCGGGTAGAGCGCCATGTCCTCGATGTTGACCTGCGCGCGGCCCAGCGCCAACGCCACCTCGGCGACCGTCCCCGGCCGGTTCTCGACCGAGACCCGCAGCTCGCGCAGGTCGCCGCCGGCGAGCTCGGACTCCAGCAGGCGCCGCCGATCGTCGCCGGCGCGGTGGTGCCACTCGCCGACCGCATCCGCGTCGCCGGCGCGGATCAGCTCCGCGGCGGCGGCGAGGCGCCCGGCGACGGCGTCGATGCCGGCGGCGACGGCCTCGCTGTTGGAGGCGAAGATGTCGCCCCAGATCCGCGGGTTCGCGCCCGCGACCCTGGTCGTGTCGCGAAAGCTCGTGCCCACCTCGGGCAGGCGCTCGGACTCCTCCGAGAGCGCCGCCGCCGCCTCGGAGACGAGCACGTTGGCGAGCACGTGCGGGACGTGGCTGACGGTCGCCATCACCCGGTCGTGCGTCTCGGCGTCGATCGCCTGCGGTCGCGCGCCCAGCTCGGCGACCGTGCGCTGCAGGCGGTCGTAGTGGACCCCGCTCGAGCGCTCGACCGGGGTCAGGTACCAGCGGGCGCCGTCGAGCAGCTCGGCGCGCGCGTTCTCGACCCCCGAGGTCTCCGCGCCGGCCAGGGGGTGGCCGCCGATGAAGCGCGAGGTGTCGACGTCACCGGGCAGCCCGCCGACCAGGGCGAGCTTGGTCGAGCCGACGTCGCTGACCACCCCGTCGGCGCTCGCGTGCAGCGCGGAGACGACCAGCGAGGGCAGTTCGCCGACCGGCCCCGCGCAGAAGACGACCTCCGACTCGGCGGCCGCCTCGGCAATCGACTCGGCGGCGCGGTCCAGGGCCCCGAGCTCGACCGCCCGCTCGAGGGTGGCCGAATCGGGGTCGAACCCCGCGACCTCGGCCCCCAGCCTGCGCCTGGCGGCGAGCCCGATCGAGCCGCCGATCAACCCGACGCCGAGGACCGCGATCTTCACGTCGTCGGCGCCGTGCGGCCGGCCGTCAGACGGCGGTCACTTGCTTGCCGGCCACCTCGGCCACGCGCCTGACCTGCTCGGCGTAGTCGGCGAAGACCTCGGTCGGGAGCGCCTGCGGACCGTCGCAGATCGCCTCCTCGGGCTCGTTGTGGACCTCGACGATGATCCCGTCGGCACCCGCCGCGGCGGCGGCCAGCGACATCGGCATGACCCAGTCGCGCCGCCCGGCGGCGTGGCTGGGATCGACGATCACCGGCAGGTGCGTGAGCTCGCGCAGCGCCGGCACGGCGAGCAGGTCGAGGGTGAAGCGATAGGCGGTCTCGAAGGTCCGGATCCCCCGCTCGCAGAGCAGCACGTTGGGGTTGCCCTCCTTGAGCACGTACTCCGAGGCCATCAGCAGCTCGTCGAGGGTCGACGACAGGCCGCGCTTCAGCAGCACCGCCTTGCCCGTGCGACCGGCCTCCGAGAGCAGCGTGTAGTTCTGCATGCTGCGGGCCCCGATCTGGATCACGTCGGCGACCTCGATCACGTCGGGGATGTCGCGCGCGTCCATCAGCTCGGTGACGATCGGCAGCCCCGTCTGCTCCTTCGCCTCGGCGAGCAGTCGCAGCCCCTCGACGCCGAGGCCCTGGAAGCTGTACGGGGAGGTGCGCGGCTTGTAGGCGCCGCCGCGCAGCATGGTCGCGCCGGCGTCGGCGACCGTGCGCGCGACGTCGAGCGTCTGCTCGCGGCCCTCGACCGTGCACGGTCCGGCGATCAGGCCGAAGTGGTCGCCGCCGACGCGTCTGCCGTCGACCTCGACCACGCTTCGCTCGCCCTTGCGAAACTGCGCCGAGGCGAGCTTGTAGGGCTTCAGGATCGGGACCAGGTGATCGACCCCCGGGGCGCCCTCGAGCCCCAGCGAGGCGACGCGGTCGCGGTCGCCGATCGCCCCGATCACGGTCAGCAGGTCGCCCTGCGAGAGGTGCGCCGAACAGCCGACCTCCTCGATGCGCTGCACGACGTGGTCGACCTGCTCCTCCGTCGCGCCCTCTTTCATCACGATCATCATCTGCTTGTAAGCCTTTCAGTCTCCGGTGGTTCTCACGGTTGGCGATCCAGTCGACGGATGACCCTGGATAGGGCCGCTGCTACGGCGTCCGGCGGAGGGTTCCTTCAATAGCGTGTGGCCTTGCGGCCGAGCCGGACGCCTAGCTAAATCGCCAGTAATACGAGAACCACGCGCGCGACTGCAGCCCCTGCGGGGCGATCGAGAAAGCCGGCGTGAGGGCGCGGTTCATCGCCGGGTTTGTACCAGCTAGCGGCGAAAAGGGCAACTCATGCGGGTTCGACGCGCTCCCGGCGACTGGGCGCACGACGCGGCATCCGGGCGCGCGGTGGCCTCGGAGCGCGTATCGTCGCCGCCCGTGTCGCGCTGCACTGCCTGCGCAACCCTGTCCGGCGAGACCGAGGTTCCCGGAGGCGTCGTGTGGGAGGACGAGAGCTGGGTCGCCGACCATTGCCTGGGCCCGTTCGGCGTCGGCGCCCTGGTGCTGAAGGCGAGGGCCCATCGCGAGTCGCTGCCCGAGCTCACCGACGCCGAGGCTCGCGCGCTCGGTCCCGCGCTGCGAACCGTCAGCGCCGCGATGGTGGCCGGGCTGCCGTGCGAACGCGTCTACGTCTCGGCGTGGGTCGATCAGCCGCCGCTGCACGTCCACCTCGTGATCGAGCCGCGCTACGCGGAGGAGGCCGGGATCGGCGCGTGGGAGCTGCAGGCGCGTCGTCGCGCGGGCGAACCGCCCGCTGCCGACGATGCCGCGGCCGCGGCCGAGCGGGTGCGGCGCGCGCTGATCGTTGAACTGGGCGCGCCGTGATCGAGCTCGGCGGCCCGCACGTCGCCGTCATATGTCCTTCGCGAGCGCGGCTCCTAAGCTGCCCCCGATGTTGACGGCCCTGATCGCGCTCGCCGCCACCTCGGTGGCCGCCGGCGGGCAGCCCTCGTTCGCGGCGCACTCCGAGCCGATCCGCGGCCAGGTCGAGGAGCGGATCGTGGGCAGCTCGTGGCACCGCGGCTGCCCCGTCGGCCTGCGGAAACTCCGCCTGGTCGAGGTGCGCCATTGGGGCTTCGACGGCGAGGTCCACCGGGGCCGGCTGGTCGTCCACCGCGGTCACGACCGCGAGATCATCGCGGTCATGCGCCGCCTGTTTCGCGAGCGCTACCCGATCCGGCGCATGGAGCTGATCGACCGCTACGGAGCCGACGACCACCGCTCGATGAACGCCGACAACACCTCCGCCTTCAACTGCCGCGTCGTCGCCCGCACCGACCGCTGGTCGATGCACGCCTACGGCAAGGCAATCGACATCAACCCGATCGAGAACCCCTACGTCTCAGGCTCGCACGTCTCCCCGCCCGCCGGCGAGCCGTACGCCGATCGCTCCCGCGACGCGCGCGGCATGGTCCACGGCGGCGACGAGGTGGTCAGGGCCTTTGCCCGCGAGGCCGGCTGGCGGTGGGGCGGCGACTGGACCGGCGGCAGCCGGGACTACCAGCACTTCTCGGCCACCGGCGAGTAGCGCTCGGCCGCAACTTCCGGCCCCGGGCTGCCCCGGCTCCGGCTCCGGGAGACGCGATTGATGAATTCGCCACACCCGGGTGAGGCGAACCGATCAACCGAGTCGATCGCTCGCGGTCGGGCGCTTGATCTCGTAGACGTCGGTGGGATCGCCGTCGATCGTCTCGCGCCGGTCGAAGCTCATGCCCAGGCGCTCGGCGACGGCGGTCGAGCGATCGTTGCCGACGTCGATCAGTGAGATGAGCCGCGCGGCGTCGAGCTCGCGCCAGGCCCAGTCGATCGCGGCCCGCGCGGCCTCGGTCGCGTATCCATGGCCCCAGGCCTGCCGCGCCAGCGTCCAGGCGACCTCGATGCCCGGCCATCCCTCGGGGTAGAGCAGGCCGACCCGGCCGAGGAAGCCGGGCTCGTCGCGCCGCTCGACCACCCAGAGCCCGAAGCCCCGCAACGACCAGTGGCCGATCGCGAACGCGACCCCGCGCCACGCCTGTCGGGCATCCCGCGTTCCCCCCAGGTAACTCATCACGTCGGGGTCGGCGCACAGCTCGGCGTGGGGCGCGATGTCGGCCTCCGTCCAGCCGCGCAGTACCAGCCGCCCCGTCTCCACGCGCGGCACGTCGCCGTCCTGAGCTGTGGTCAACCGCGCCTCAGGACATCCGCCGACATGGCGGTCGGTCGCCTCACAGCGCCGCCTCGAGCGCCGCCAGGAAGCGGCGGTTCTGCTCGCCGGTTCCGTATGTGACCCGGATGTAGCCGGGACCGCCCAGCGCCGCGCCGGCGCGAACGACGATCCCCTGCTCGCCGAGCTCGGCGACGATCTCGGCCTCGTCGCGGTCGCCGAGGTCGACCCAGGAGAAGTTGGCGTGCGAGTCGGGCGTCGAGAGGCCGAGCTCGCGGACGCCGGCCTCGACGTTGACGCGCTCGATGATCGTCCGCTCGACCCGGCCGGCGACGTCGTCCTGGTGGCGCAGCGCCTCCGCCGCGCCGGCCTGGGCGACCGCGTTGACGCTGAACGGCTGGCGGACCGCGTCGACGGCCTCCCGAAAGGCGGGTGAGCCGAGCGCGTAGCCGACTCGCAGCCCCGCCAGCCCGTAGACCTTCGAGAAGGTCCGCAGCAGGACCAGGTTCGGGAAGTCGCCGAGCAGGTCGACGGTGGCGTCGGGATCGTCGTTGAGCTGGAACTCGACGTAGGCCTCGTCGACGATCACGGTGACGTGATCGGGGACCCGCGCGCAGAGCTCGGCGATTCGCGCCGCCGGGATGTGGGTCGCGGTCGGGTTGTTGGGGTTGCAGACGATCAGCAGCTGGGTCGCGGCGGTGAGCTCGGCGAGCATCGCGTCGAGGTCGTGACGATGGTCGTCGGTGAGGGCGACGCGGATCTCCCGCGCCCCCGAGAGCGGCGCCAGATAGGGGTAGATCGAGAACGAGGGCCAGGCGTAGACGAGCTCGGCACCGGGCTCGCAGAGCGCCAGCGCCGCCGCGAGCAGGATCTCGCACGAGCCGTTGGCGACCACGACGTCGGCCGGGCTGCGCTCGTGGCGCTCGGCGATCCGGCGCCGCAGCAGGGTCGCCGCGGGGTCGGGGTAACGGTTCGAGGCGCTCGCGGCGCGGGCGATCGCCTCGCTGACGGCCGGGTGCGGCCCCCAGGGCGACTCGTTGGAGGCGAGCTGCGCGATCCCCTCGCCGACGATCGCCTCCGGCGCCTTGCCCTTGGGCACGCCCGCCGAGTAGCCGGGGATCGTGGCGAGCTTGCTGGCGAAGGTGATGCTCATGCCCACCTATTGTGCGGAATGAAGATCTCTGCGGAGCTTCTGAGCCTCGCCCAGGTAGACGTGCTGGGGCAGGTGCTCGAAGGCCCCGTAGTAGTGGAGGATGACCCGGATCACCCGCTCCATCGCGCCCGGGACGTCGATCTCGCGGGCGCAGATCAGGGGCACGCGATCGAGGCCGATCCGGCGCGCCGCGACCGCGGGGAACTGCGCGTCCAGGTCGTCCGTGCAGGTGAAGATCACCGAGACGATGTGACCGGCGTCGATCACGTTGCGCGCGAGCAGCTCGCGCATCAGCTCCTCGGTGGAGCCGAGGATCGACTCCTGGTCGTTGTGCGCGGCCTGCACGGCGCCCCGTACGGCCCAGACGCGGTCTCGCTGCGATGGCTGATTCACGGTGGCGCATCCTTCCAGAGCCGCCGCAGCTCGGCGGTGCGCAGGCGCCGCGCCTCACCCTCGGCCAGCTCGCCGAGCCGCAGCGGCCCGAACGCGACCCGGGTCAGGGAGACGATCTCGTTGCCGACCGCCTCGGCCATCCGCCGGACCTGGCGGTTGCGTCCCTCGCGGATCGTCAGCTCGATCACCCGCGGCGAGACCCGCCGGACCCGAGCGGGCGCGGTCGGCCCGTCGTCGAGCCGCACCCCGCGCCGCAGCCGATCGAGCTGGGCGTCGTCCGGCGGCCGCCGAAGCCGAGCGCGGTAGGTGCGCGGCACCCGATAGCGCGGGTGGGTGAGCCGGTTGGCGAGCGCCCCGTCGTTGGTGAGCAGGATCAGGCCGGTCGAGTCCGCGTCGAGGCGCCCGACGGGATAGAGGCGGCGCGCCGAGGCGATCAGGTCGGTGACCGCGCGCCGGCGCCCGGGCTCCCTGGCGGTCGAGACCACGCCCGCGGGCTTGTTGAGCATCCAGACCTCGCGTGCCTCGGGGCTGACCGGGCGCCCGTCGAGCTCCACCCCGCTGTCGACGTCGACGTCGCGCGCGGGGTCGCGGACCACCGAGCCGCCGACCCGGACCCGGCCGGCGGCGATCAGCTCCTCGGCTCGGCGCCGCGAGGCGACGCCGCCGTGCGCGAGGTACTTGGCGAGCCGCATGCGGTTGCGCGAGGCCCGGAGCTACCTCGCGCGCTGGTCGCCGGCCTCGAGCAGGCGCTCCCGCAGCTCGGCCTCGTCCTCGGGTGAGGGGTCGAAGCGCGCGGGATCGGGAAGCCGGTCGAGGCCCGAGAGGCCGAAGAGGCGCTCGAACAGCGCGGTGGTGCGATAGATCACCGCGCCGAAGCGCGAGCGCCCGGACTCGCAGATCAGCCCCCGCTCGGTCAGCGTCTGCACCGCCGACTCCGAGGAGACCCCGCGGATGCGCGCGATCTCCGGGCGCGAGACCGGCTGCAGGTAGGCGACGATCGCCAGCGTCTCGGCCTGCGCCTGGGTCAGTGGCGGGGTCTTCGGCTTGGCCAGCAGCCGCCGGGCGGCCTCCTCGGCGTCGGGATGCGAGGCCAGGGCGTGCCCGCCCGCGACCTCGCGCAGGACCAGGCCGCGCCCCTCGAGCGAGGCGCCGAGCAGGTCGAGCGCCCGGTCGATCTCGGCCTCGCTCGCGTCGCAGGCCGCCGCGAGCTCGGCCGTGCTCACCGGGTCGGGCGAGAGGAAGAGCAGCGACTCGACGATGCTCTCGAGCGACGAGCTCATCGCAATCCTGCCGCCCTGGAACGGACAGCCGAGGACGGCGCGGACCCCGCCGCCCCCGGACGCGGAGCCGAGGAGGCGGCGGGCGTGATCTGAATCGGGCCGAAGACCTCGGCCTGCTGCCAGCTCGCCTCGCCGCGCTTGTGCATCTCGAGCAGCGCGAACAGGGTCACGGCCTGGGTCAGGCGGTCGTCGGCGCCGAAGGTCTCGTCGAAGTCGATCGGCCGCCGTGCCGAGAGCAGCTCGCGCAGCAGGCGCAGGCGGCGCTCGAGCGAGACCGTGGGCCTGATGTGGGCGGTGTCGGGGCGCGGCGGCGTGCGCAGCAGATCGCCGATCGCCTCCCCGAGGAGCCCGGGGTCATAGGACGCGGTCGCGGCCTCGAGGGCCTCGCGGCGCAGCTCGGGTGGCGGCGGCGCGCTGCGGTACAGGTAGCGGCGCCCGTCGGCGAACCGCTCGCCGAGATGGTCGGCCGCATCACGGTAGCGGCGGTACTCGAGCATCCGCGCGAGCAGCTCCTCGGCCGCCTCCTCGGGCGCCAGCTCGATCTCCGCCTCGTCGGGCGCCGGCAGCAGCAGCCGCGACTTGAGCTCGAGCAGCGAGGCGATCAGGACCAGGAACTCGGTCGCCGCCTCGAGGTCGAGCTCGCCCCGGGCCTCGACGCGCTCGAGGTAGGCGATCACGATCTCGCCCAGCTCGACCTCCGCGAGCGCGATCTCCTCGCGCAGGACGACCGTCATCAGCAGGTCGAACGGCCCCGCGAAGCAGTCGAGATCGAGGTCGAGGTCGGCGGCTCTCATCGTTTGAGTTGGTGCGATGCGTTGCGCATCGCAAGACGCATGTTCATTTGGTTCGGGTGCGATGCGTTGCGCGTCGCAAGACGCATGTCCATTGGGTTCGGAGCCTAGAGGTCGGCCCGGCCGGAGACGCCTACCGGTCGTAGATCGAGCGACCGGCCCCGGCCGCGGCGTTCGGCGGGTACGGAGCGAGGTCGTTGACGTATCCGGGCGTCGCGGCGACGCGCTCGATCCAGGCCTGGACCGCGGGGTAGCGGTCGATCTCCAGGTCGGCCTCGTGGGCGACGTGGACGTAGCCGTAGAGCGCGATGTCGGCGACGCCGTATCGCTCGCCGACCATGAAGGCGCGGTCCCGCAGGTGCTCGTCGAGGAGCTTCAGGGTCTCCAGCGCGCCTCGGCGACGCCGCTCCGCCCCCGGGTCGTCGGCCCTCAGCCGACCGGTTGCGAGGCGAAACCGCAGCCCGCCCATCGTCGCCACGACGTCGGCCTGCTCGAAGAGCAGCCACCGGTACACCTGGGCCCGCTGGAATCGATCGCCCGGCAGCATCTCGGTGCCCTCGGCGAGGTGGAGGAGGATCGCGTTGGACTCCGGCAGATACTCGCCGTCGCCGACCTCGAGCACCGGGGTCGTCCGAGCCGGGTTGATCGCCGCGTACTCGGCGGTCAGCGTGTCCCCGGCGAAGATGTCGATCGGCACCCGCTCGTAATCGAGCCCGAGCTGCGCGAGCAGCAGCCGCACCTTGTAGCAGTTGGCCGAGCCCGCGTAGTCGTAGAGACGAAGCCGGTCGATCAAGAGCCACTCGCTCCGATGCCCATCGCCTCGCGCACTTCGGCGACGGTCGCCGAGGCGATCGCGCGGGCGCGCTCGGCGCCGGCGGCGAGCGTGCGCTCGAGCCCCGCCTCATCGCCGCGCAGCCCGGCGTAGCGCTCGCGCACCGGGGCCACGTAATGGACCACGGCGTCGGCGACCGCGCGCTTGAAGTCGCCGTAGCCGGAGCCGGCGAACTCGCGCTCGACCTCCTGGGTACCGACCCCCCGGACCACCGAGAGGATCTCGATCAGATTCGAGATCCCCGGCTTGTCGGGCGCACGGACGACGTCGGACCCCGAGTCGGTGACGGCGCTCATCACCTTCTTACGAACCACGTCCGGCTCGTCGAGCACGAGCACGGTCCCCTGCTCGCTGCCCCCGGTGGTCGACATCTTCGCGGTCGGCTCCTGGAGGTCCATGATCCGCGCCCCGACCTCGGGAACCCTGACCTCGGGCTCGACCAGGAGCTCGCCGAAGCGCTCATTGAAGCGGCGCGCGATCTCGCGCATGAGCTCGACGTGCTGGCGCTGGTCCTCGCCGACCGGCACGTCGCCGGCCCGGTAGGCGAGCACGTCGGCCACCTGCAGCACCGGATAGAAGAAGAGCGCCGCCGAGGCCAGCTCGCGCTGGCGCGCAGACTTCTCCTTGAACTGGGTCATGCGATTGAGGTCGCCGTGCGAGGTGACCGCCGAGAGCAGCCAGGTGAGCTCGGTGTGCTCGCGCACGTCCGACTGGCGAAAGAGGATGCAGCGATCCGGGTCGAGGCCGGCCGCGAGCAGGATCGCGGCGGTGTCGTAGACGTGGTCGCGCAGCTCGACCGGCTCGTAGGGAACCGAAATCGCGTGCAGGTCGACGATGCAGTAGATCGCCTCCCCGCGGTCCTGGCCCTCGACGTACTGGCGGATCGCGCCGATGTAGTTGCCGAGGTGCTTGCGCCCGGTGGGCTGGATGCCGGAGAAGATGCGCACGGCCGGGGAATCTACCGACGCCCGAGCGACGCTTGGTCGCTAGCTCGGCGCGCTCGGCGCGAGGCTCGGCTCGGGCTCGGCCTCGGGCGCGGCCGGAGCCTCGGCCGCTCGCCCGCACTCCCCCGCGGTGGCGGCCGCGCCGGGGCCGGCGGCGAGCTCGGGCGCGGGTGCCGCCGTCGGCTCCGGGTTGCGCACGGCGATCAGCGCGATCGCGCCGCCGAGTGCCATCAGCCCGGCGCCGAGCAGCATCCCGAGATGGAAGCCCGACTCCGACGCCGAGAGGATGTCGTCGTCGAGCGCGGCGACCTCGGCGGCGGGCACGTCGCTGACGTCACCACCCGACAGCGGCTGCGCCTTGGCGTCGTCGATCGCCGCCCGCGCCTCGGCCCCGACCGTCGCCCCGGCGACGCGATCGTCGAGCGTCGAGGCGAACTGCGCCGAGAGGACCGCCCCGAGGACGGCGATCGCGAGCACGCCGGCGACCCGCGCGACCGCGTTGTTGACCCCGGAGGCGACCCCGGCCCGGCGCTCGGCCACGGAGTCGAGCACGGTTGTGGTCAGCGGCGCGACGGTCATCGACAGCCCGAGGCCGAAGAGCAGCATCGACGGCAGGACGTCGACGAGGTAGTCGCCGCCGCGGTCGAGGCGGACCAGCAGCGCGAGGCCGACCGCGGCGAGCAACGGCCCTATCCCCATCACCAGGCGCGGTCCGATCCGCGAGGCGAGCGCCCCGAAGCGCCCGGAGAGCAGGAACATGACGATCGTGATCGGCGTCGTCGCGGCGCCCGCCGCGAGCGCGGTGTAGCCGACCACCTGCTGGAGGAAGAGCGTGATGAAGAAGGTGGCGCCGATCAGGCCGGCGTAGACGCACAGCGTCGCCGCGTTGACGGCGCTGAAGTTGTGCGAGCGAAACAGCTCGAGTGGCAGCATCGGCGCCCGCGCGCGCGACTCCCACCAAACGAAGGCGCAGAAGCAGGCGACGCCGCCCGCCAGCGGCACCCAGACCACCGGATCGCCGAAGCCCCGGGTGGGCTGCTCGATCAGGGCGAACACCGGCCCGGCCAGCCCAAGCGCCGACAGCCCGATGCCAATTCCGTCGATCCCCGGACAGGCCTCGGGGTCCGAGCTCTCGGCGATCGCGCGGTGGGCGAGCCAGAGCGTGGCCGCGATCAGCGGGATGTTGATCCAGAAGATCCAGCGCCAGTCGAGCTCGACGAGCAGGCCGCCGCCGGCCGGCCCGATCAGGGTCGAGATCCCAGCCCAGGCCGTCCACACGCCGACCGCGCGCCCGCGGGCCTCGCCCTCGAAGGTCGCCGCGAGGATCGCCAGCGACCCGGGCACCAGCAGCGCGCCGGCGATCCCCTGCAGGGCGCGAGCGCCGATCAGCGCCTCGTCGGTCGGGGCGATCGCGCAGAGGATCGAGGTGACGCCGAAGCCGACCAGGCCGAGCATGAACAACCGCTTGCGCCCGTAGAGGTCGCCGAGCGAGCCGCCGACCAGCAGCAGCGAGACGAGCGTCAGCATGTAGGCCTCGACGATCCATTGCTGGCCCGCGAGCCCGGTGTCGAGGTCCCGCTGGATCGCCGGCAGCGCCACGCTGACCACGGTCGAGTCGAGGAAGACGATCGTGGTACCGAGGATCGTCGCGATCAGCGTCAGCCGCTCGGTGCGAGACACGAGCAGAAGTGTGGCATGGGCGCGAGGGACCTCTCGCGGCGGCGGCGCCGTACCGAATGCGAAGACTCAGTCGCGGGAGGAGGTCGACGTGTACCCAACGCGCGCGTTCCAGCTGGCGGCGGTGACCGCGATGGCGATCTGCGTGCTCGCCCTGACCGCACAGGGCGCCACCGCCGCGGGCGGACCGGCGATCCCCGGCGGCAGCTTCGGCGGCACCGGGGTCACCGGACCGGGCCCGCAGCCGGGCTCGCAGTTTCGCTACCTGGCAATGAGCGGCCGGCACGAGACAACGATCGCCAGGATCGACACGGACGGCGGCAGGGTCGATCGCTGGACTACGCATGAGGGTACGTGGGCGCTGCCCGCGGTGACCATCCTCGGCGACGCCGGGGGCCTCTCGGCGAACGGCGAGACGCTGGTCCTCGTCCACCCGCAGTACCGGCCCGCGGCCGAGCGGACCCGCTTCTTGGTGCTGTTCAGCAAGAGCCTGCGCGACCGCGACCGGCTCGTCCTCGACGGACGCTTCAGCTTCGACGCGATCTCGCCGGACGGGACGCTGCTCTACCTGGTCGAGTACGCGGACCCGCGCGATCCGCTCGACTACCGGGTCCGCGCCTACGACCTGACCACGGACGAATTCCGGCCCGGAGCGGTGATCGACCCCGACGAGCCCGACGAGCAGATGACCGGGCAGCCGGTCTCGCGGCGCTACAGCCCCGACGGCCGCTGGGCCTACACCCTCTACGGCGGCGGCGAGGAGACGTTCATCCACGCGCT
>WHSW01000087.1 GCA_009379895.1 Solirubrobacterales bacterium
TGGCCGGGCTCGAGCCCGAGCAGCTCGAGCGCGTCGCGGTCGCCTGCGGCGACGCCCCGTGGTGGGCGTGCGACGTCGGCGATCGCGAGCAGGTCGACGCGGCGGTGGCCGGCGCCGTCGAGGCGCTCGGCGGCCTCGACACGGTGATCACGAACGCCGGCGTCGCGGCGCAGCTGCCGCTGGTCGGCGGCGACCCGGAGATCTTCGAGCGCACCCTGGCGGTGAACGTGCTCGGCTCCTATTACACGCTGCGGGCGGCCGGCCCGCACATCTCGCATCCGGGCGGCTACGCGCTCGCGATCGCGTCGCTCGCGGCCGCCGTCCATCCACCACTGCTGGCCGCCTACAGTGCCTCCAAGGCCGCCGTGGAGGCGATGGCAAACGCGCTGCGCATCGAGCTGCACGCCTCGGGCGCGCGCGTCGGGGTCGCCTACTTCGCCGAGCTCGACACCGACATGACCAGGCGCGGCTTCGGCACCGAGGCCGCCGCCCGCCTCGCGCGCCGCGGCGGCGCGATCACGCGTGTGGCGCCCCTGGAGCTCGGGATCGACGCCCTGGAGCGCGGGATCGCGCGCCGCTCACGACGCATCGTCGCGCCCGGCTGGGTTGCCGGCGTGCTTCCGGCGCGCATGCTCGCCCAGCGCCTGGTCGAGGTCGTCACGCGCCGCGGGCTCGAGCCGGCCCTCGAGATCGCGCGCGCCGAGGACGCGCCGCTGACGACCCGCCAACCCGGCCCCTGAGCCCTCCGCCGCCCGAGTCATCAGGATGGCGGCGTGGCCAAGGTCTTCGTGATCACGGGCCCCTCGGGGGTCGGCAAGGGGACGCTGATCCGGATCCTGCGCGAGCGCGTGCCCAACCTCGAGCTCTCGGTCTCGGCGACCACCCGCCCCCCGCGCGAGGGTGAGCGCGACGGGCGCGACTACCACTTCCTGGCCCGCGAGGAGTTCGCCCGTCGCGCCGACGCCAACGACTTCCTCGAGCACGCCGCCTACAGCGGCCAGCGCTACGGGACCCTGCGCTCCGAGGTCGAGCGCCGGCTCGCGGCCGGGCGCTCGGTAGTCCTCGAGATCGAGGTGCAGGGCGCGCGCCAGGTGCGCGCGGCGATGCCCGAGGCGGTGCTCGTCTTCATCGCGCCCCCGGACCCCGCGGCCCTGCGCGCGCGCCTCGAGGGCCGCGGTACCGACACGCCGCGGGCGATCTCCGAGCGCCTGCGCACCGCCGAGCTCGAGCTCGAGGCCCAGCAGGAGTTCAAGTACGTCGTCTGCAACGACGAGCTCGAGCGGGCGGCGGAGGAGCTGGAGCGCATCGTCCGGGACGAGCTCGACCCCTAGGTCGAGGGCGCCGCGCCGGTGGGCGCCGGGCCCGGTCTTCGGGTGACTCGCGGCGACCCGGCTACACTGGCCCCGCGATGATCAAGCCACGCGTAGACGAGCTGCTCGACCGCACCGACTCCCATTACGCCGCCGTCCTGGTGGCCGCGAAGCGCGCGCGTCAGCTCAACAGCTACTACCGCGCCCTCGGCGAGGGCAGCTACGAGGAGTACACGCCGCCGATGGTCGAGACCGCGACGGGCAACTACCTGACCATCGCGCTCGAGGAGCTCGCCCAGGGCAAGCTCGAGTACCACTACCGCGACCGCTCCTAGGTCCAGCGCGAGCGCCCGCGCCGCCGGCCCCGCGCGCCACCCGCAACCCGACGCCCGGAACCTCTCGGCGACGGGCGTAGCATCCCGCGGCATGGCCAGGATCCTCCTCGGGGTCAGCGGCGGGATCGCCGCCTACCGGGCGCTCGAGCTCGCGCGCCTGGCGACCAAGGCTGGCCACGGCGTGCGGGTCCTGATGACCCCCGCGGCCCAGCGCTTCGTCGGCGCCGCCTCCTTCGAGGGCATCGTCGGCGCGCCGGTGCTGACCCACGAGTTCGACCGCGACCCGCTGCGCGGCACCTATCCGGGCGACGCGCCACCGGGCCACGACCCGATCGGACACCTCGAGCTGGTCGCCAACGCCGACGCATACCTGGTCGCGCCCGCGTCGGCCAACACGCTCGCCAAGCTCGCGGCGGGCATCTGCGACTCGATGCTCGCGACCTCGTTCGTGGCCTGTACCGGGCCGCGCGCGGTCGCCCCGGCGATGAACGACCGCATGTACACCGACGCGTCGACGCAGGCCAACCTGGCGACCCTGCGCGAGCGCGGGGTGCGGGTGATCGAGCCCGACACCGGCGCGCTCGCCTCGGGCGGCGAGTACGGGGCCGGGCGCCTGCCGACGCCCGAGCGCCTGCTGGCCGAGATCGAGTCGATGCTGCCGGCACCGGGCGGGGCCTGGGACGGGCTGCGCGTGCTCGTCACCGCCGGGGGCACTCGCGAGCCGATCGACCCGGTCCGCTTCATCGCCAACCGATCCAGCGGACGGATGGGAATCGCCCTCGCCGACGCGACGGTGCGCCGGGGCGCGCAGGTGACCCTGATCGCGGCGAACGTCTCGCTGCCGACCCCGGCCGCGGCGCGCGTGGTGGCGGTCGAGACCACCGAGGAGCTCGCGCGCGCGGTGGCGAGCGAGCTCGACGGCGCGCACGCGCTGCTGATGGCCGCCGCGCCGGCTGACTTTCGCGCCGCCGCGGTGCGGGCGGAGAAGGTCGCACGCGAGCCGGGCACCGGGCTCGAGCTGCGCCTCGAGCCGACCGAGGACATCCTCGCCGCCGCGGCGAGGCGGCGCCGGCCCGGCCAGGTCCTGGTCGGGTTCGCGGCCGAGACGGGCGCCGAGGCGATCGAGCGCGCCCGGGCCAAGCTCGAGCGCAAGGGCGTCGACGCGATCGTCTTCAACGACGTCTCGCGCTCGGAGATCGGCTTCGAGGCGACCCAGAACGAGGTCACGATCGTCGAGCGCGAGCGCGAGCTGCACGTGCCGCTCGCCGCCAAGGAGGAGATCGCGGAGGCGATCCTCGACCGGGTCGAGGCGCTGCGCGCCGAGCCCCGCCCGTCCGCCAACGGCTGAGCGGCATCCCCCCGGCTCGACGCGGCGAGCCGACTCGAGGCCAACGCCACGGCGAGTGCACATCGAAGGCCGTATATCGCCCTCGATTGCACAGTCGGTCCGCGACCGCGCATCGGTGCGCGGCGAGCGGCGAGACGTCACCGAGACGCACCCCCGCCGGGGGCCGGGGGGAGGGTGCCGCCCGCCTACACTGAACTGCGTGCCCGCGCACGACGACACCTACACGCTCTACCGCCGCGGGGTCGAGCTGCTCGAGGACGGCAGCTTCGGCGAGGCGACCGTGCCGCTGGCCGAGGTCGCACGGCGCGCGCCCGAGAAGAGCTCGGTCCGCGAGGCGCTCGGTCGCGCCTATTTTCGCAACCGCCAGTTCGCGGAGGCAGCGGCCGAGTTCGAGGCGGTGGTCGAGAGCCATCCGGTCAACGACTTCGCCCACTTCTGCCTCGGGCGTGCGCTGAGCCTGACCGGCCAGCGCCAGCGCGCCCGCCATCACCTCGCCCTGGCCTCGAACCTGCGCCCCGAGCGCGACGACTACCGCACCTACCGCGACCGCCTGCGCCGCGCATCGTGAGGAACCGCGCCGCCGATCGCTGATGCGCGCCCTGGTCCAGCGCGTGAGCCGCGCCGCGGTGACCGTCGACGGCAAGCGGGTGGCCGCGATCGGCCCGGGCCTGCTGGTCCTGCTCGGGGTCCGCGACGGCGACACCGAGGCGCAGGCCGACCGCCTCGCCGACAAGGTCCGTGCACTGCGGGTCTTCGACGACGCCGACGGCCGGATGAACGAGCCGCTCGGTGAGCGCGAGCGGCTCTGCGTGAGCCAGTTCACCCTCTACGCGGACACCCGCCGGGGCAACCGGCCGAGCTATGGCGAGGCGGCGCGGGCGGAGCTCGCCGAGACCCTCTACGAGCGCTTCTGC
Source organism: Solirubrobacterales bacterium (assembly GCA_009379895.1). GTDB lineage: Bacteria > Actinomycetota > Thermoleophilia > Solirubrobacterales > 70-9 > WHSW01. Next base: position 3,908 of record WHSW01000087.1, read on the forward strand.
GAGCGGCTCGACGCCGAGCGGGGAGCGTTCGGCGCGCGGATGCGCGTCGAACTCGTCAACGACGGTCCGGTGACCCTCCTGCTGGAGGCTTGAGAGGCGCCGGGAGCCTCTCGGACCGCGGGCTATACTCAAGCGACCTCTCACGTACCCGAACCCTTGAGTGGTGGGCCCGGGCCCACCTTTTTTTTCGCGGTTTCGGGGTCGCGAGAGGGGAGAGAGACGACCTTGAGGATCCAGAGTGAGCGAGAACGCAGAACTGCAGACGGTGCGGGCGACGATCGAGGCCCGGCTCGCGGAGTACGACCCGCGGATCGAGCTGATCGCGCTCGAGCGCCCCGGAGCCGAGACGCTGCGGCTCTACATCGATCATCCCGAGGGCGTCGACCTCGATCTCTGCGAGCGGGTCACCGGGCAGCTGCGCGAGCTGCTCGAGTCGTGGGCGCTCGAGGTCTCCTCGCCGGGAGTCGACCGGCCGCTGACCAAGCCCGAGCACTACCGGCGCTTTTTGGGAAGCCGGGTCAGGGTGCGGACCACCGACGCGATCGACGGGCGACGCAACTTCACCGGGACGCTCACCGAGGCCGACTCCGAGAGCGTCTCGCTCGATGCCGACGGCGACGCCGTGCGCATCCCGATGGCGGGCATCCGCCGTTCGAATCTGATTCCGGACCTTGGACTTCCGTGAGCGCGAAGCTCGACAAAGGAGAGGTGTTCATGCGTAGCGCGAACCGAGGGGTGACAGCTTGAGCCGCGAGATCGTCGAGGCCCTGCACGGCCTCGAGCAGGAGAAGGGCATCGACGCCGAGACGCTGATGGCGGCGCTCGAGGACGCGCTGCTGTCCGCCTACAAGAAGAGCCCCGGCTCGGCCAAGTACGCGCGCGTCGACCTCGACCGCGACACCGCCGACTTCCGGGTCTTCGAGCTGATCCTGCCGCCGGAGCTGGAGGAGAAGCTGCTCGAGCAGGCCGCCGAGGAGGCCGAGCAGACGATCGACCCCGAGACCGGGGAGCTGCGCGAGCCCGAGGAGCCCGAGCTCGACCCCGAGATGCTGCGCCCCTACGAGGACCAGATCCAGTCGCGCGACGTGACCCCGGACGACTTCGGGCGGATCGCCGCCCAGACCGCCAAGCAGGTGATCCTGCAGCGGATCCGCGAGGCGGAGCGGCAGATGATGTACGACGAGTACCAGGACCGCGTCGGCGAGCTGATCACCGGGATCATCCAGCAGTCGGACAATCGCTACACGCTGGTCCAGCTGCGCGAGCGCGTCGAGGCGCTGCTGCCGCGCTCCGAGCAGGTCTGGAACGAGCGCTACGACCACGGCATGCGGGTCAAGGCCGTGATCACCGACGTCTCCGCCGAGGGCAAGGGCCCGAGCATCGTCGTCTCGCGCCGCAACCCGGAGCTGATCAAGGAGCTGTTCGAGCTCGAGGTGCCCGAGATCGCCGACGGGCTGGTCGAGATCGTGGGCGTCGCCCGCGAGCCGGGCTATCGCTCGAAGATCGCCGTCATCTCGCACGCCGACGGCGTCGACCCGGTTGGCGCCTGCGTCGGCCCGCGCGGCTCGCGGGTGCGGATGGTCGTCTCCGAGCTGCGCGGCGAGAAGATCGACATCATCCCCTACAACGACGAGCCCGCCCGCTTTGTGGCGAAGGCCCTGTCGCCGGCGCGGGTGCGGGAGGTCCTGGTCGACGACGAGACCAAGGAGGCGACCGTGATCGTCCCCGACGACCAGCTCTCGCTGGCGATCGGGCGCGAGGGCCAGAACGCCCGCCTGGCCGCCAAGCTGACCGGCTGGAAGGTCGACATCAAGTCGCAGACCGAGTTCTCGGAGTCCGACGAGATCGAGTTCGAGGGCGAGAGTGAGGAGAGCGACGGACGCTGCGCCGCGGTGCTCTCGGCCGGCCGTCGCTGCCCGAATGCCGCGCTCGACGGCTCGCGCTACTGCGGCCTGCCCCAGCACCAGGCGCTGGCGCGCTTCGGCACCAACCAGGTCACCGTGCTTGCGGCGCTCAGCGACGACGAGGTCGCGGTGCTCGCCGATCCCGCCGCCGACCAGGGCAACGTCGCGACCCTCGTCGAGCGCGCCGAGGCGGCCCACTCCGAGCCGGCCGCCGCCGACGCCGACGCCGACGAGGCGGCGCCCGAGCCGGCGGAGGCCACGCCGGCCCCGGAGCAGGCCGAGGGCACCGCGCAGCCGGACGCCGAGAGCGCCGAGCCCGCCGCGCAGCCGAACCAGGCCGACGAGATCGCCGGGGAGGCCGAGGCGGCAGAGAGCGCCGAGATCGCCGACGAGGCCGAGTCCGCCGCCGAGGACCAGGCGCCGCCGCCCGAGCCGAGCGACGAGACCGAGCGGGCGCCGCAGGCCGCCGACGGCGCCGGTGAGACCTCCGACGGCGCGGGCGACGTGCCCGCCTCGGAGCCCGCGGAGGCGCAGAGCTAGCTTTGGCCCGCAAGCGAGTTCACGAGATCGCCAAGGCGCGAGGGTTGACCTCCAAGGAGGTCCTCGCCGCGCTGCACGCCGCGGGGGTCGACGCGAAGGCCGCCGCCTCGAGCGTCGACGAGGAGGTCGCCGCCCAGGCACTGCAGGCCGCCAACGGGGGCGGCTCGCCCGCGCAGGCGACCGGTTCGGTAGCCGAGGGCCAGGCACAGGCCCCGGCGCAGCCGCCGCCGACCGCGCCGGCGCAGGGCGACGGCGCCGAGGGGAAGCCCGCCTCGGCCGGTCAGCCCCCGGCGCGCCCCGTGGACGGCTCCCAGGGCGCCAAGTCGGGGCAGAAGAAGCGCCGCCGCGTGGTCATCGACTCGCAGGCCTCGCGACGCGACCAGATGCCACAGGCACCGCCCCGCCGTCCGCCGCGGCGCCGCGGGGGTCGCCGTCGCCGCCCGCTGCTCGAGGAGCCGCCGGTCAGGGCGCCGGTCGAGCAGGAGCCCGAGGCGATCAAGATCGCCTCGGGCGCCACCGTGCGCGAGGTCGCGGAGTCGCTCGGCGTCGGCAGCGCCGACGTGATCAAGAAGCTCATGCAGCTCGGCGAGATGGCGACCCTGACCCAGACGCTCTCCGACGAGACGATCGAGGTGCTCGCGCAGGAGCTCGGCCGCAAGGTCGACGTCCAGAGCGCGGCCGAGGAGGTCGTCGAGGCGCCGACCTTCGACGACTCGCCCGACGAGCTCGCCGACCGGCCGCCGGTGGTCACGATCATGGGCCACGTCGATCACGGCAAGACCTCGCTGCTCGACGCGATTCGCGAGACCGAGGTGGTCGCCGGCGAGGCCGGCGGGATCACGCAGCACATCGGCGCCTACCAGGTCCACAAGGACGGCAGGACGGTGAGCTTCATCGACACGCCCGGCCACGCGGCGTTCACCGCGATGCGCGCGCGCGGCGCCGACGTCACCGACATCGTCGTGCTGGTCGTCGCCGCCGACGACGGGGTGATGCCGCAGACGGTCGAGGCGATCGACCACTCGAAGGCCGCCGACGTGCCGATGCTCGTCGCGATCAACAAGGTCGACCTTCCCGACGCCAACCCCGACCGGGTCAAGGGCGAGCTCGCCAACCAGGGGCTCACCCCCGAGGACTGGGGCGGCGAGACGATCTTCGTCAGCGTCTCGGCGAAGACCAAGCAGAACCTCGACGAGCTGCTCGAGAGCATCCTGCTGCTCGCCGAGGTCGAGGAGCTGAAGGCCAACCCCGACGCGCCAGCGTCGGGCTCGGTGATCGAATCGCACCTCGACCCGGGTCGCGGCCCGGTGGTCACGGTCCTGATCCAGCGCGGCACGCTGCGCGTCGGCGACTCGGTCGTCGCCGGGCAGCAGTGGGGCAAGGTGCGCGCCATGCAGGACCACACGGGCGCCCGCCTGCAGGAGGCCCGCCCCGGCGATCCGGTCGAGGTGCTCGGCTTCGACGGCGTCTGCGAGGCGGGCGAGCGCGTCGAGGCGGTCGACAACGACCGCCGCGCCCGCCAGCTGGCCGGGGAGCGCGCGCAGCGGCTGAAGTCCGAGCAGCTCGCCCGTCGCCAGGCGCGCAAGATGACCCTCGACGAGGTCTTCGCCAAGGCCACGGAGGGCGAGATCAACGAGCTCGAGATCGTCTTGAAGGCCGACGTCTCGGGCTCGCTGGAGGCGCTCCAGGACGAGATCGCCAAGCTCCCACAGGACCAGATCGCGGTCAACGTGATCCGCGCCGCCGCCGGTGGGATCAACGAGTCCGACGTGATGCTCGCCTCCGCCTCCGACGCGGTGATCATCGGCTTCAACGTGCGCCCGCTCGCCGACGCCCGGCGCGCCGCCGAGCGCGAGGGCGTGGAGGTCCGCACCTACTCGGTGATCTACAAGGTGACCGAGGAGCTGCGCGCGGCGATGGAGGGCATGCTCGAGCCCGAGGAGGTCGAGGAGTCGCTCGGCCAGGCCGAGGTCCTCGAGCTGTTCAAGGCCTCGCGGGTCGGCACGATCGCCGGCTGCTCGGTCACCGACGGCCGGCTGGTCCGCGGCTCCGAGGTCCGCCTGGTACGCGACGGGACGGTGATCTGGACCGGCCGGATCGGCTCCCTGCGGCGCTTCAAGGACGACGTCAACGAGGTCGAGGCGGGGCTCGAGTGCGGGGCCGTTCTCGAGGGCTATCAGGACGTCAAGGTAGGCGACGTGCTCGAGCCCTTCGAGACGCGCCAGGTCGAGAAGACGCTCGAGTAGGCGCCGGTCGGGTCGCGCGTGCCCGGGCCGGGTCTTCGCCCGGGACGGGTTGAGGCCGGGGGAGGCGGTGTCGGCCGCGCCGCCGACAGCACGACACGCTCGCACCGAATCGCGCTCGTGTCGTGCTGACCGCCACATACGCGGACAGCTCGACGCGAAGCGGCCTGGCTGCGTTGAGTGTCGTGCTATCGGCGACGGAGAGTGCCAAGCGCCCCTTCGGGCGCCCTCCCTTACCCAGCCTCAACCCGGCCCGTCGGCCGCCTACGCTTGCACCCATGTCCGCCTACGTCTGCGCGATCGAGATCCACCTCGACCTGCGACACGCCCAGAGCCTGAAGGAGAAGCGCAAGGTCGTGAGCTCGCTCAAGGGCCAGCTCCGCCACCGGTTCGTGGCCGCGATCGCCGAGATCGCCGACCACGACGATCGTCGCCGCGCGACCCTGCTCTGCGCGCTCGTCGGCGGTCGGGAGGTCCAGATTCGCGCCGCCGAGCTGGAGCGCTTCGTCGAGGCGCGTTGTCCCGATGGGTGCAGGTTCGAGCGCAACTTGCTCTCGCTCGAGGACATCCACGCCTGATCTGCGGCGCGGCCGTGTATTTTGAATCCCCGCTATGGCCGGCGATCGGATGAGGCGAATCGACGAGGTCATGCGTGAGGTCATCGGGTCCGCGATCGCGAGCGAGCTCGAGGACCCGAGAATCGGATTCGTGACCGTGACCGGCGTCGACACCAGCCCGGACCTGCGCTCCGCGCGCGTATACGTCAGCGTGCTCGGCTCGGAGGAGGAGCGGGAGGCGACCCTGGCGGCGCTGCGCTCCTCGCACGGCGTCCTGCAGGCCGCGATCGCGCGCGGGGCGCGGATGAAGTACACGCCCAAGCTCAGCTTCCGCTACGACGACACCCCCGAGCGCGCCGTGCGGCTCGAGCGGCTGCTCGAGGACCAGTGACCGGCCCCGCCACGGCCGCCCCGGATCTCGAGCGCGTCGTCGACGCGCTGCGCAGCGGCGACCGCTTCCTGCTCACCACCCACGAGGGCCCGGACGGCGACGCGCTCGGCTCGCTGCTCGCCATGCACCACCTGCTCGAGCAGCTCGGCAAGGACTCGTTGATGTTCCTGGCGGCGAAGGAGTTCCCGCTGCCGGTCGAGTATCGGTTCCTGCCGCTGGCCGGCGTCTTTCACGAGCCGCCGGCCGATGTCGTCGACCGCACCCTGGTCTTCCTCGACTGCGGCAACATCGACCGCATGCCGGTCGACTTCCTGCGGCGAAACGGCGCCCGGGTGGTGAACATCGACCATCACCACGACAACACCCGGTTCGGCTCGGTCAACCTGGTCGACACCGGGGCCTCGTGCACCGCCGAGATCGTGCTCGAGGTCGGCAAGCGGCTCGGCGGCGAGATCACGCCGGAGATCGCCTCGGCGCTCTACGTCGGGCTGATCACCGACACCGGCAAGTTCATGTACGAGAACACGGGGTCGGCCGCGCACCTGATGGCCGCCGAGCTGATCGAGGCGGGGGTGGACGTCAACGACACCTACCGGCGCCTCTACGAACGGGTGCCGATCGAGAAGCTGCGCCTGATCTCACGGGCGCTGGAGAAGATCGAGCGCTACGACGGGGGCCGGGTCGCGACCACCTACATCAGTCTCGCCGACTACGAGGCGACCGGCTCCGGGGAGGTCCTCACCGAGGGGATCATCGACTTCGTCCGCTCCCTCGAGGGGACCGCGGTCGCGGCCGTGATCCGCGACAAGACCGACGGCGGGTCCTCGGCCCGCAAGGTCAGCCTGCGCTCGACCGACGGCGCCGTCGACGTCTCGGCGATCGCCCGGCTGCACGGGGGCGGAGGCCACCGGCGGGCCGCCGGCTTCGGCAGCGACCTCGACTACGCCGAGCTGGTCGAGTTCCTGCGTGGCGAGGTCGCGGCCCAACTTCGCTGACCGCGGGGCGGTCCTGCTGGTCGACAAGCCCGCGGGCGTCACCTCGCACGACGTCGTCGCCCGCCTGCGCCACCGCTACGACGCCAAGGCCGGACACGCCGGCACCCTCGACCCGTTCGCGACCGGGCTGCTGATCGTCCTCCTCGGGCGCCCCGCGACCCGCGAGCAGAGCGGGTTCATGGCCCAGCCGAAGACCTACCGCGCGAGCGCGCGCTTCGGCGCGGTCTCGACCACCGGCGACCCCGACGGCCAGATCACCGAGACCGGGGTCGTGCCCGGCGGCGCCCTCGAGCTGCGCACGGGCCGCATCCGCCAGCGCCCGCCGGCCTACTCGGCGATCAAGGTGGGAGGGCAGAGGGCCTACACCCGCGCCCGCCGCGGCGAGTCGATTGTGATGCCCGAGCGGATCGTCGACGTGCATCGCTTCGAGCTGCTCGAGCGCGTCGGCGAGCGCGCCGAGCTCGAGATCGAATGCTCGTCGGGGACCTACGTGCGCAGCCTGATCGCCGACCTCGGCGATGCATACTGCGAGCGGCTGCGGCGCACGCGGATCGGGCCGTTCTCCGTCGAGGAGGCCGACGAGGGCACCCCGCTGGCGCTCGCCGACGCCCTCGCCCGCCTGCGCCCGCCGCGCAACTGACAGAGTTCCGCCCGTGAGCGCGGAGCAGGACAAGGGGCGAGTGCTATGAGCGTCGAGGTCACTCCGCTGTCCGCGGCCGAGCGGCGGCCGCGCGACGTCGCGATCGGGACCTTCGACGGCGTCCACGTCGGCCACCGCCGGGTGATCGAGGGCGCCGACACGGTGCTCACCTTCGAGCCGCACCCGCTGCGGGTGATCCATCCCGAGGCGGCGCCGAAGCTGATCATGCCGTTCGAGACCAAGCGCGACGTGATCGAGGGCCTCGGGGTCCGCGAGCTGGTCGTGATCTCCTTCGACGACGGCTTCCGCGCGATCGAGGCGCAGGAGTTTCGCTCGCGGATCCTGATCGAGACGCTGGGCGCCGAGCGGGTCGCGGTCGGCGAGAACTTCCGCTTCGGGGCGCGCGCCAAGGGCGACCCGGAGATGCTCGCCGCGAGCCCCGAGTTCGAGACCCGGGTCCTGCCGCTGGTCGAGGTCGACGGCGAGACCGTCTCCTCGACGCGGATCCGCGCCCTGGTCGCGGCCGGCGACGTGGAGGGGGCCATGCGCTGCCTCGGGGCGCCGTTCCTGCTCGACGGGACGGTGGTCGAGGGCGACCGGCGCGGGCGCACGCTGGGCTTTCCAACGGCCAACCTGGTCCCCGACGACGAGCTCGTCATTCCCGGGCACGGCGTCTATGCGGCGTTCGCCAACGGCGTCCCCGCCGCCGTCAACGTCGGCGTGCGACCGACGTTCGCCACCGGCCGCGGGCTGCTGGTCGAGGCCTACCTGATCGACCACGAGGCGGACCTCTACGGGGCCAAGCTGCGGATCGCGTTCATCGCTCGGCTGCGCGGCGAACGGCGCTTCGAGGACGTCGACGAGCTGGTCGCGCAGATGCACCGCGACGTCGATGAGGCGCGACGCCTCTGTGCTAGCTTCTCTGCGCCGTAGCCCAAGCCTGGGCCGCGGCGTTTTTTCCGAATCAGCACATGAGCCTGACCCGCGAACAGAAGCAGGATCTGATCGGCAAGTACGGCCGTTCGGACGGCGACACCGGCTCGGCCGAGGTCCAGGTCGCGCTGCTCACCGAGCGCATCAACGAGCTCACCGAGCACCTGCGCACCCACCGCAAGGACCATCACTCCCGCCGTGGCCTGCTGATGCTGGTCGGCAAGCGCCGCCGCCTGCTGCGCTACCTCGAGCGCTCCGACCTCGAGCGCTACCGAGGCCTGGTCGCCGAGCTCGGCCTGCGCCGTTGATCGAGCCGGGCACCCCGGCGCCCGAGTTCACGCTCACCGATCAGGACGGCGACGAGGTCTCGCTCTCGGACCTGCGCGGCGAGCGCGTGGTGCTCGTCTTCTACCCGGCCGACTTCAGCCCGGTGTGTAGTGACCAGCTCTCGATCTATCAGGAGGTCGAGCCCGAGATCGCGGCCAGGGGCGCGAGGCTGGTCGGGATCAGCGTCGATTCGAGCTGGGCACACCGGGCCTTCGCCGACAAGCTCGGGCTCGAGATCACGCTGCTCTCGGACTTTCATCCCAAGGGCGAGGTGACGCGCGCCTACGGCGCCTACATCGAGCAGCGGGGGCACCCGAACCGGTCGCTGGTGCTGATCGACGCCGAGGGCGTCGTGCGCTGGGTGCACGAGTCGCCGACGCCGCTCGAGATCCCCGGCGCGAACCTGATCTTCGACGCCCTGGACGCCGCCCCTGGCTGACCTGCGCAGCGCCGAGGTCCGGCCGATCTCGGCCGCCGATCACGTGCGCGGCCGCGGGCCCGAGGCGATCGTCTACCTCGACCTCGCGTGCCCGCATTGCGCGGCCTCGTGGCCGCGGATCCGGGAGCAACCGCTGCGCCTCTGCGTGCGCCACTTCCCGCTCGCCGGCCGGCGCCCGCGCTCGCCGGCGCTGCACGCCGCGACCGAGGCGGCCGCGAGCCAGCGCCGCGAGGCGTTCTGGGAGATGTTCGACTCGATCTACGCCGACCAGGGGCACCAGGACGACCCGCATCTGTGGGCGCGCGCCCGCGACCTCGCGCTCGAGCTCGAGCGCTTCGAGCGCGACCGGCGCTCGGCGACGGTCGCCGAGCGCGTCAGGGCGGACTTCGAGTCCGGCATCCGCGCGGGGGTGGCCGCGACCCCGACCGCATTCGTCGGCGGCGAGCGGATCTCCGCCGACGTTGCCGACCGGCTCGCGGCGCTCGCCGCGGGCTGATCTGGGACCGGGCGCCGCTCGATCCGCGCCCGCGGGCCCACGATCCGCCCTCGCGGCCCTTGTAAGATTGCCGGCGTTAGAGAACGAGAGTTCTGAGAAAGTGGCCGCCATCCGGGCGGCCGAAAGGAAAAGCGAATACATGAGTATGTTTGACGTACGCCGCGTCTCGACCCAGGTCGGGGGCGAGGAGATCTCCTTCGAGACCGGCAAGCTCGCCCGCCAGGCGGGCGGCGCCGTGGTCGTCGGCGCCGGCGACACGATGGTCCTCTGCACCGCGACGATGGGCAACCTGCGCGACGTCGACTTCCTGCCGCTGACGGTCGACGTCGAGGAGAAGCACTACGCCGCGGGCAAGGTCCCGGGCTCCTTCTTTCGACGCGAGGCGCGCGCCGGCGAGAAGGCGACGCTGACCGCACGGATGATCGACCGGCCGATCCGGCCCCTGTTTCCGAAGGGCTGGCACTTCGAGACCCAGCTCGTCGCCCAGCCGCTCTCGGTCGACCACGTGCACCCCTACGACATCCTGGCGATGAACGGCGCCTCCGCGGCGCTCGCGATCTCGCCGATCCCGGTCGCCAAGCACGTCGGCGCCGTGCGGATCGGCAAGCTCGACGGCGACTTCGTCGTCAACCCCGAGGAGGAGTCGCACCCCGAGCTCGAGATGGACCTGATCGTCTCCGGCTCCGACGAGGCCATCCTGATGGTCGAGTGCGGCGCCGACGGGGTCAGCGAGGCCGAGGTGCTCGACGCCCTCGACATCGCCCATTCGGAGATCAAGACGCTGATCGCCGGGATGGAGGAGCTGCGCGAGAAGGCCGGCAAGGAGAAGGTCGAGGTCGACGCTCCGCAGGTCGACGAGGCCCTGCTGGAGCGGATCCGCTCCGACTACGGCCGGCGCCTCGACGAGGCGACGCAGGTTCCGGAGAAGCTCGCTCGCCAGGACGCGATCAAGGCCGTCGAGGAGCAGGCGCTCGCCGAGCTCGCCGCCGGCGAGGGCGAGGTCGAGGTTGATCCCGAGAAGGCCCCCGAGGTCACCCGGGCGTTCGCGAAGCTCGAGAAGGACGTCATCCGGCGCCGGATCGCGGTCGACAAGAAGCGCCCCGACGGCCGCCAGCAGGACGAGATCCGTTCGATCGAGACCGAGGTCGACCTGGCCCCGCGCGTTCATGGCTCGGCGCTCTTCACCCGCGGCGAGACCCAGATCCTCTCCTCGGTCGCGCTCGGCACGACGCGCATGGATATGAAGGTCGACAACCTCGGCCTGCAGGAGACCAAGCGCTTCTGGCATCACTACAACTTCCCGCCCTTCTCGGTCGGGGAGGCGGGCTTCATGCGCGGCCCCAAGCGCCGCGATATCGGCCACGGGGCGCTCGCCGAACGGGCGCTGGCGCCGACGATCCCCGACGAGGAGGAGTTCCCGTACGTGATCCGGGTCGTCTCCGACACGCTCGAGTCCAACGGCTCGTCCTCGATGGGCTCGGTCTGTGCCTCCTCGATGGCGCTGCAGGCCGCCGGCGTGCCCGTCGGCTCGCCGGTCGCCGGCGTGGCCATGGGCCTGATCAAGGAGGGCGACGACTACGTCGTGCTGACCGACATCGCCGGCGTCGAGGACCATCTCGGTGACATGGACTTCAAGGTCGCCGGGTCAGAGGACGGGATCACCGCCCTGCAGATGGACATCAAGATCACCGGCGTCACCTTCGAGATCCTCACCGACGCCCTCGAGCAGGCGCGCAAGGGACGCCTGTTCATCCTCGGCAAGATGGCCGAGGCGATCGACGGCCCGCGCGAGCAGCTCTCGGAGTTCGCGCCGGCGATCAGGACGATCAAGATCGACCCGGAGAAGATCGGCGCCGTGATCGGCAAGGGCGGCGAGACGATTCGCGGCATGCAGGAGGAGTTCGAGGCCGAGATCGACATCGACGACGACGGCACGGTGCGCGTCTACGCGCCGAGCGGGGCGCTGGTCGAGGCGTGCATCGCGCGCATCGAGTCGATGACCCGCGAGGCCGAGGTCGGCGATCATTTCCCGACCGCCAAGGTCGTCAAGACGACCACCTTCGGCGCCTTCGTCGAGCTGGTCAAGGGCACCGACGGCCTGCTGCACATCTCGAACGTCAAGCCTGGCGAGCGGGTCGACACGGTCGAGAGCGTGCTCTCGCAGGGCGACGAGATCGATGTCACGGTCGCCGAGGTCGACAAGGAGCGAGGCCGGATCGGCCTGCGCCTCTCCACCGACCCGGCGATCGCAGGCAAGAGCGCCGAGGAGCTGCAGAAGCTCGGCACCGGCGACCCGACGATGGGCGGCGGCGGTCGAGGCAACGGCGGCGGCGGTCGCGGGCGCGAGCGCCTCGACGGCGGCCGGGGCCGGGACCGCGAGCGCGGCGGCCGCCGTTAGAGCGTGAGTGATCTCCCCGAAGGGGTAGAGCTCTCCGAGCTGCCGGGCGGCGTCCGCGTCGTGACCGAGGCGGTGCCCTCGGTGCGATCGGTGGCGCTCGGCCTCTGGACCCGGACCGGCTCGCGCGACGAAGGGCCGGGCCAGGAGGGCCT
>WHSW01000088.1 GCA_009379895.1 Solirubrobacterales bacterium
AGCGCGGCACCACGTGGACGTCCCGGCGATTCGCCCACTCGACCGCGGCGCGCACGTCGCCCACCCCGCGGGCCTCGACGATCGCCAGCGGCCGCGCCCCGTCGTAGCGCTCGTTGTAGACCTCGGCCGCCTTCGCGTACCCGCCCGAGCCGTGCGTGATCACGCGACCCCTGACGGCCCGAGCGAGGTCCTTGAGCGAGCTCCCGCCCCCCGGCCGCAGGATCCTCGCCCGGGCGCTCGCGGGCGTCGCCAGCGCGCCTCGCTCCCCGACCCAGGCCGGCAGCGCGAGCGCTGCCCCCACCGCCGTCGCCCGCCGCAGCAGCGCGCGACGATCGAGTCGCTCATCCGTCATCGAGCCGATCATCGCACGCCGGGCGGAGGCGGGGCGCCGGCTCGAAGGACCCTCCGCTGACGACGATCGCTTGGACCCTCGTGCGAGCCCGCCGCGCAGGCTCATCGGCGGCCGCCCCTCAGCTTCAGCTTCACCGGCACCCGCCTCGTCCTCGCTTCGCCGCCAAGCGGGGTGTAGATCACTCTCGGGCGAACCCTGATCTTGCCGCGGCGTCGCAATCGCTTGCGGGCCTTGGTCCGGCGCTTAACCACGAGCTTCACGCTTCCCGCGGCGGTCACCCCCTTGCGCTGCGCCCTCACCTTCTTGGTCCTGTCGAGTCGCAGGGCGCCCGGGCCGGGCACCTCTACCGTCAGCTTCGCAGTGCCACGTTGACGATCGCGCTTGATCTTGCCGAAGCCGAACTGATTGGACGGAGGTGACGGTGGCCCGGGTGGCGGGGGGCCCGGCGGCTGCTGTGCGGGAGGCGGTGGCGTGGGAGGCGGTGGCGTGGGCGCCGAGACCCCGATCGACACGGTCGCGATCTCGGAGGGTCCACCGGCGTTCGAGGCCCGGAAGCTGAACGAGTCGGCGCCCGTGAAGCCCGGCTTGGGCGTCTGCGTAAGCGTGCCAGCCGCCGCGTCGAACTCAGAGATCTCGCCGTTCGCGGGCTGGGAGACGATCTCGTAAGTGAGGGTGCCTCGGCCCGAGCAGTCGAGTGCGATCGCCACGGGCTGCTCCTTGGCGGTCGCCACGGCAACGTGCCTGCAGGTGGGGCGCGGCGGGCGCACCCTGATTCGCACCGTCGCGGTGTTCGACTCACCGCTCGCGTTCGAGGCTCGGTAGGTGAAGCGGTCGGTGCCGGTGAAGTCATCATCGGGGGTGTAGGTGAGGGTGCCGGCCGCGGAGTCGAAGTCCGAGATCTCGCCATTGGCGGGCTGGGAGACGAGCTCGTAGGTGAGGATGCCTTGACCGGAGCACTCGAGGCTGAGCTCCGCCGGCTTGTCGCGCGGGATCGAGACCGGGATGTTCTTGCAGGTCGGCGGGTCCGGCTCGACGGCGATCGTCACCGTGGCGGTGTTGGAGTTGCCGCCGCTGTTGGATGCCCGGTAGCTGAAGCTGTCCTCCCCGGTGAAGCCCGAGTCGGGGGTGTAGGTGAGGGTGCCGGCGGCGGGGTCGAAGTCCGTGATCTCGCCGTGGGCGGGCTGGGAGGCGAGCGCGTAGGTGAGGGTGCCCTGCCCCGAGCACTCGAGGCTGATCTCCGCCGGCGTGTCGTGCGGCGTGGAGCGGCTTATGTCCTCGCAGGTGGGCGGGGCGGGAAAGGCCGTGTAGGCGACCGAGTCCGTCGAGCACTCCGAGACCTTTGCCTCGGCGGCGCGTTCGCGCCATCCGAGCTTTCCGCGTCGTGGCTGGAGCTTCCCCTGCACAACCCCATCGTCGGCTGACGGTAGGCGAACCCGGGCCCGCCCGCCCCAGTACGCCACTACTGGACCTCGAGCCGGGGGCGGCGCTCGCCGGCTCGGTGCCCGTCCCCCTTCCGCTACTGGCGGCCCGTTCGCCTCAGCTTCACCCGCGCTCGCGAAGCCGCTTTCGGGCCCTGCCTCGCGACTCGATCAGATGCTTGAGCTCGTCGGCCCCGTGGCGCGCTTGCTCACCCGCTTCACCTTCCTCGCCGCTCGAGCGTGACCTTGCCGGGGCCGGGAACCTTGACCGTGAGCCGCGCGGCGGCGACGTCGTCGTCGTCCAGGACGAGAGCATCCAGCGCGAAACCGCCGGTTGCGATGACCATCACCCGCGCGGCGCAGGCCAGCAGGCCCGGCTGGTGGACGTGCTGCAGCCCGGCCACCGGCCGACCCCTACGGTACGGCGCGGCCACCTACGCGGAGGGGGCGGCGATCGTGCCCATTCCCCTCCCCGCGGCGCTCTCCGTGCCAGAATTCGCCCCCGCCGGGCCATGCGGCCCACGACGCTGATCAGGGCGGAGGGTGGCATCCCAACCGATCGTGCCTCGCATGACTGACCGAACCGCAACGACGCCCGAGCGCGAGCCGGCACATCCCGCTTCTGACTCGCTGGCGGCGGTTCCTCGGACCGCGGAGGCGCTCGACGACACCGTCGAGACGACGACCACCCGAGCGTGGATCGCGCTAGCCGCGATCGCTGTGCTCGTAGCCGCGGGGCTCGCGTGGTCGCTGGTCGCTCGCTTGCCGCAGCAGACCGTCGCCACCGCAGTCGTCGACCAGCGCGGTGAAACCTACGACGTCGTCGCCCGGGCCGCCGGATCGGTGCGGGTTACCGTGGCTCCGGGGACGAGGGTCGCGCGTGGGCAGGAGCTCGGCCGGCTCACTCCCTTCCCCGGCGACACCTCCGGTGCGCCCCGGGCTCCTCGACCCGTGGTCGCCCCGGTCGCCGGCACCGTCGGCGAGATCCTGGTGGGCGACGGCGCCGGCGTCTCGGCCGGCGAGCTGCTGACCACCATCACACCGGGCAGCGCGGACGGGCGCGTGAGATCCGTCGTGACGTACGTCCCCGCGAGCGAGGCGGCCCTCTACACACCGGGCGACACGGTGTCGGTCGCAGTGTCGAATCTCGCCGCCGGGGCGACCCGCGTGGTGGACGCCACCGTCTCGTCCGTGTCCGAGGTCCCGTCGAGGTTGGAGGCGATGAGGGCGACGCTCCGGGTCGACGATCTCGCCACGAAGCTGCTCGAAGACGCCGACGGCGCGGCCTACCGGATCGAGCTCAGGCTGCGCGAGCTCGACGCGCTGCCGGCGCGGGATCGGCCGGTGCAGGGTCAGCTCGTGGAGGTGACGAACACCTACGACGACCCGCACCCGATCGAGCTGCTCCTCGGCAGGACCACGTGACCGACGGCTCCGGGTCCACGCCGGCTCTCCGCCCACCGCCGCAGCCGCCTCCCGCCGATGAGCAAACGCCGCCGCGGCTCTCGACGCAGCGGCGGCGTTCGGTCCCGACGATCCTGCAGATGTCGGAGGTCGAGTGTGGCGCCGCTTCCCTCGCGATGATCCTGGCTCACCACGGCCGCTGGGTGCCGCTGCATGAGATGCGAGCGGCATGTGGGATCTCGCGGGACGGGGCCACGGCGCTCGACATCGTCCACGCGGCGCGATCGTACGGCCTCGATGGCAAGGGGCACATGGGCGGCGTGGAGGAGCTCGAGGGCCTCCCGGTCCCCGCGATCGTGTGGCTGCGGCGCTCGCACTTCGCGGTCCTGGAGGGCGCCAGGAACGGCACCTACCATGTCAACGACCCCGCCGACGGGCGCTCCCGGGTCGACTCCGCGGAGTTCGCGCGCGACTACTCGGGCGCGGCCCTCACCTTCGAGGAGACCGACACCTTCCGCCGCGGCGGACACAAGCTCCGGGTGACCGCCAGGCTTGCCCAGCGGCTCAGGCGCAGCCGCGTCGGCACGGGGTTCGCGATCGCGGCTGGGCTGCTGTCGATGCTGCTCGGACTCGCGCTGGCGCCGATCAGCCACGCCTTCGTCGACGACGTGCTGGTGTCCGGCCGGGAGTCCTCGATCGGGCTGCTCGCGGGAGCCCTGCTCGCGATCGGGCTGCTGCGCGTGAGCCTGACGCTGCTCGAGTACGGGGTGCTCACGCGGCTGCAGGCCAAGTTCTCCCTGGTCGGGAGCGCCTCGTTCCTCGACCACCTGATGCGGCTGCCCGTCCTCTTTTACATGCAGCGATCGATCGGCGACCTCTCGCAGAGGGTCACCTACAACACCCAGGTCGCGCAGCTGCTGGCGTCCCAGGTCGCCGCGGCCGCAATCGCGCTGGTCGGCGTCATGGGATACGCCGTCCTGCTGCTCTACTACCGGTGGCAGATCGCCCTCGTCGTCCTCGCGCTGTCGCTGCTCAACGTGGTGGCGCTCCGCGTGGTGGTCACCCGCCGCAAGACCGCGCAGTCGCGGGTCCTCCGCCACCAGAACGAGCTGCGGGGCGACACGGTCGCCGCGATCCAGGGGATCGAGACGCTCAAGGCGACCGGTATGGAGGACCAGGCCTTCGCCTCGCTCACCGGCGAGCAGTCCCACTACATCTCCTCCCAGGCCGCGCTGGTGACGAGCACCGCCCTGCTCGGGGCGATCCCCACGCTGCTGTTCGCGCTCAGCTCGGCCGCGATCCTGGTCCTGGGCGGCTACTACGTCATCGTCGGCACCTTCACCCTCGGCGGGCTGCTCGCCGTCCAGTCGCTGGCGGCGAGCATCAACGCGCCGATCCAGAGCCTGATGAGCACCGGCTCGCAGCTCCAGGTGATCACCGCCAACGTGGAGTCGCTCGACGATGTGCTGGCCAACCCGACCGACCCGCGCTTCGACGGCTCGCCGGCGGGTGACGGCGCACGCTCGGAGCGCGGCCAAGCGGGAGAGCGCTCGCTTCACGCGCGAGAGGAGCTCAGCGGGGCGATCAGCCTGCAGCACGTCACGTTCGGCTACTCGAGGACCCAGCGGCCGGTCGTCTCCGACTTCAGCCTCGAGATCGCGCCGGGCTCGCGGGTCGCGCTGGTGGGTGTGACCGGCGGGGGCAAGTCGACGATCGGCAACCTCGCGGCCGGCCTGCTTGCGCCGTGGTCGGGCGAGGTGCTGTTCGACGGCAGGCCGCTTTCCGCCTACCCGCCCCGCACCCTGGGAGGCGCGCGGGCGAAGGTGGACCAGACGATCGTCCTATTCGAGGGGACCGTCCGCGAGAACGTCACCCTGTGGGACGACACGGTGCCGGACGCCGCCGTCAGAGAGGCGCTGGGCGACGCGCAGATCCTCTCCGAGGTGCTCGCCCGCCCCAACGGGATCGACGCATGGGTGCAGGAGGGCGGGCGGAACTGGAGCGGCGGCCAGTGTCAGCGACTGGAGATCGCTCGGGCGCTGGCGCTCGACCCGCAGGCCCTCATCCTCGACGAGGCAACCAGCGCGCTCGACGCGCCCACCGAGAGGGCGGTCGACGACGCGCTGCGGGCGCGAGGGGTGTCGTGCCTGATCATCGCCCACCGCCTGAGCACGATCCGCGACGCCGACGAGATCGTCGTGCTCGGTCGCGGCGGCTCCGTGGTGGAGCGGGGCGCCCACGACGAGCTGATCGCCGCCGAGGGCGAGTACTCGCGCCTGGTCGGCGAAGCTCGGGACGGCGGCAATGTCGGCGCGTGACACCGTCACCCTCGAAGCGGGGGCCACCCCGGTTGCGGTCACCGCAGGGGTCGTCGACGTCTTCTTCGTTCCCCGCGACGGCCGCGCGCTGCCGCTCGTCACGCTGCACGCCGGCGCGGTCGTCGTCGCCCCGGCGAGCGTCGGAAGCCTGAGGGTCGTGCCCCGACTCGACGCCGCCGTGAGCCCGCTTCCCGAGGGGTCGCGGGTGCCGGGGGTCGGGGGCGAGGGTGGCACGACCGGTTCGCAAGCCGGCGGGCGCGAGTTCGTCGATCGGATCGCGGCCCGCGTCGGCGATGCCGCCACGGCGCTGACCGAGGCGTCGCCCGAGGACCTGCCGGGAGTGCTCGACCGCGTGCTCGCCGCCTACACGGACGAGGTCGGCCGGGAACGGCGCCGGCGCGGCGAGCGTGCCGCCCGGTTCGATGACGAGCTGGAGACCCATGCCTTCGTCCGGGCGCGCCAGGACATCGAGCATCCCGATCGCGCCGGCGCGACCGAGAGCGCCGACCCGTTGGCGACGACGCTGCAGATCCTCGGTGACCGGCAGGGATTCCGGGTCCAGGAGCCCGCGGCGACGGAGGCCGCGCCGCCCCAGGGCCCGAGCGCGATGCGGCTCGCGGCGCTCGCCCATGCCTCCGGCGTGCGCTTCCGGCAGGTCCGCCTCACCGGGGACTGGCGTCGAGCACGTTCCAGTCCCTACCTGGGGTTCCTCGACGGCGGCGCCGGCGAGCCCGAGCCGGTGGCGCTTCTCCCCGCCCCCCGCGGCTACCGAATGCAGCGCGCCGACGCGCTCGGGCCGCGGCCGCTGACGCCCGAACTGGCGCGCACGTTGCGCGCGAACGCCTTCCAGCTCTATCCCCCCCTGCCCCGCGAGCGCGCCGTCACCTGGCGGGATATCGCGCGCGTGGCGCTGCGAAGCACGGCCTCGGAGTGGCGCTGGACGCTGTCGATGGCGCTGGGGGTCGCCCTGCTCGGGCTGCTCACCCCGATCCTCACGCAGACGGTGCTGTCGATGATCGTCCCCGAGGGCCGCGAGGACCTGCTCGTCCAGGTGGGCGCCGCGCTCGGGTTGGTCGCGCTGGTATCGGGCGCGTTCTCGTTCGTGCAGTACCGCGCCATGTCACGGGTCGCCCAGCGCGCCACCGAACGGGTCCAGCCGGCGTTCTGGGACCGGATCCTGTCGATGGCCCCCGCGTTCTTCCGCCGCTTCTCGACCGGTGACCTCGCGGTGCGGGTGATGGCCGTGGACGCGCTGCAGCAGCTCGTCAACGTCCAGGTCGTCGGCGCGCTCCTGGCCGCGGTCTTCTCGCTCGTCTACGTGGTGTTGATGTTCACGTTCAGCCTCGCGCTCGGCGTCGCCGGGCTGGTGGTGCTCGTCGCGACCGTCGGGGTGCTGGTCCTGGTCGCGCGCGCGCTGCGATCGCTCTATTCCGACGCGATCGACGCGGAGCTGCGGGGAACGTCGTGGATCGTCCAGGCGCTGACGGGGATCGGGAAGATCCGCCTCGCCCACGCCGAGGCCCGGTTCGAGAGCCGCTACCTCGACCTCGTGCGCGAGCAGGTCGTGCCGCTTGCCCGGATGACCCGGGTGGCCGGCAACATCTCGGCCTGGATCGTGCTCGCGACCGCGGCGGCCCCCGCGCTGTTCTTCCTGCTGATCGGCGCCGCGTGGGGCGACGCCGCAACGCGGGTCGACGCGTCGGTGTATATCGCGTTCAGCACCGCCTATCTCGCCGCCTTCGCCGCGGTCGCCGGGCTCACCGCCGTCCTCTCGCCGCTCGCCTCGGCGGGCCCGATCCTGAACCTGCTCCGCCCGCTCATGGAGGCCCGCCCCGAGGCGGCGACGCATCGGGCCGACCCGGGCAGGCTGACGGGGGACGTGGAGCTGCGCGACGTAACATTCCGCTACGACCGGAATGCCCCGCTGGTGCTCGACCGGCTCAGCCTCCATGTCCGGGCGGGCGAGATGGTCGCTATCGTGGGCCCCTCCGGCGCGGGCAAGTCCTCCGCGCTGCGCATGGTGCTCGGCTTCGACGAGCCCGACGATGGCCAGGTGCTGATCGACGGGCGCGACCTGCGAAGCCTGGACCTGGACCTGGTGCGAGCGCAGATGGGCGTCGTGGTCCAGAACGGCCAGCTCACGAGGGCCCCGATCCTGAAGAACATCCTCGGCTCCGCAGGCGGTGACGAGGCGGCGGCCTGGCAGGCTGCCGAGTCCGCGGCCCTCGCCGACGACATCCGCGCGATGCCGATGAAGATGGCGACGATCGTCGATCCGCGGTCGATCTCGGGCGGCCAGGCCCAGCGGATCCTGCTCGCCCGTGCGCTCGCGCGCAGGCGCTCGATCGTGCTCCTCGACGAGGCCACCAGCGCCCTGGACAACGTCAGCCAGGCCACGGTGACCGAGTCCCTGGCGAGGCTCGCCGCGGCGAAGATCGTCGTCGCCCACCGGCTGTCGACCGTCAGGGCCGCCGACCGGATCCTGGTCATGGTCGCCGGCAGGATCGTCGAGGAAGGCGCCTACGACGAGCTGATCGCGCGCGACGGTGTCTTCGCCGAGCTGGCTAGCCGCCAGATGATCTGAGGCTTGGAGGCTCGCTCGAAACCCGTGCCCACCGGGCGCCGCGGGCCCGAGCGTCAGCCGAGTCCTGCGTGGCTAGCGGGATTCGATCGTGACGATGTCCCCCGCACCGGAGATCTCTACGCGTATATAGGCGTCGTGGCCGCCAGCCTCAACCTGCCCCCCGACGATCTCCTCCAGCTCCTCGTCGGTCGCCCCCTGACCCCGTTGCACCATGTACCTGAACGCGGCGCTCTCCTCCGGGCTCAGCGTGTTGACGAACGCCCTCAGCTTCTCGTCCAGCGACTTGACGTGACCCTCATCGATCGGCGCCATACATGCCTCCCTGGGCGTGGTTTGTCAGTCGAGTCGAGCGCAATCTAGCAGCCCTGGGTCAGGCCGGGTTCTCTACCCCCGCCGCCCGCTTGGCGCCTCCGGCGCACCTTCCTGCGCTCTGCGCCCGAGGTCGTCGACGAGCTTCCGCGCGAGGTCGGCGAGCCGATCGGAGGGGAGCGGGCTCTCGCCGCCGGCCTGCCGATAGACGAAGTCGCGCGCGAGCGCCCGCACGAGCGCCGACCCATCGGCGTAGCCGAGCGAACGTGCGTAGCCGGCGAAGTCCGCCGCCGCGGGCAACCCGACCCGCCCGAAGTGCCACGCCAGCAGCTCCTCGCGCGTCGATCCCGCGTCATCGAGGGCGGGCTCGGGCAGGCCACGCGCCTCGAGCTCTCGTGCCTTGGCCCCTGCCCGGGCCGCCAGTTCGCGGTAGCGATCGGCCAGGCGCAGCTGATCGGCGAGCCCGCGCAGCGTGGTCCTCTCGAGCGCGAGGCGGACGGCGTCGATCACGACCTGCTCGCGCATCAGCTCGTCGAACCGCGGATGGTCGAGGTGGTTGTCGGCGAGCCAGCGCTCGAACGCACCGGCTTCCTGCACGCCCAGCGTGTGGCGAAACCGGTCCGCCGCCTCGGCGGCGTCCGCGTCGCTCGCAACCAGTCCCCGCCGCTGGGCGGCCTCGAGCGCGAGCGCGCGCAGCAGCGCCCCGTCGCGCTCGCGACGATAAGGCTCGCCGATCAGGCGCAGCTCATCCAGCAGCCGCTCGAGCGTGGTCGCGCCCCCCGAGCCCTCGTCGTCGCCGTCGAGCACCCCGGCGCCCAGCGTGACGTCCTCCCAGAAGACCGTCGGCTCGAAGGTGAAGTCGACCCGCTTCGGCGCCGGCTCGGTCTCGAGCCGCCGGCGCATGCGGCGCAGCATCGCGACCGCATCGGCGCGCTTGCGGTCGACGGCACCGGCCGGCAACCAGGCGCGGAACGCTTCGAGCTCGCTCGTCGCAAGCCCACACGCGGCTGCCTGACGCAGGAGATCGGCATAGTTTCGCTCGGGGTAGAAGCGCGCCTTTGCGATCTCCTCCAGCGCGGACCGGGTTGCCTCGGTGAGCACTTCGGCCCTCACGGCGGCCGCGAGCGTGGCGCGGATGTTGACCATCGCCTCAGAGCCGGCCCGGTAGCCCGTCTCCGCGGGGCCGTGGGCGACCGCCACCTCGTCGTCGTCCTCGAGCTCGCCGTCGCGGTATGCCTCGAAGATCGCCCCGACTCCCTCCATCCCGAACGCCTCCAGCTCCGCGGCGCGAAGCGCTCCCATGCTGGCGCTGCCGAAGACGTGGATGCCCTCGCTCAGCGCCCACAGGATCTCCTTGTGCCACACCGCGGGGACGCGCTCGAAGAAGCCGTCCACGATGCCGATCATCGCCGGGCGCCGGCGGGCGACCCGGTACACGTCGCCGTGCGCGACCGGCGGCAGATAGACGGCGTCGTCGAGCTCGGCGCGCGCCGCCTCGGCCGCCAGCGTCGGCCCGGTGAACACGCACACGTTCACCGCCGCGACTCCAGCATCGCCCTGGCGCGCCGGCCGGGGGCGTAGTTCCGGCCGGACCCCGCGTGACCCTCGATCCCGGGGGCCACGACGCGCGCGACCGGCAGGCCGAGCTCCCGACGCGTCACATCGACGAGGACCACGCGCGAGATCCCGACCGCCTTCAGGCGCTCGAGCTCCCAGCGCACATCCTCCTCGAACGTGGCGCCCGCCGATGTCGGGGCCTGCGCGAAGTCACGCTTCGGCCCGTCATGGGCCATCGCCGCCCGCACGCCGCGCAGCGTGTCGAGATTGCGCGCCTCGTCGTAGTCCTGCGGGCGCATGTCGTCCCGGGATCCCGCGATCAGCGTCAGGCGCCCCTGGGCTGCCTCGGTCAAGGCGCGCAGGAGCGCAACTCCGCGCTCCGGGTGGCAGCCGAAGCCCCCGCCGGGGCCGAGACGTCGCAGCCGGCCCTCGGAGCGCTCGGTGATCTTGCAGGAGAACGACGGCAGGCCGATGTCGGACGTCGTCTCCCACACCGCCACCTCGACCCCGGCCGGCGCGAATCGCTCCAGCACCCAGCGGCAGCCCGCGTCGTCGACCGTGTCGAGGTCGATCCGCGACTCGCCCCTGGCCTCCTCCGGGCGCAGTCCGAAGAGCGTCGTCGCGTCGCGCTCGACGAGCTCGCAGATCGCATGGCTGATCGCTTCGAGCAGATGATTGCCCGAGGCAAGCCCGTTCGACGTCTGCGCGAAGCACCCGATCCCGCTCGGCAGAGGCAGGGTGAAGTTGAGGTCGACGAGCTCGTAGGGCAGCCAGATCGGCTCGGACTCGATCAGGTCGAAGCCCTCGATCCACAGCAGCGGCAGGTGGGGATGAAAGCGGCTCTTCCTCCGCTTCGGCAGCTCGTCCACGTCGACCACCCGGTGCCTGCGGCGCAGCTCCTCGTAGCTCGCGAGCCGCAGCGGCGCGTCGATTCGCTCCGAGTGGAAGGACTCGACCGACTCCATCACCCCCGACGCCTTGGCGGCGGCGAGCGTCAGGCCCTTGCCCTGCGAGACCGCGAGCGAGCGTGAGTTGGGCCGACAGACCATCACCACCGGAATCCCTATGCAGTCCAGGCCGGTCACGTTCGCGATCCGGGTGATCCCCATCGTCCGCAGGGACGGCGCCACCCTCGCCAGCGTCTCCTCAGGCGCGACGAGCCGGTGCGTCCCGGCGAAATGGCCCTTCGGCGCGGGCCCATCGAGGCCCGGCAGCAGCTCCGTCACGGCCCGACGTGCCAACCCCGACCAGGGGCAGCGGGAGGCGGACCCGCGTTCACGGGGGAGCCTCACCCGGTCGGCGTTCGCGACTCCGGCCGGCGTCCCCTCCCCGGTGATACCCACCCTCGGCCTCGGCGATCAGGCGCAAGCGATCCTCCAGTCGCCGCGACGGCCCCAGCATCACGGCGCACTGGCGTGGCCACCGCGCGGTCCCGGCCAAGCGCTCAGGCGGGATCGGTTCTCCTTCGATCCCCGTCCGCTCATGAGGGAAGCCAGGGACCGTGCCAGCCGCCGTAATCGGCGACCAGCGCGTCCGCGGCCTTTGGCCCCCACGATCCCTGCTTGTAGCGGTGGACCCGCGGGGGCGAGTCGAGCAGGGGCTGCATCACGCGCCAGGTCTGTTCGATGCCGTCTTGGCGGGTGAATCGCATGCTGTCCCCCTGCATCGCCGCGTACAGGAGCACCTCGTACGGCGTCGGTCCCTCTCCGCCCTCCTCCGCGAACTCCATGTCCAGATGGATCGACTCCGGCTCCGCGTCCGCGCCGCGCTGAGCCTCGACCTTGAGCCTGATCCCGGTGCTCGGATCGAGCTTGACGACCAACTGGTCGGGCTCGGGGAGCCGCTTCGAGTTGCCGCGGAAGCCGAGGCGCGGGGGGTGCTCGAAGATGAGCCGCAGCTCGGTCTGGGTCACGGGCAGGTGCTTGCCGGTCCGGATGACGAAGGGCACCCCCGACCAACGCCAGTTGTCGATCTCAAAGCGGGCCGCCGCGTAGGTCTCGGTGGTCGAGCCCTTCGCCACGCCCGGGGTCTTCTTGTAGCCCTCGTACTGGCCGCGCACGTAGCGAGAGGGATCGGCATCGGGCATCGCCTCGAAGACGGAGAACATCGCATCCTTCATCGGGCGCGCCTCGCGGCCGGCGGGGGGCTCCATCGCGCACGCGGCGGTGACCTGCATCAGGTGGTTGACGACGACGTCGCGGAGCGCGCCGACCGGGTCGTAGAAGTGACCCCGGTCCTCGACCCCGAAGCTCTCGGCCAGGGTGATCTGGACGCAGCCCACGTGGTCGCGGTTCCAGACCGGCTCGAACATCGCGTTCGCGAACCGCAGGTAGAGGATCTCCGAGAGGCCCATCTTGCCGAGGAAGTGGTCGATCCGGTAGAGCTGGTCCTCGTCGATGAACCGATGGAGCTCTGCCGCCAGCGCCCGGGCGGATTCGAGGTCGTGCCCGAAGGGCTTCTCGACGACCACCCGGGCGTTGTCGGTGAGGTTCGCTCCGGCGAGCCCCTTGACCACGGTGCCGAACAGCGACGGGGGAATCTCGAGGTAGAAGACGGGCCTCTTGGCGCCCTTGATCTGCTCGGCGACCCGCTGATAGGTCGCGTCGTCGGAGAAGTCCCCCTGGACGTAGGAGAAGCGCTCGGCGAGGCGGTCGAAGACCTTGCCGTCGATCTTCTCGCCGGTGTTCACGATCGCCTCGTGGGCGTGCTCGCGCAGGTCATCAACGGTCCAGTCGTCGAACGCGACCCCGACGATCGGGTGGTCGAGCAAGCCGCGCCGCTCCAGCCGGTAGAGCGACCTGAAGGTCATTACCTTCGCGAGGTCGCCGCTGATCCCGAACGCGACGAAGACGTCGGCCCGCTGAGCCATGGGCGCACACTATCGCTCTGGAACGGTTCGGTTTCCGCCGAACCCCGTGGGCGAGACCGGTCCTTCCTACAGGTCGGTTCAGGCCGGGCAGGTGAGTGTGCGGCAAAGTTCACGTTCACTCCGAAGGGCGGCCTGTGCGCCTACCTGCGGCGGTCTGGGTCGTAGCGCTGCTTGATCTCGGTCAGGCGCCGGTAGTTCGAGCCGTAGTAGGCGCGCTGCCAATGCGCCAGCACCGCACGCAATTGCATGCACACCTGTCGTCCATTGCCTCGGCGGCGCGTTCGCGCCATCCGAGCTTTCCGCGTGGTGGCTGGAGCTTCCCCTGCACAACCCATCCTCGGCTGACGGTAGGCGAACCCGGGGCCGCCCGCCCCAGTACGCCACTACTGGACCTCGAGCGGCTGGGGCGGCGCTCGCCGGCTCGGTGCCCGTCCCCCTTCCGCTACCACACCGGCACGCTGCCGCGCTCGCGCAGCCGCTCGCGGCGCCGGGAACCTTGACCATGCCAGCCTCGGCGCCCGCGCGCCACCGCTACTGGTCCTCGACGTCCTTGCCGGGGCCGCCCCGCAGCTCGTCGCGGCCGCCGCCGCCCCTGAGCGTGTCGCGACCGGCGCCGCCGTCGAGCCGGTCGCGTCCTCCGCCGCCCTTGAGCGTGTCGCGGCCGGCGCCGCCGTCGAGCCGGTCGCGTCCTCCTTCGCCCTTGAGCCGGTCACTCCCGGCGCCGCCCTGGATCGTGTCGGTGCCGCCACCGCCGCTGACCGAATCGTCGCCGCCCAGCGCGCAGATCGTGTCCTCGCCGCCGGCCCCGTTGATCCTCTCGCCGCTGGCGGTGCCGACGATCACGTCGTCCCCGCGTGTGCCGATCGTCCGCTTCGCGCCGGCGACGATCGTCGCCGGCTCTCCCCTGCAGGTCGCCGGCAGCCCGTCGAGCGCGATCCCCCAGGGCTCGTTGGCGCCCGTGATCAGGTGCCCGTCTCCCGAAAGGCACTGGGGCGTCGCGGCGGTGCCGATCGAGCCGCCGAAGGGATCGGCCCAGTAGATGTCGGTCGCGTTGACCGCGATCCCGGCCGCGCCACCGTTCCACACGCCCGCGACGCACCCCCAAGGGTCGCCCTTGCCATCGAGCTTGAGGCTCGAGATCCGGGTCTCGCCTCGGGCGGCGGAGAACCACGCCCAGTAGATGCGGGTCGCGTCGACCGCGACACCCCCCACGTAGGCCACGGCGGCGATGAAGGCCTGATCGACTCCGCTGCCGTCCACGTTCGCGCGCCCGATCGAGCCGGGCCACCACGCGTTCGCCCAGTAGAGGTAGTCGGCGTCGACGGCGAGCCCGGCCAGCGTCTTGCCGCCGGAGATGAAGCCCTGGTCGGCGCCGGTGCCGTCGAGGTTGGCGCGGCCGATCGTGCCGGTTCCCTCGTTCGCCCAGTAGACGTGCTGGGCGTCGACGGCCACCCCCCGCGGGCGGTTGGCGCCGGTGATGAAGCGCTGGTCAGGGTCGCTGCCGTCGAGGTTGGCGCGCCCGATCGAGCCGGCGTCGTAGTTGGCCCAGTAGATGTGCTCGGAGTCGACGGCCACGCCCGTCGGGCTGCTCGCGCCGGTGATGAAGCTCTGATCGGCTCCGCTGCCGTCGAGCCCGGCGCGGCCGATCGAGCCCGCGCCCTGGTTGGACCAGTAGACGTAGGCGTCAGCGACCGCCGCCGGGGCGAGGCCGAGCGCGACCACGGCGACCGCCGCCAGAAGCGCTCGCCGACGCCACGACACCCCCCTTCGCTGGGCGCCCCGCGCTCCACGGACCATCGTCGGCGAACCGTATATGAGCGCGGGCACGCGTGCCCCCAGTGGCCCACCAATCGAGATCGCCGATAGTGTCCGCGACGAGGGGGGACCCGGCGCGAGCCGCGTGTCAAGCGGGGAGGGCACCATGGGGCCTCGTGCGGGGGATAGCCGACGCGAAGGCCTGACGCCGAGATCGTGGTCGCGAGGCGCAGCGGTGCTCGTGGCGGGGCAAGACCGACGCCGTGATCGAGGAGCTCCGCGACCTACGCGCCGAGTCCCGGGCTCAGCTCGAGGCGCTCTTCGAGATCCTGGACCGACTCGGGCCACCCGAGGCGCCGGCCTGAGCGCCGGCGCGGTCTCGGTCACTCGCACAGCGTTATTCAGTCCAGCACCGCGAACGGGTTCTCGATCCGCACCGACGCGATCGCCGCGCCGTGGGATAGGTCCTCGGTCAGCACGCGCTCGCACCCGGCGACCCGAGCCGCCTCCACGACCAGCGCGTCCCAGAGCGACAGCTGGGCCTCGATGCTCAATCGGACCGCGTCGCCGACGAGGTCTGCGTCCGAGCCCACCACCGCCAGCTTCGAGAGCTCACGCACGGCCTCGGCGGCATCGCCGGCCGGCAGCGGGCGCTGCAGGCGCCGGGTAACGACGACGTAGAACTCGCAGAGGACCTGGGTGCTGAGCACGAGCCGTGATGCGGCGTCATCCGCGCCCAGGATCGATCGTGCTCGGTCTCGTTTCGCCGGCTCTGCATCGTCGACGGCGTAGACGAGGACGTTCGTATCGACGAAGTCCCTACCGGACATGCGCGTCGTCGCGCGTCCATCGCCGCCCCTCCGTGCCGCTGCCCACGTCGCTGCGCGCCGCGACCGCGAGGAAGTTGCGCAAGCCCTCGCCCGCCGGGCCAGTGCCGGCAAATGACTCGAGG
>WHSW01000089.1 GCA_009379895.1 Solirubrobacterales bacterium
CGCTCCGCCCAGGTACCGACGTTGGCCATGTCGATCGAGACCATCGCCGTCACGTACGGCCGATCCCCCCCGAAGACCACGGCCTCCTGCACGAAGGGACTGAACTTGAGCTTGTTCTCGACGAAGGCCGGGCTGAACGGCGTGCCGTCGCGCGCCTTCATCACGTCCTTGGCCCGGTCGATGACGACGAGGTGGCCGTCCTCCAGGTAGCCGGCGTCGCCGGTGTGCAGCCAGCCCGCATCGAGTGCCTCGGCGGTTGCCTCCTCGTTTCGGTAATAGCCCTTGAACACGGCCGGAGAGCGCAGCAGGATCTCGTCCGAGGGCCCGATCTCGAGCTCGGTCCGCGGCAGCGGGGTGCCGACGGTGTTGAAGCGGACCTCCCCGTCGCGGTGCAGGACCGCGATCCCGCAGATCTCCGTCTGTCCGTAGATCTGCTTCAGGTTGACCCCGATCGCGTGAAAGAAGGCGAACACCTCCGGCCCGAGCGGGGCCCCACCCGTGTAGGCGCGGCGAATCCGGGTCAGCCCGAGCTGCTCGCGGACGGGCCGGAGCGCGACCAGCTCGGCGAGGCCGTGCGCGAGGCGCAGGCGCGGCCCGAGGGGCTGCCCGCCCAGTCGCGCCTCCGCCGCCCGCCGCCCGATCTCGAAGCCCCAGCCGAAGCTCTTCCGCTTGAGCCAGCCGGCGTCGTCGAGGCGCACCTGCACGGAGGAGACGAGGCTCTCCCAGATCCGCGGTGGGCTGAACATCATCCGCGGCCCGATCTCGCGCAGGTCGGCCTGGATCGTCGAGGAGTCCTCGGGGAAGCTGAGCGCGAACCCGGCCTGCAGGCTGCAGGCGATCGCGGTCATCTGCTCGCCGATCCAGGCCAGCGGCAGGAAGCTGACGAACTCGTCGCTCGCCCCGATCGGGTCGACGTCGATCAGGTCCCGTCCCATCGAGAGCAGGTTGCGATGGGTGAGCATCGCCAGCTTCGGCTTCGCCGTGGTTCCGGAGGTGGTGCAGAGGATCGCCAGGTCATCGACGTCGCCGGCGGCGACCCGGTCGTCGAGCCAGGCCCGCCGCTCGCGCTCGCGCTGCTCGCCGCGCCGCTCGAGCTCGGTGAACTCGATCAGGCCGCCGTCCTCATAGAGCTCGAGCCCGTGCGGGTCGTAATAGACGATCCGCTCGACGCTCTGGATCCCGCCCTGCTCGCGCAGGGCGAGCAGCTTGTCGACCTGCTCCTGGTCCTCGGCGACGACGATCCGCACCCCGGCGTGGCTGAGCACGTGCTCGACCTCCTCGACGACTCCGTCGGGATAGAGACCGACCGAGATGCCGCCGAGCGACTGCGCCGCGAGCTCGGAGATCACCCACTCGGGCCGGTTGTCGCCGAGGATCGCGAGCACCTCGTCGGTCTCGAAGCCGAGCTCCGCGAGGGCATGCGCGACGCTGCGTACCCGGGCCTGATAGGCGGCCCAGCTCGTCGCCTGCCAGATCCCGTAGCGCTTCTCCTGCAGCGCCACCTGCTCGCCACGGGTGGCGGCGTTTCGCGCCAGCAGCTGGGGAAGCGTGAGCGCCGGCTCGCTGCTGGTGGCGCTCACCTCATCGCTCCTCGCCCAGGTAGGCCTCGATCACCCGCGCGTCCCCGGAGACCTCCTCGGGGCCGCCGTCGGCGATCACGGTGCCGAAGTCGAGCACCGTCACCCGGTTCGAGATGTCCATGACGACGCCCATGTCGTGCTCGATCAGCACCGTCGTCACCCCGGCGAGCTCGTTGACGTCGAGGATGTAGCGGGCCATCGACTCGCGCTCCTCGGCGTTCATCCCCGCCATCGGCTCGTCGAGGAGCAGGATCGCCGGCTGCATGCACAGCGCCCGTCCGAGCTCGACCCGCTTCTGCAGGCCGTATGCCAGGCGTCCGACCTCGTGCTTGCGTACCGCCTGCAGCTCGAGGAAGTCGATCACCTCCTCGGCGAGCTCGCGGTGGGCGATCTCCTCGCGGCGGGCCGGGCCGAAGTACACGAAGGCGGTCGCGAGGTTGTGGCGCATGTGGACGTGGCGGCCGAGCATCAGGTTCTCGAGCACCGTCATGTGGCGGAACAGCTCGATGTTCTGAAACGTCCGAGCGACGCCCCAGCGAGCGATCCGGCTCGGCCGCGCCCGGGTCAGGTCGCGCGAGCGGCCGTTGTGGAGCTCGATCGAGCCTTCCTGGGGCCGGTAGAGGCCGCTGACGCAGTTCAGCAGGCTGGTCTTGCCGGCGCCGTTGGGCCCGATGATCGCGTGGATCTGCCCCTGGCGGATCGAGATCTCGACCGACTCGAGTGCCCGCACGGCGCCGAAGCTGAGGCTCACCTCGTTCGCCGCGAGCTGGAGGTCTCCGGGCTGCAACGCGCTGCCGTTCAGGTTGTGCCGGTAGGCCCTCGACATCTCTCCTCCGGGCGACGGCCTCTCCGCGCGAACGCCGCCGGACCGCAAATCCGCGCGCCAAGTGGCGGAGTGGATGGGTAATAGCATTCCATTTAATGCAAGTCAATCCACATTTTCGGATTGACCTTGCAGATAGACTCCTGTCGCATGAGCGGAGAGGGGCGCGAGGGCGGTCGCGGCGGCCCACCCGGGACGTTGGGGACGGTGCGCAACGCGGTCATGCTGCTCGATCTGCTCAGCCAGGGCCCCGCGCACCAGCAACTCACCGACCTCGCCGAGCGCTCCGACCTCTCGCTACCCACGGCGCACCGGCTGCTGCGCTCGCTCGCCGTCGCCGGCCTGGTCGAGCAGGACCCGGTCTCACAGCGCTACAGCCTCGGACAGGATCTGGTCCGCCTCTCGGAACGCTACCTGGCGCGTCTGTCGGTGCTGCGCGGCATCGCCCCCTACCTGGTCGAGCTGCGGCGCTCGCTGGGGGAGACGGTGCTCGCCGCGCTGCTCACCGGCGGCTGGATCGTCTACGTCGACCGGCTCGAGGGCGGGCAGGACGGCGGCATCTACCGCGAGCCGGGTCGGATCGAGCCGGCGCTCGAGACCGCCGCCGGGAGGCTTCTGGTTGCGCGGGGGGGAAAGCGCGCCTGGGTCGAGGCGGCGCAGAACGGATCGCCGCTGGCCGCCGCGGAGCTGGCCGGGCTCGCCGAAGCGCCGCATCTGACCTTGACCCGCCCCCCCGACCGCTGGGAGGTGGCGGCGCCGGTCGTCTCCCCGGCAGGCGCGGCCCCCGCGGCGATCGCGATCAGCGGCAGCCGCGAGCGCAACGACGAGGATTGGGTGCGCGAACGGGTCGTCCCCAGCCTCCTCCGGGCGGCCGAGGCCGTGTCGAGGGGCCTCGCCGATGGCTGAGCCCTCTTCGCGTTCGGATCCGGTCGGGGCCTGGGAGGCGGCGGCGGGAGCGCTGGACTGGCACCGTCCTGCCGACCGAGCCCACGAGCCGGGGCCGCGCGGGGGTCGGTGGTTTGCGGGCGGTGAGCTGAACGCGGCGGTCAACGCCGTCGACCGCCACGCCGCCGACGATCCCGCGCGAATCGCTTTCCACTGGGAGGGAGAGCCCGGCGACCGCCGCTCGCTCTCGTATGGCGAGCTGCGCTCACAGGTCGAGGCGCTCGCCGAGGGCCTACGGGCTCTCGGTGTTGCGCGGGGCGACCGCGTGGCGATGTACGTTGGGCTGGTCCCCGAGGCCGTCGTGGCGATGCTTGCCTGCGCCCGGCTCGGGGCTCCGCATGCCGTGCTCGCCGCGGCGCTGCCCCAGGACGCGCTCGCCGACCGGCTCGCCGACTTCGACCCGAAGCTGCTCATCACCCAGGACGGCTCCTGGCGCCACGGGGTGATGCTGCCGCTGAAGGCCCGCGTCGACGAGGCGATGGCCGCAGCGGGGAGGATCGAGCGCACGGTGGTGATTCGGCGCACGGGGGTCGACGTCGACTGGTACGAGGGCGACCTCGCCTACGAGGATCTACTCGCCGACGGGCTCTCCCGGCGTCCCGGCCCGGCCGAGGCGGTGCCGTCCGATCACCCCCTGGCGGTCGAGTACATCGCCGGTCGCAGGGGGCGGCCGACCGGAATCGTCCACGGCACGGGCGGGTTCCTCGTCTACGCGGCGCGGATGCACGCAGCGGTCTGCCACGGGATCGATCGCGAGCACGTCTTCTGGGGCGCGATCGAGCTCGCCTGGTCGGCAGGGCAGTCGCACGTCGTCTACGGGCCGCTCGCCTGCGGAGCGACCAGCGTCATCTACGAGGGGATGCTCGACACCCCCGACTACGCGCGGGCCTGGGGAATCGTCGAGCGCTATCGAGTCGCGATGCTGTTCACGATCCCCTCGGTGGTCCGCAAGCTGCGCCACGGCCTCGATCGGGTTCCCGAGCCCGAGCAGATCGTCTCGTTGGTGCGGGTATTGACGGGGGGCGAGACGCTCGGGCCCGAACTTCGCGAGTGGATCCACCGGGACATCGGCAGAGGATCGATCGAGGTGCTCGACGGATGGGGCCAGACCGAGCTCGGTGGGCTGGTCCTGCTGCGCGCGGGAGCGTTGCAGGCCGGCGAGCTACCCGACCCCGGGGTTCGCGTCGTCGGCGCAGACGGCGGGGCGGTGGCGCCGCGGGAGTCCGGAGAGCTCGTGCTCGCCAATCCCTGGGCGGGCGCCTTCGTCGGTATTCACAACGACGAGGCCGATCTCGCCGCTCGCTACTGGCGCTCCGACGGCACCTACGCGACCGGCGACAGGGCGCGGCTCGACGACAAGGGCGAGCTCCACCTGCTCGGCCGGATCGATCGCGTCGTCAGCGTCTCCGCCCAACTCGTCTCACTCGAGGAGGTTCGCGACGCGCTGCTCGACCACCCGTTCGTGGAGCGGGCGGAGGTCGTCGTCGTTCCGGACAGGCGCACGGGCAACTCGCTGATCGCCTGCGTGGTCCGCGCCGACCCGGCGACCGACGAAGCGCGGCTCGCCGCTGACCTGCGCGCACACGTCGTCGAGCGGCTCGGCGGGCTCGCGCGGCCACGCGCGGTGGTCTTCGTCGGGGCCTTTCCCGCCGAGGTCGAACCGGCGCGCCTGCGTGCGGCGCTGCAGCTCCTCTGCGCCGCCGACTCCGACCGGCCGCGAACGCTCTCGGCGCGCCAGCTCCGGGGCGCGCTCGCCAGCCTCGACGCGGGTTGACCCGGGAGACCCGCCGAATGCTCCGCCTGGCCTCGGAGAGCCCATCCGCGTAAGCTCGGCCGCCGATGGGCGCCGAGGACTGCATCTTCTGCGCGATCGTCGCCGGCCGCGTCGCCGCCGAGATCGTCGACTCCGACGACGCGACAGTCGCCTTCATGGACGCCAGCCCCGTCACTACCGGACACAGCCTCGTCGTGCCGCGCCGCCACGCGGCCGACCTCCTCGAGGTTGGCGAGCGGGACTACGAGCGGACGATGCTGGCGGTGCGACGTCTCGTCCTGAGGATCGAGGAGACCATGCGGCCCGACGGCTTCAACGTCCTCAGCTCGGCGCGCCCGGCCGCTTGGCAGGAGGTCCCCCATTTCCACGTCCACGTGATCCCGCGCTACGACGGCGACGGGCTGACGCCCCCGTGGGTCGAGCGCGGCGCGGATGCCGACGACCTGCGGGACGCGGCCGTGCGGATCCGCGGCGAGTAGCCGATGGCCGAGCCGACGATCGCGCTCGCGCGCGACGGGGCGGTGGCCCAGATCGTGCTCGCCAACCCGCCGCTCAACCTGTTCACCGACACCGCCTTCGCCGAGCTGATGGCCTGCCTCGACGAGGTCGAGGGCTCCGACGCGCGGGCGCTCGTCTGGCGCGCCGAGGGCGAGATCTTCACCGGCGGCGTCGACGTCAATGCCTTCCAGCGCGTGGTCGACGCCGGGCCGGGCGAGGCGTCCAGGTTCGCGCGGCCGCTGATCGACGGCGTGCGGCGGCTCGAGGCGCTCGAGATCCCGACCCTGGCGCTCGTGCACGGCCTCTGCCTGACCGCGGGGCTCGAGGTCGCGCTCGGCTGTGACCTGATCTGGGCCGAGGAGTCATCGCGGTTCGGCCTCGTCGAGGCGGTGGTCGGGCTGACGCCCGGGGCGGGCGGGACGCAGCGGATCGCCGAGCGCGCCGGGCCCGCCCGGGCGCGCGAGCTCGTCTACACGGGCGGCCTCTATGACGCCGCGACGCTCGAGCGCTGGGGCGTCGTCAACCGGGTTGTCGGCGACGGGACCGTGCACGAGAAGGGGATGCGCTTCGCCGAGCGCCTCGCCACCGGCCCGACCCGGGCGCACGCGGCGACCAAGGACATCGTGCGCGCCTTTTGCGAGGGCGGTGTCGATCGCGCCGACCAGCTCACCCCCGGGCAGTTCTCGGGCCTGTTCGCGACCGAGGACCTCCAGGCCGCGGTGCGCTCGTTCCTCGCCGAGGGGCCCGGGAAGGCCACCTTCGAGGGCCGCTGAGCGGGACTCACCGGTCCCGAGCCCGCGCGCACGCTACCCTCATCGGTCGCGGATGGGCAAAGAGGAAAAGATCGAGATGGAGGGCGAGGTCACCGAGGCCCTGCCCAACACGATGTTCAAGGTCAAGCTCGACAACGAGCATGAGGTCCTCGGGCACATCTCGGGCAAGATGCGCCGCCACTACATCCGCATCCTGCCCGGCGACCGGGTGAAGATCGAGCTCTCGCCGTACGACCTCGACCGCGGCCGGATCACCTACCGCTACAAGTAGCCGGCGACGTCGTCCCTCAGACCCAATCGGGGTCCGGATCGGCCATCTCCATGATCAGGCTGGTCCAGGCGAACTCGGTCGCCCCCAGGCCCTCGCCGGTGAGCGGGTCGTAGTACTCGCGCAGTCCTCGCTCGAGCACTGTCTGCGACAGCCGCTCGGCCATCCGCTCGGCCTCGGCGTCGTAGCCCAGCCTGCGCATCCCCAGCCACAGCATCCAGGCGGCGTTGACCCAGGTCGGCCCGCGCCAGTAGCGGCGCTTCCACCCGGGGCCGCGGTTGGGCTCGAAGCTCGGCTCGGCCGCCGACACCGACGGCGGCGGGATCGCCAGCCAGTAGCGCCCGGGGTCGAGCAGGTGCTCGGTGACCAGGCGGCGGCCGATCGCCTCCGGGAGGTCGGGCAGGGCGAGGGGCGAGAGGGCCGCCCAGGTCGAGACGGCGGGGCGCGCCCCGCCCGGCTGGACCTCGTCGAGGAACAGCCCCCGGCGCTCGTCGTAGAGGCGGTCGACGAGCGCCGGGGTGATCGAGGGCTCGCCGGCGGCGACCCGGGCCAGTCCCCAGAGCACGTTGGTCATCACCTCGCAGAGCACCGGCCAGCCGCGGTCGCGGATCCGGCGCGCGTCCCAGCCGAGCAGGCGGTTGCGCGCGACCAGCAGCGGAAAGCCGTATGTGGCGTGCGCCAGCCGACCCCAGACCGGGTCGAACTTCGGCGACGAGTCGAGGCCGGACTCGTCGGGCTGGACGAGCCACAGCAGCCCGTCGCCCTCGAGGTCGCGGTTGGCGCGCAGCCACTCGTGGTGGCGGGCGATCCGCGGCTCGGCGGCCGGGTCGCCGACGGCGTTGCGCCACGCCCAGGCGAGCAGCGGCGGCTGGATCGTGCCGGTCATCTCGGCGTGGCGCGAGGTGACGTTGTAGTAGACGAGCCGCCGGAAGCTGAGCGGGCGGTCCCAGAAGACGACGTGGCCGATGAAGCCGTCGTCGCGCATCGCCGCGAGCAGCGTCTCGAGCTCCGAGCGCGAGCGCCGGCGCTCGAAGCGCCGCCAGACGATCGCCGCGAAGCAGGAGTCCCAGTACCACTGCCACGGATAGCGCGAGGGGCTCGGGCGCGTGTAGGCGTAGCGGACGTCGCGGCGCTCACCCTCGGCCCAGCTCGCCGCGAGCACGTCCCTGCACAGCCCCGCCAGGCGCTCGCCGTCGCTCATCGGCGTCCGGTCCGGTTCAGCTGGTAGAGCGCGATCGCCCCGAGGACCGCGAGCAGCGCCGCGACCGCGAGCGCTCCCTGGCCGGCGTCGGCCCAGCTCACCGACCCGGTGACGAAGCCCGAGCGGATCGCCTCCACCACCTGGGTCAGCGGGTTGAGCCGGGCGATGTCGGCGAGCCAGCCCTGCAGGACGTCGAGCGGGGCGTAGGCGGTGGTCGTCAGCACGAGCACGAACATGCCCGACTGCATGAGCGGCGCCGCGCTCTGGGTCCGGAAACGAAGCGCGATCATCACCCCCCAGCAGGCCGCCACGGCGCCGGTCGCCATCACGAACGCGAGCGCCAGCACCAGCCCGTCGAGGCCCGGCCACCCGACCCCGATCGCGAACCCGATCGCGAGCAGGAAGGTCGCCGGGATCAGCGAGCGCAGGCTCGCCGAGGCGACCATCCCGGCGAGCAGCACGGGCCGCGGGGCGGGGGAGACCAGCAGCCGGTCGAACCAGCCCTGCTCGATGTCGCGGGCGAGGTTGACGCCGGCCGCGGCGCCGGTGAACCCGGCGCCCTGGAGCAGGCTGATCGGGACGATGAAGCTCTGGTAGGTGTCGGTGTCGAAGCCTCGCAGCGCGGTCAGACCGCTGAACACCGCGGTCAGCCCGACGAAAAAGATCGTCGGCGCGAGCACGCCGGGGATCGCGGCGCCGGGGACCCGCAGGATCTCGTTCGCGGCCCGCCGGACCAGCACCCGGACCGTGGCCAGATCGGCGCGCAGCGCGGGCGGACGCGCGACGCTCTCGGCCCGAGCGGTCATCCGCCCAGCCTCAGGCGTCGCCGCAGCGCCACGGCGCTGAGCGAGATCGAGACCGCGCCGACGAGCGCGATCGCCCCCACCGTCTCGGCGAACACCACGGCGTCGAAGCCGCCGATCACCTGGTCGCGGATCCCGTCGACGATGAAGCTGATCGGGTTGTACTCGGCGATCTGCGAGGCCGGCGCCAGCATCAGGTCGGCGGGGAAGAAGGCGTTGGAGAGAAAGAGGACGACGAAGACGAGCGGGAACAGTCCCTGGACCACGGACGCCTTGCCGGTGTAGAGCGCGATCGCGGCGCTCAGCGCGCCGAAGGCGATCGCCGAGAGCGAGACGAACACCACCATCAGCGCCATCCCCGCCACCCCCTGCTCGAAGTCGGCCCCGAACAGCAGTCCGATCGCGATGAACCAGATCGCGGTCACGATCCCGAGCACGGAGGTCCCGGCGAGCCGGCCCGCGACGATCGCGAAGCGCGAGATCGGCGCCGCGAAGAGGCGGTCGGTGAAGCCCATCTCGAGGTCCACGGCGAGCGCGATCCCGCCGCTGTTGCCCGCCAGCAGGCAGGACTGGATCATCGCCCCGGCGAGCATGAAGTCGAGGAAGCCGTTGACGTCGGGAAACCCCGCCAGGTCGACCGCGCCCCCGGCGCCGCCGGTCTGGATCGCGAGTAGCAGGGTGGGGAAGACGAGGATCGGCGCGACGAGCTGCGGGCGCCGGAACGTCTGGCGCACCGACCGGCGGCCGAGCGCGCCGACGACGCGCAGGTTGACCGCCAGGCCCCGGATCACGCCCGGGCCGAGCCCTCACCGTCCGCGGCCGCGGGCGCCGCGGCGGGCTCGCCGGACGCGCCCGCCTCGATGTGCTCGCCGGTCTTGGCGACGAACACGTCGTCGAGGGTCGGCTCGACCAGCTCCAGCGACTCGACCGCGAGCCCGGCGTCGTCGAGCGCGCGCACGACGCGGGCCACCTGCGTGGCGCCGCCCTCGAGCTCGACCAGGACCTTGCCGTCCCTGGCCGGCTGCAGGCGACCGAAGGCGGCGCCGATCCCCTCGGCGCGCTCGATCGAGCCCTCCGCGAGCCCGATCTCGAGGTGCGGGTGGCCGACCTCGGCCTTCAGCGACCCCGGGGTGCCCTCGGCGACGATCCGGCCGCGGGCGATGATCCCGACCCGGTCGGCGAGCCGGTCGGCCTCCTCGAGGTACTGGGTGGTGAGGAACACCGTCGCTCCCTCGCGGTTGAGCGCCGCGACCTCCTCCCAGATCGCCTTGCGGCTGACCGGGTCCAGCCCGGTGGTCGGCTCGTCGAGGAACAGCACCCGCGGCTCGTGGACGAGCGCCGCGGCGAGGTCGAGCCGGCGCCGCATTCCGCCCGAGTAGGTGCCGACCCGTCGGTCCGCCGCGCCGCTGAGGCCGACTCGCTCGAGCAGCGCGCCGCCCCGGCGCCGCCCCTCGCCGCCGCCGAGGCCGTGCAGGGTCGCCTGCAGGGCGATCAACTCGCGGCCCGTCATCAGCGGGTCGAGCGCCGCCTCCTGGAGGGCGACCCCGATCGAGCGCCGCACCGCGGCCGCCTCGGCGATCACTTCGTGGCCGGCGACCCGGGCGCTGCCGCCGGTCGGGCGCAGCAGGGTGGTCAGCATCCGCACGGTGGTCGTCTTGCCGGCCCCGTTCGGGCCCAGAAAGGCGTAGATGCCCCCGGCCGCGACCTCGAGGTCGACGCCGTCGACGGCCCGGATGCCGCCCTCGAACTCACGCTCGAGCCCTGTGACCTCGATTGCAGGCACCGCGGGGGAATGTACCGTCGGCCGCGGGGCTGCCTAAGCTGTGGCGGCGCCGCGGAACCGCAACCCGGTCGCGAACCAGGTGTTCCAGCTTCCCTGATGGCAACGATTCGCACATCCCACCGTCTGGTGCCCCTGGTGGCGGTCGTTTTCGCGACCTCGCTGCTCGCCGGGTTGGCGCTCGCCGACCGTGGCGCGGCGGCGAAGGTGAAGGCGACGGTGCTCGGCCAGACCGCGACGACGCCGCGGCCCACCTGCCCGACGCCCCAGGCGCCCGACGCCGCGGCGGAGAAGAGCTGTCAGGCGATGGGCCGCGTGACCGGCTTTCAGATCAGCGCCGACGGCACGCGCAACCCGTTCAAGGTCCGCAGGCCCGGGACGATCGTCGCCTGGAGCGTCGACGTCTCCAGGCCCTCGAAGGAGGAGCAGGACTTCTTCGAGACGGCGCTCTCGAAGAGCGGTCCGCCGACCGCCCGACTCTCGGTCCTCAAGCGCAAGGAGGACGGCCCGTACAAGCTCGTCAAGCAGAGCCCGGTCGTGCAGATGCACTCGTCGCTGGGCAGCAGGCCCGTGGTCACCCTCGCCGACCCGCTCAGGGTGCGCAAGGGGATGATCGTCGCGCTGACCACGACGAGCTGGCTCTCGAACCTCGCCGACTTCGGCGCCAGCGACTCCGACGTCTGGCGGGCTAGTCGCGAGGAGGGCCAGTGCACCCAGGAGGAGGATCTGCTCAATCGCAGCCGTCCCCAGCAGAAGGTCGGCGGCACGCGCAGCTACGGCTGCACGTACGAGGGCGCGCGACTCCTCTACTGGGCCTACCTGGTCCCGAAGGGCTAGCCCCGTCCACCGGCGGCGCGGCGCGGCGCGGTCGCGGTCCACGGCCGGCGACGGCGCGCGACCGCGTCGTCCGGCTAGCCTCGCATGATGGCCGAGCGCAGCCAGAGCGCGGGCGGGGAAACCCGGGTGGCGGCGATCTGCGGCAGCCTCCAGCGCAGCTCCGCCAACGCGGCGATGCTGCGGGCGGCGCTGCGCGAGGCGCCGGAGGGGATGACGATCGAGCCGTTTCGCGGGCTCGCCGAGGTCCCGGCCATGAGCCCCGAGCTCGACGGCGAGGGCGAGGGAGCGCCGGCGGCGGTCTGGGCGTGGCGGCGGCTGCTGCGCGGGGCCGACGGGCTGCTGATCGTCAGCCCCGAGTACGCCCACAGCATGCCCGGCGTGCTCAAGAACGCGCTCGACTGGCTCGTCGGCAGCGGCGAGCTCTCGAACATGCCCGTCGCGCTGATCAGCGCCTCATCGGTCCCGACCGGCGGGATCCGGGCGCAGATGGCGCTCACGCAGACCCTGCTCGCTCAGGCCGCGCACGTGGACGTGGCGCTCACCGTCCCCGGGGTCAAGGCGAAGCTCGGCGCCGACGGCGAGCTCGTCCACGCCCCGACCCTGCGCCGCGTCCGCGAGACGCTGGTCGCGCTCGTCGACGCGATCGCCGAGCGCCCGCCGCGGCTCGTTCGCTAGCGCGCCCCGAGCCCCTACTCGCAGGCGTCGGGGTTGTCCTGGCAGAACTGATCGAACGCTTGGTGGCCGCCGCCGGAGCCCCCGACCTGGCCGTCGTCGTCCCCGACGACCCCGTCGTCGGCGCCGTTGCCCTGGCCCGTGCCCCCCGACGCCTCCGACGAGCCGGGGTCCGGCCCGCCGTCGGGGGCGGGCGTCTGGGTGCCGCCGGACCCGCCGGTGGTCGACGTCGTCGTGGTCGAGGTGGTCGAGGTGGTCGAGGTGGTCGACGTCGTGGTCGAGGTCTGGGGTGCCGTGGAGGTGGTCCGCTCGGTCGAGGTCGTCGTCGTCTCGGTCAGGCCGGCGGCATCACCGGTCGAGGTCGTCTCGTCGTCGCCGCCACAGGCGATCAGACAGCCGCCGGCGAGCGCGACCAGGGCGAAGGCGGCCGCCGTGCGCGCCCGTCGAATCGGCCTCACGCTGCCGGGCCGAGCGGTGGCTGGCGCAGGCCGCAGTACGGGCAGTCGCTGACGTCGACGCCGATCAGCTGGTCGCAGCGCCGGCAGACGCGCAGGTTCTCGGGGGTGCGCAGCAGCGAGGACTCCGACGGAGCCAGGGGGAGCACCCGGGTCACCGGCTCCATCTCCTCACCGGTCTCGCGGTCGCGGTAGACACCGCTCGGCTCGGCCGGGGCGAGGGCCTCGCGACCCGAGGCACGGGCGCGCAGCCGGTAGATCTGACGCGGGTTCTGCATCGAGCGCAGATTACCGGCGAGCACGGCGCGGGCGACCCTCGCCCAATACGCTCCCGGCTCATGAAGGTCCTGATCTTCCACGGCTACCTGCTGCGCGGCACCGGCTCGAACGTCTACAACGCGAGCCTGGCCACGGCGCTGGCCCGGCTCGGCCATGAGGTCCACCTCGTCTGCCAGGACCGCGAGGCCACCGACCTCGGCGCCGGCGCGCCGGGATCGGTGACGATCCACAACCCCGACATCGGCGGGCTGTTGCCCGTCTTCGTCCGCGACACCTATGAGGGCTTCGAGGTCAAGACCTTCGCCGAGCTCA
Organism: Solirubrobacterales bacterium; assembly: GCA_009379895.1. Taxonomy (GTDB): domain Bacteria; phylum Actinomycetota; class Thermoleophilia; order Solirubrobacterales; family 70-9; genus WHSW01. The sequence continues at coordinate 13,001 of WHSW01000089.1, forward strand.
GTGACACCGAGCTCGCCTCCTACCTCGAGGCCAACGTCGTCGCCGTGCGCGACCTGGTCGCCGAGCTCGGCGGCGTCGACGCGGCGCTCGGCAACCACCTCGTGATGGGCCCGGTGATCCTCGCGCGCGCCGGCCTCGAGTACGCGATCAAGGTCCACGGCTCCGACCTCTCCTACACGGTCCTCCCCGATCTCGAACGCTTCGGCCCCTACGCCGTCGAGGCGGTCAGCGCGGCGAACGGGATCCTGGTCGGCTCCGTCCACATCGCCGACCGGCTGCTCCAGGCGGTCGACGATCCCGCCATCAACGCCAAGGTCCGCCTCGGCCCACCGGGCGTCGACACGACCCTCTTCGCGCCGATGCCCCCCGCGGACCGCCCCGCGCGCCTGCGCGAGCTCGCCGCACAGTTGCGGCCGGGCGAGGTGGCAGCGTCCACCACGCACGAAGCGACCGCCTGGGACCGAGACGTCGAGCAGGCCGCCGACGCGATCGACTGGTTCGCCGATTCGGAGGGTCCCCGCGCGATCTTCGTCGGCAAGCTGATCGTCTCCAAGGGCGTCGACCTGCTGCTCGCGGCCTGGCCGCTGATCCACTCCGCAAACCCCGGCGCACGCCTGCTGATCGTCGGCTTCGGCTCCTACGAGGACGCCCTGCGGCGGCTGTGTTCGGCGCTCGAGCGCGGCGACCTCGCCGAGCCGCTCGAGATCGCCGCCCGCGGCCGCGCCGACGAGGGCGGCGAGGTGGGCAGGCTCGAGATGCTCGCGGCCTTCCTCGCCGACCCTCCGAGCGGCTACGCGGAGGCCGCGGCCGGGGCGGCGGGCAGCGTCCGCTTCGCGGGGCGCCTCGAGCACGATGAGGTGGCGACGCCCGTGGCGGCGTCCGACGCGCTCGTCTTTCCGAGCACCTTCCCGGAGGCGTTCGGCATGGTCGCCGCCGAGGCCGCGGCCGCCGGCGCGCTGCCGGTCGCCGCGGCGCACTCCGGCGCGCTGGAGGTGAGCCGCGAGCTCGCGGCCGACCTGCCGGCGGAGGTCGCGGGGCTGGTCTCGTTCCCGCTCGGCGTCGAGGCGGTGGCCTCGATCGCCGATCGCGTCAACGCCTGGCTGGCGCTCTCGCCGGCGGCTCGCGAGACCGCCGGGGAGGCCCTGCGCGAGACGACCGAGCGCCTCTGGAGCTGGCAGGGGGTGGCGCGCACGGTGCTCGCCGCCTCGGCCGGCGAGCTCGACGGCCTGGCCCCGATCAAGCGCGCCTAGTGACGCCCGTCGCTAGCGGCGACCGGCTCGGTTGCCCCGTCTGCGCGATCAATAGAATCGCCTCCCGGTGACGCGCGGAACCTACGTAAAGCTGGTGGCGGTGATGCTCGCCCTCGCCGCGGTGATCTCGGTCCTGATGCTGCAGATCGAATGGTTCGGCGATGCCGATTCCGCCCAGGCGGGACCGATCGACACCCTCTTCGACGTGTCGATCGTGCTCTCGTCGCTGGTCTTCTCGATCGTGATGGTGATGCTGATCTACGCGATCTGGAAGTGGCGGGCGCGGCCCGGCGACGAGTCCGACGGGGCGCCGATCCACGGCAACACCAGGCTCGAGGTCGCCTGGACCGCGATCCCGACCGCGATCGTGCTCGTCGTCGCGATCTACAGCTGGATCGTCCTCAACGACATCGAGGCCAAGGCGAGCGACCGGATGCCCCTCCACGTCACGGCCCAGCAGTTCAAGTGGACGTTCGAGTACCCGGAGGCGCAGGTCGGCAAGGACTCGGGTGGCGAGCCGACCTACCTGACCACGAGCCAGCTCCACGTGCCGGTCGACCGCCAGCTCGAGGTCACCCTCAGCGCGCTGGACGTGGTCCATTCGTTCTGGGTTCCCGAGTGGCGGATCAAGCGCGACGCTGTGCCCGCCGGCGCGAGCGGCGACGAGATCGACGATGAGTTCGTCGTCACCCCGGACAAGGAGGGCACGTACGCGCTGATCTGCACCGAGTACTGCGGCACCGGGCACTCGACGATGAGGGCCACGGTGGTGGTCGAGTCCCAGCAGGAGTTCGACCAGTGGGTCGCCCGGGAGACCAGGGCGCAGAAGCAGTCGGCATCGGCGAGCGGCGGCGGGTCGTCGGCCGGCCAGGGCGGGACATAGGCTTAGGAGGAAGGACGATGGCGGTGGCTCTGAAGAGACCAGGGATGGGACGGGCGGCGCTCGGCTTCCTGCTCGGGATCGGCTTCGGCTTCGGGCTGGTCGTCCTCCTGCGCGCGATCTCGGGCCTCGAGATCTTTCAGACCGAGCAGACCGGCTACCCGCACCTGATCGTGCCGGCGATCACCGGGCCGCTCGGCTTCCTCGCCGGGATCGGCTGCTTCGACTACTGGCTGCGCTGGGCCG
>WHSW01000008.1 GCA_009379895.1 Solirubrobacterales bacterium
CCGATCTCGCCTGGGCGCAACGGCGGCTCGAGCTGCGGGCGCTGCGGGCGCTCGGCGCCGGGCTCGGCGCGGGCGCGGCCGAGCGCGCCGCCCGCGAGCTGCTCGCCGTCCAGGCGAGCGACTGGGCGTTCCTCGACCGTCGTCGCCAGGCCGGCGACTACCCCTATCAGCGCTCGATCGATCACGCCCGAGCGCTGCTCGAGGCCATAGACTCCCGCGCCGAGCCCCCGCGGGCGCGGCTGCGAAACCTGGCGCCCGACCTGAGTCTCAGCCCCCTGCTCGAGCCTTGACGAAAGCCCTCACCCTGTCCTGGGAGTACCCACCCCTGATCGAGGGGGGGCTCGCACGCCACGTCCGCAAGCTCTCGGAGAACCTGGCCGCGACCGGGACCGAGGTCCACGTGCTCACCCGCGGGGGTGAGGAGTCACCGGCCGAGGAGGTCGTCTCGGGGGTCCATATCCACCGCGTCCGCGAGCCGCGGCGGCCGACCGACCTGGGGGAGTTCGTCGCCTGGGTCGAGCGCATGAACGCCGACATGCTCGCCGCCGGGGTCGAGCTCGGCGATCGCCACGACTTCGACCTCGTCCACGGTCATGACTGGCTCGTGGCGATGGCCTGCGACCACCTCGCGCGGCGCTTCGCCGCGCCGCTGGTGACCACGATCCACGCGACCGAGCACGGACGCCATCAGGGCTGGGTCGACAAGCACCCCCAGAGCCACATCCACGGGGTCGAGCGCTGGATCGCCAATCGCGCCGACCGGGTGATCGCCTGCTCGTACTACATGCGCGAGCAGATCGCTGACATCTTCGGAGTCGAGGAGGGGCGGGTCGCGGTGATCCCGAACGGGATCGACCCCGGCGACCTCCAGCCCCAGGACGAGGCGCGGCTCGAGCGGCTGCGCGCCGAGTTCGCCGCGCCCGACGAGCGCCTCGTGCTGCTCATCGGCAGGCTCGTCTACGAGAAGGGCTTCCAGCTCGCGCTCGAGGCGATGCCGCGGCTGCTCGAGGCGGTGCCCGAAACCCGCTTCGTGGTCGCCGGCTCGGGCACCCACGAGGTTGAGCTTCGCCGCCAGGCGGCCGAGCTCGGGCTCGAGCGCCACGGCACCTTCCTGGGCTGGATCGGCGACGACGTCCTGCACTCGCTGTACCGGATCGCCGACGTCTGCGTGGTGCCCTCGATCTACGAGCCGTTCGGGCTCGTGGCGCTCGAGGCGATGGCCTCCGGCTGCCCGTGCATCGTCGCCGACACGGGCGGCCTGCGCGAGGTCGTCCCGCACAACGAGGCGGGGCTACGCTTTCGCGCTCGCGACCCGGAGTCGCTCGGCGAGATGGTCGAGCGGCTGCTCACCGACCCCGAGCTGCGGGCGCGGCTCGTCGCCGAGGGCTCCGAGCACATCCTGCGCTTCGACTGGGCCGACGTCGCGCGCTCGACGGCCGCGGTCTACGCCGAGCTCACCGACGCATCCCGCGCCCGCGCCCACGCGTAGCGATGGACGCGCTGGCGACGATCCGCCGGCGCCTCGCCAGCCAGCGGCTCGCGGGCGAGCCCCTCGGCTCCGCGGCCGACGCCGTGCGCTGGTCGGGGGCCGTGCAGGCGCAGGAGTTCGCCGAGGTCAAGTGGTCGCTGGGCGAGCGGGTCGGCGAGGTCTCGGACGCCGAGATCGAGCGCGCCTTCGCCGCCGGCGAGATCCTGCGCACCCACGTCATGCGCCCGACCTGGCACCTCGTCGCGGCCGAGGACATCCGCTGGCTGCTGCGCCTGACCGCCTCGCGGGTGCACGCGGCGAGCCGCTACGGGTACGGGCGGGCCGGGCTCGACGGGCCGACCCTGAGCCGCTGCCACGAGGTGATCGCCCGCGAGCTCGCCGCCGGCGAGCCGCGCACCCGCAAGGAGCTCGCCGCGGCGCTGGCCCGGGACGGGATCGAGGGCGATTCGATCCGGCTCGGATACGTGTTCATGCACGCGGAGGTCGAGCAGCTCGTCTGCAGCGGCCCGCGCCGCGGCAGGCACCAGACCTACATGCTGCTCGACCACCGCGCCGCCGCGGACTCGGGGCCGAGCGGCGACGCCGCGCTCGCCGAGCTCGCCCGACGCTACCTCCGCAGTCACGGACCGGCGACCGCCCGCGACTTCTCCTGGTGGTCGGGGCTGACCGTGACCCAGGCGCGGCAGGCGATCGGCTTCTGCGGGCCCACCGAGACCGTCGACGACGACGGCACCGCCTGGTTCGAGCTCGGCTCGGTCACCGAAGCACCGGCCCGCAACCGGGCGCTGCTGCTGCCGACCTACGACGAGATGATCGTCGCCTACAAGGACCTGCGCGTCGATCTGGTCGCCGCGCCGCCGATGGAGGGAATGCTCACCCGCACGATCGCGATCGACGGCCGCACCGTCGGCGGCTGGAAACGGACGCTCTCGGCGCGCTCGGTGACCGTCGAGGCGACCGTGCTCGCGCCGCTCGGCGGCGCGCAGCGCGCGGCGCTCGAGCGGACCGTCGCGCGCTTCGGCGCCTTCCTCGATCTCGACGCCGAGCTCGAGCTGACCGTGGCGTGAGCGCTCAGCCCGGCGGCTGCACGGTCGTGTCGGCCGCGGGATCGGGAGCGATCGGATCGGGCCAGCGCAGCGTCGTGGGCGCATCTCGCATCCGCAGCAGACGCGCCGGCACGCCGCCGACGACCGCGTTGGCCGGGACGTCCTTGGTGACCACGGCGTTGGTGCCGACGATCGAGTTGTCGCCGAGCCGGACGCCGCGCAGGACGCAGGCGCCGTAGCCGACCCAGACGTTCGAGCCCACGTCCACGTCACGCATGTAGATCCCCTGCACCCGAATCGGGCGTTCGACCTCGACCACCCCGTGGTCGAAGTCGATGAACATCGCCCGGTCGGCGACCACGCACTGCTCTCCGATGCGCACCCGGCGGTAGGCGGAGATCGTGCACTCCTGGCCGAGCACGGTCTTGGGGCCGATCTCCACCTCGCCCTCGTGGCAGCGGATCTTGGTGCCGTCGCCGATCCAGACGAAGCGCCCGAAGCGAATCCTTCCTCTCCTCGCGATCTGCAGCTCCAGGCCCGTGCCGAAGAACACGGGCCCGTCGGTCTCCCAGCGCCACCCCGCGGGGGTCAGGAACCGCCGCCACAGATAGCGGAAGAGCAGGCGCGCGTAGCGCGGGTTCAGCATCCCGTTGCGGGCGAGGAAGCGAAGCGTCCCGAGCATCGCGCGCGGACTCTAGATGGCGATCCGCGGGCCGGGTCGGGCCGCGGGTTGCCCGGTCGTCCCTCGACCTGCGTCGAGGGGACCGCGGCCTTTCAGGTGGTGGGAGGATCGGCGACCGGCCCGGCTCGCAGCGCCGACCTCGCTTGGGGGTTATGTCCGGGCCCCATGCTTATCTCCGTGCATGGTCGGGAGGTCGTTACGCCAAGAACGCTGGGGCGGTGTTCTCGCTCAAGTACCACCTAGCCTGGTGCCCGAAGCACCGCCGGCGGGTGCTGGACGGGCCAGTGGCCCGACGCCTGCGTGAGCTGCTGGGCGAGTGGCCATTGATCTGGAGGCGAGCGTGCACGCCGTCGAGGTGATGCCCGACCACGTGCACCCGTTCGTTGAATTCGATCCCCGCTGGGCGCCGGCCGTGGTCGTCTCGCGGATGAAGGCTCGCACTAGCCGCGTGCTGCGACAGGAGTTCCCCCAGCTTCGCTCGCGGCTGCCGACGTTTTGGTCGCGCAGCTACTACGCGGGTACGGTCGGCCACGTCTCGGAGGCGACCGTGCGCCGCTATGTCGCCGAGCAGAAGGGGCGCTGATCCGTGCACCGCACGTACCGCTACCGCCTCTACCCGACCCGTCGCCAGCGCGAGGCGCTCGAGAGCCAGCTTCGCTTCGCCTGCAGCCTCTACAACGCCGCGCTTGAGCAGCGCCGCGATGCCTATCGCCGCTTGGGCAAGTCGCTCGGATATGGCGACCAGTCGGCGGAGCTGACCGAACTGCGCCGATCTGCCCCGGAGCTGTGCCCGCCGGAGGGGATGAACTACTGGTCGGCGCAGGAGGTGCTGCGTCGCCTCGATCGCGCCTTCGGCGCCTTCTTTCATCGTCTGCGGCGCGGAGAGAAGCCGGGCTACCCGCGATTCAGGTCGCACCGGCGCTTCAACACGCTGGCTTGGACTCAGAAGGGCAACGCGGGCGGCGTCGAGGTAACTGAGCAGGGACGCCTACGCTTGCAAGGCATCGGCTGCGTGAAGGTGAAGTGGCACCGCCCGATCCCCGCGGAGGCGACTCTCGGAGAGGTTCGGGTTACCCGCAAGGAAACAGGAGCGCGAGCGCGCTACCACGTCTCGGTCACGGCGAAGCTGCCGATCCCGGAGCCTCGCCCGGGCACGGGCGCGGCGGTTGGCATCGACATGGGCGTGCGGCGACTTGTCTCGCTCTCCACCGGCGAGCTGGTGTGTGGCCCGCGAGCAGGCCGCGCGAACGCGAAAAGGCTGCGACGCGGCTCGCGCAAGCTCGCCCGACGTAAGCGCGGCTCTGCGCGCAGGGCGAAGGCCGCGGCGCAGCTCGCACGCCACCGTGAGCGCGAGGCCAACCGACGACGAGATGCCGCCCACAAGCTGTCCCGGACCCTCGTCGAGCGCTTCGACCTGATTGCAGTCGAGAGGCTGCGGGTCGCCAACATGGTCCGCTCCGCCTCCGGCACGCTCGCAGCGCCCGGCGCCAATGTCGCGCAGAAGCGCGCTCTCAACCGGGAGATTGCCGACCAGGGCTGGGGGCAGTTGCTTTCGTACCTCGCCTACAAAGCGGAGGAGGCTGGTAGGCGCGTGGTCGCGGTCGAGCCGGCGGACACGTCGCGGACGTGCTGTGGATGCGGGGCTGTCGATGCGCGCAGCCGAGCTGGCCCGCGCTTTCGGTGTCTCGCCTGCGGACACGCCGAGGACGCCGACGTGAACGCCGCCAAGGTGATCCTCGCTCGCGCCCGTGCGCGGGAGGGAATCGAGCGGCCCGGACGGGGCCGTCAGGCCGCAACCGCCGCGCTTGCGGCGGTGGTCTGAGAAACCGCTTTAGCCGGCGGAGTCGTCACCTACACTGCGGACGCCTTGGCTGTGACCAGATCAGATCCGGCCGGCTCGCTCGCCGGCCGCCTCGTCGCCGGCGACAAGCGGGCGCTCGCGCGCGCGATCAGCCTGGTGGAGAACCACGACCCGGAGGGTGACCGGCTGGTAGCCGAGCTCTTCCCGCGCACCGGCAGGGCGCGGATCGTCGGCCTCACGGGCCCGCCCGGCGTCGGCAAGAGCACCCTGATCGGGTCCGTCTGCGTGAAGCTGCGCGCGGCCGAGCGCGAGATCGGCGTGCTCTCGATCGACCCCTCGAGCCCGTTCACCCAGGGAGCCGTGCTCGGCGACCGGATCAGGCTCTCCGACCACTTCCTCGATCCCGGCGTCTTCATCCGCTCGATGGCGACCCGGGGCTCGCTCGGCGGGCTCGCCGAGGCGGCGTTGCAGGCGGCCCTGCTGATGGACGCATCCGGCAAGGACGACATCCTGCTCGAGACGGTCGGCGTCGGCCAGGGCGAGATCGACATCGTCGATCACGCCGACACCGTGGTGCTGGCGCTGATGCCCGGGTCGGGCGACTCGATCCAGGCGCTGAAGGCCGGGGTGATGGAGATCCCCGACGTGATCGTGGTCAACAAGTGCGACCACCCGCTGGCCGACACCATGGTCCGCGAGGTAAAGACGGTGCTGGCGCTGGGCCCGAAACGGGCGTGGAAGGTCCCCGTCGTGCGCACCGAGGCGACCACGGACGAGGGGATCGACGAGCTCGTTGAGATGATCGACGCGCACGGCCGCCACATCGCCGATCAGGGCACGCTCGCCGAGCGCCGAGCGCGCAATCTTCGCGCCGAGGTGCTCGGGATCGCCGCCGCCCGGATGCGCCGCGAGCTCGAGGCGCGGGCGTCGAGCGACCCGGAGTGGGCCGAGCTGCTCGACCGCGTCGTGCGCCGCGAGACCGATCCCGCCACCGCGGCGCGCGAGCTGCTCGCCGCGGCGACGGATGACTGATCGCGGCCAGCGCGCCGAGGCCGAGCGGCGTTTCCTAGAGCGCTACGGCGTTTCCTAGAGCGCTACGGGATCGTCGTCCTCGGAACCCTAGGCGGCCATCCCGCGGTTGCGAGCCTCGGTTATCCGCGACCACGCGTCCGAGAACGACAGCGCCTCCGCGAACCTGCGCGCCCTCGGCGAGAGGTCGTGGCGCTTGCCGTCGATCCTGCTGACGCAGATCGGCACGACGACCGCGGGTCCATCGATCTCGTCGCGAAGGGCGGTCAACTCCTGCCACTTCGCCTTGCTCTCCAACCTTTCCATCGGCACCTCCCCATCGGGGCCATGGTGGATCGTCGACGCGCAGTGTAAGCACGCCCAGCGGACGAATCCTTGTGTCGTCGGTGACGAATCCGCAAACTCGGGGATCTATCCACGAACGCCCTCCGCCGACACCGCGAACGCCGACGCTTACCCGACCTCGATCGAGACGACGCCGGCGAGCAGCAGCGCGACGCCGGCCAGCCGTGCCGCGGGGATCGGTCTCCTGGGAAGGCGCAGCAGCCCGTGACGGTCGACGAGCACCGAGACGACCTGTTGGCCGGCGACGGTCAGCGCGACCACCGCTGCGGCGCCGATCTCGGGGATCAAGAGGAAGGCCGACGTGACGTAGGTGGCGCCGCAGATTCCTCCCAGCCAACCCCACCATGGAACGTGACGAAGGGACCCGACGCGGGGCCGCGGCGCCCCGCCGAGCGCCAGCGATCCCGCGAGCAGCACAGCCATCGCCGCCGTGGCGATCAGGAAGGAGACGGCGCCAACTGCGAGCGGGGCGTCGAGCCGACCATCGAGCTCGGCGTTGACGGCGCCCTGCACGGGCAGCGCGGCACCCGCGACGAGGGCGAGGGCGAGCCAACCACCGCGCCCGCGAAGCGCGCTTCGCACCTCCTCGCCGCCTGCCTGGGCGGCGACGATCAGCCCTGCGCCGACGACCACCGAGGTGGCTCCGGCGAGCTCGGCGATCCCGAGTCGCTCGGCCTCGGCCCCGAACCAGCCGAGGCCGTCGATCGCGAGCGAGGCCAGCATCTGGCCGGTGATGAAGAGCCCGACCGCGACGATCGCCCCGAGCCTGGGGAAGAGCAGGATGCCGGCGGTGATGTAGAGCGCCGAGCCGAGCCCGCCGAGCAGCTGCCACGGCTCGACGTCGCCGACGAGGCCGAACGCCCCGACGGCCCCGGCGGAGGCGGCCGCTGCGAGCATGAGCAGCGCACCGACGCCGAGCTGAAGCGTCGAGGCGGCGAACGGGCTTGCGGTTGCGACGCTGAGCTGCACGTTGGCGCCGCCCTGCAGCGCGAGCAGCCCGCCGACCACCAGCAGGAGGGGAATCGCGAAGGCCTCCATGGCTCACCTCAGGTTCTAACTTGACCGTAGTCCACTTATGCAGGATCCTAACAGGAACCTGACCGCGGTCCAGTTAGTATGAGCCGCGATGGTCAGACGCTCGCCGCGAGGGCCGACCGAATCGCAACGAGCGACCGAACCGCAACCGCTGACCGAGCTCCCGGTGCTCGGTGCTCCGCGCCGCGAGCGCGCCGACGCGGCGCGCAACCGCGGCCGCGTCCTGCGCGCCGCGCGGCGGCTGTTCTCGGAGCATGGGGTCGAGAACGTCACCATGGAGCAGGTCGCGCGGGCCGCGGGGGTGGGCAAGGGCACCGTCTTTCACCGCTTCGGTGACCGTTCGGGGCTCGCGCTGGCCCTGCTCGACGACGGTGAGCGTGAGCTGCAGGAGGCGATCCTCCGCGGACCGCCGCCGCTCGGCCCCGGGGCCCCGGCCGCCGACCGTCTGCGGGCGTTCCTCGACGCCCTTCTCGAGCTGACCGCCGACGGGGCGGAGCTGCTGATCGCGGCCGACAGTGGCCGGCCGGGCGCTCGCTATGCGACCGGCGCCTACGCCGCCTGGCACCAGCACATCGCCCAACTCGTCACCGAGCTCCGGCCGCGAGCCGACGCGGCGCTCTGCGCTCACCTGATCCTCGCGCCGCTGGCCGCCGAGCTCGTCGACCACCTCGAGCGGAACGTCGGCGTCGAGCGCGCACGTCTGCGCCGCGCCGTGGGCGAGCTCGCGGACCGGCTCACCCGCTGACCGCGCGTCCCGCCCCGATGGCCCCGCTCAGCAGCCCAGCGCTCGCGCGATCACCATCTGCTGGATCTCGTCGGTGCCCTCGCCGATCGTGAGGATCTTGGCGTCGCGGTAGAAGCGGCAGACGGGGTACTCCTCGATGTAGCCGTAGCCGCCGTGGATCTGGACCGCCTCCTCGGTCGCGCGCACGGCCAGCCGCCCGGTGATCAGCTTCGCCTGCGCGGCGGTGAGCGTGAACGACTCGCCCGCGTCCTTCTCCAGCGCCGCGCGGTGGGTGAGCAGGCGGGCCGCCTCGATCTGGGCCGAGAGGTCGGCGATCTTGGCCTGGATCGCCTGGAACTTGGAGATCGGCCGCCCGAAGGCGCGGCGCTCCTTGGCGTAGGCGATCGCCTCGTCGAGCGCGCCCTGCGCGAGCCCGACGCCCATCGCCGCGACCCCGATTCGCCCGCCGTCGAGGATGTGGAGGAAGTTCTTGAAGCCGTCGCCGCGCCGGCCGAGCAGGTTGGCCTCGGGCACGCGGCAGTCGGCGAACGCGAGCGGCCGGGTGTCGGACGCGTTCCAGCCCATCTTGCGGTAGGGCTCGCCGGGCTCGTAGCCCGGGGTGCCGTTCGGGACCAGGATGTTCGAGATCTCGCGCCGGCCCTGCGAGGCGGAGCCGAGCCGCGCCGCTGTTGAGGCGCCTTGTTCCTCGGCGGAGTCGGTGAGCGCGGTGATCGTCACGCAGCCCGAGATCTCGGTGCCCGCGTTGGTGATGAACTGCTTTGCCCCGTCGATCACCCACTCGGCTTCGTCGAGGCGTGCGCGGGTGCGCGTCGCCCCGGCGTCCGAGCCCGCCTCGGGCTCGGTGAGCCCGAAGGCGGCGAGGCGCTCTCCGGCGCACAGCGTCGGCAGCCACTCGTCCTTCTGCGCGTCGCTGCCCCAGAGATAGATCGGCATCGTCCCCAGCGAGGTGTGCGCGGCGAGCGTGATGCAGACCGAGGAGTCGACCCGGGCGAGCTCCTCGACGCAGAGCGCGTAGGAGAGCGTGTCGGCGCCGCCACCGCCGTAGCGCTCCGGGAAGGGGATTCCCATCAGGCCGAGCTCGCCGAGCTTTCCGACCAGCTCGTAGGGAAAGGATTTGGTGCGGTCGAGCTGCTCGGCGACGGGCGCAACCTCGGCGCGCGCGAACTCGCGCACGGTGTCGCGCAGCAGGCGCTGGGTGTCGGTGAGCTCGAAGTTCATTCGAGGAAGCGCCGATCGCGTGCTCCGCCTCGCGTCCGCCGCGGTCGGGTCGGCTTCGCCTCGCAGCTTACGGCCGAGCCCGCACCGCTCGCTCCCTACGTGCGGGCCGGCTCCGCTCGACGGCGCGTCTCGGGCGGCGCGCCCGGGCCGTACTCGGCGCGTGCGTCGCGCACCTCGAGGGGCTTGCCGCAGCGCCGGCAGATGCGGCGGTCGTCGACCTCTCCACCGCAGCCCTTGTGCACGATCACCATCGGCGGGCCGTCCGCGCCGGCGAGGTGGCGGTCGCCCCAGTGCAGCAGCGAGACCATCACCGGCCACAGGTCGAGCCCCTTCTCGGTGAGGAAGTACTCGTAGCGCGCCGGACGCTCCTGATACGGGCGCTTCTCGAGGATTCCCTCGTCGACCAGCCACCCGAGGCGGGTCGAGAGGACGTTGCGGGCGATCCCCAGGCTCTCCTGCAGCTGGTCGAAGCGGCGCCGCCCGTTGAACACGTCGCGGATCACGAGCAGGGTCCAGCGCTCGCCGAGCACCTCCAGGGTGCGGGCGATCGAACACGTCTGGTCGTACTCGCGGCCCAGCATGAGTGTGATTGTCGCACATATAGTTGCATCAAGCAACTGAGCCTGCTACGTTGCGTTTCGTCATGCAACCGAAGCTGCGCAGGCGAACCGAGACCGAGCTCCGCTCGCCCGCCGCGCCGAACCGAAGGAGGCCGCAGGTGATCAGCCTCGTCCCGACCGAGATCGTTGAGTTGCCCCGCCTCGAGGTCGAGCTGACCAACGAGGAGATCCTCGCCGACCTGCTCTATCCCGAGCCGCTCCCGCGCCCACAGGGGCCGCGGTGAGCATGGCGAACCCCGCGGCGCCGGAGCTCGCCGAGCGCTCGCCGGGGGCGACCCGCACACGCCTCGTCACCTGGCAGGACCCGTCGCCCGCGGCCACGGCCGGGGCGCGGCTGGCGGGGCTCGACTACATGCGGGCGCTCGCCGCCGGCGAGCTGCCCCCGCCGCCGTTCGCGGTCCTGCTGCGGATCGCGCCCGTCGAGGTCGGCGAGGGCCGGGTCGTGTTCGAGGGCGAGCCCGGCGAGGAGCACTACAACCCGATCGGCACCGTCCACGGTGGCTACGCGTCGACGTTGCTCGACTCGGCGATCGGCTGCGCCGTGCACACCACGTTGCCCGCCGGCCATGCCTACGCGACCCAGACCCTGGAGGCCAAGTTCGTCCGCCCGATCACCCGCGAGACCGGCGCCGTGCGTTGCGAGGCGCAGGTGCTGTATCGGGGCGGGCGCCAGGCGACCGGCGAGGCACGGCTCTGGGACGTCGCGTCCAACCAGCTGCTCGCTCACGGCACCGGGACCTGCCTGATCATCTCCTGACGCCGGGCGTCCCCGTCAGCCCCGCGCCAGATCCCGCGCGAGTCGGGTCAGCAGACGCACGCCGAAGCCGCTCGCGCCGTCGCCGACGTACTCGCGGCCGGTGTCCCAGGCGGTGCCGGCGATGTCGAGGTGCGCCCACGGGACCCCGTCGACGAAATGCTCCAGGAAGGCGGCGGCGGAGATCGTTGAGGCCTTGCGCTTCGCCGAGGAGTTGACCAGATCGGCGGCCTTCCCCTCGATCAACCGCCTGTGCTCGGGATGAAGCGGCAGGCGCCAGGCGAGCTCGCCGCTGCGCTCGGCGGCGCGCTCGACGGCCGCCGCCCACTCGTCGTCGTTGGAGATCAGCGCCGCGTGGGTCGAGCCGAGTGCGACCACCACGGCGCCCGTGAGCGTCGCCACGTCCACGATCCGCGCGGCGCCGAGGTCCCGCACGCAGTAGGTGAGCGCGTCGGCGAGGATCAGCCGGCCCTCGGCGTCGGTGTTGGTCACCTCGACCGTCTTGCCGTTGAGCTGGGTGATGATGTCTCCCGGCCGCATCGCCGCGCCGCTGGGCATGTTCTCGGTCGCCGGCAGGACGGCGACCAGGTCGAGCTCGAGCCCGAGCTCGGCGATCGCGGCCACCGTCTCGAGCACGGCGGCCCCACCCGACATGTCCATCTTCATCTCGTGCATGCGGGCGGCCGGCTTGATCGAGATCCCGCCGCTGTCGAAGGTCACCGACTTGCCGACCAGCCCGATCCGCTCGCCGCCGCCGCCACCCGCGTAGCGCAGCGTGATCAGCCGGGGCTCGACCGCGGAGCCCGCCGAGACGGCCGCCAGCCCGCCCATCCCCCGCCCGGCGATCGCGGCGCGGTCGAGAACCTCGACCTCGACCGCGTCGTGGGCGGCGGCGAGCTCGGTGGCGCGCGCCGCGAGCGCCGCGGGGTCGAGCTCGTTGGCGGGCAGGTCCTGCAGCCCGCGCGCCCGGTTGGCGGCGCTCGCGACGATCAGGGCGGCACTGGCCTCGGGCTCGATCCGCGCCGCATCGGCCCCCGGCCCCGCCAGCACCAGCCGCTCGACCTGGCCCGCGGGCGAATCCTCGGATCCCTGCGAGCGGTAGCGGTCGAAGCGGTAGCTCGTGAGCACGGTGCCCTCCACGAGCGCCGCGGCGTGCTCGGGCCCCGAGCCGTCGGGCAGCCACCAGGCGAGCGTGCGAGCGCCGAGCGAGGCGGCGCGCTTGCCCGCCACCGCGGCGGCGACGCGAAGTCGCTCGGCGTCGAGGTCGGAGCGCTCGCCGACGCCGACCGCCAGCACCCGCCGGGGGGTCCCCGGGTAGAGCAGCGTCGCCGCCTTGGGCTCGCCCTTCGCGTCGTCGGCACCGGGAGCGTCGCGGAGGCCGTCGGGCAGCTCGTCACCCTCGGCCAGGGCGACCGCGACCAGGCCCGCGTCGAGCTCGTCCAGGCGCGAATCGACCAGCTCGAGCTCCACGGCGGCGAGTCTATAAAGCGCCTCCGCTTGGGCTCGCTGAAGGATTCGGTACCCCAGAGCGACCCAATCCTTCAGCGAACCGGTTCGACGGGTCGCCCACTAGCATCCCGACGAGAACCCTCCGCGGCCCGCCGGGCCGCCTCGGAACGAAAGGACACATGGCCCAGACAGTCATCCTCGGCACCGCGCGGACCCCCTTCGCCAAGATGGGTGGGGCGCTGGCCTCCAAGGGCGCACCCGAGCTCGGCGGGGGCGCGATCGGCGCCGCGCTGGAGCGCTCGGAGGTCGCGCCCGAGCAGGTCCAGCAGGTCCTCTTCGGCCAGGTGCTGCAGGCGGGGCAGGGCCAGATCCCCTCGCGGCAGGCCCAGATCGAGGCCGGGATCCCTCGCGAGGTCCCGTCGGAGACGATTAATAAGGTATGCGCCTCGGGCATGCGCACGGTCGGGCTCGCCGACCAGGCGATCCGCGCCGGCGACCTCGAGCTCGGCGTCGCCGGCGGCATGGAGTCGATGTCGAACGCCCCCTATCTGCTGCCCGGCGCGCGCTTCGGCTTTCGGATGGGCGACGTCCAGGCGGTCGACGCGATGACCCACGACGGGCTCACCAACCCGTTCACCGACAAGCAGATGATCAACGAGGCGAGCGAGGTCTCCAACGAGCTCGAGCTCGCGCCCCGACATGGATCGCTGGGCCGCCCGCTCGCACCAGCTCGCGGCTCGGGCCACCGACGACGGGCGGCTCGCTGAGGAGATCGTCTCGGTCACGGTCAAGACGCGCAGGGCAGAGAACGTGGTCGAGGCCGACGAGGCGATCCGGCCCGACTCGACGGTCGAGACGCTCGCCAAGCTGCCCGCGATCGGCGGCGAGGACGCCACCCACACCGCCGGCAACGCGCCGGGCGTCAACGACGGCGCCGCCGCGGTCGTCGTCGACTCGGCGGAGTGGGCGAGCGCCAACGGCCGCCGGCCGCTGGCCACGGTGCTCGCCTACGGCACGGTCGCCGACGACTTCGCCTACCTGGCGCGGACCCCCGCGAAGGCGGCCCGCCAGGCGCTCGAGAAGCTCGGCCGCGCGGCCGACGAGATCGACCTCTGGGAGATCAACGAGGCGTTCGCCTCGGTCGCGCTGAACTCGGTGCGGATGCTCGGCATCGACGAGGAGAGGGTCAACGTCAACGGCGGCGCGATCGCCCTCGGCCACCCGATCGGCGCCTCCGGCGCCCGGATCATCGGGGCGCTCGTGCACGAGCTGCGCCGCCGCGGCGGCGGCCTCGGCTGCGCCGCGATCTGCTCGGGCGGCGGCCAGGGCGACGCGATCATCGTTGAGGTCAACGGTTCCTAGAGATAGATGACCGAGCGTCCGGCCGCAGACCCGCCGGCGGCGGACGCGAAGCGGAGCACGTCGGCGGCAGGTCGTCCCGCCGTAGACCCGCCGGCGGCGGACGCGAAGCGGAGCACGTCGGCGGCAGGTATCGAAGGCCGCGAAGCGGCCTTCTTCGATCTCGATCGGACGCTGATCGCGGGGTCGTCGGGGCTGCCGTGGGCCCGCGCGGCGGCCAAGGCGGGGCTGATCGGCCGCGGCCAGATGCTGCGCTGGGGCCTCGATGCGCTGCGGTTTCGGCTCCGCGGCGCCACCGACGAGGCGACCGAGAAGCTGCTCTCGGAGGTCAAGGCGGTGTTCCAGGGAACCTCGGCCCGCCAGCTCGAGCGGCTCGCGCCCGAGGTCCTGGTCGGGTTGCTGCCGCGGATCTACCCCGAGATGCTGGCGGAGGTCTATGCCCACCAGGACGCGGGCCGACCCACCTTCATCGTCAGCGCCGCCGGCGACGAGCTCGTCCAGCTGCTGGCTCGCATCCTCTACATGGACGGAGGGATCGGGACCAGGTACGAGATCGGCGACGACGGGTTGTTCACCGGCGAGCTGGGCGGGGCGTTCATGTACGGCGAGGGCAAGGTGGAGGCGATGCGCCGGTTCGCCGACGACCACGGCATCGACCTCGACGCCTCGTTCGCCTACTCGGACTCGGCCTCGGACCTGCCGATGCTGCGCGCGGTCGGCCAGCCGGTGGTCGTCAATCCCGACGATGGCCTGGCGCGGATCGCGCGCGAGCGGGGTTGGCGGGTGATGCGCTTCGAGAAGCTCGGGCGGCGGCTGGCGCTGGCCGCCTTCAGCGTGGTCCTGGTCGGCCTGGGCATCCTCGGCAGGCATCGGATCGGAGGGTGGACCAGCGAGAGCTCGCGCTCGCGGGCATCGCGCGTCAGGCGGAGCTGATCCGCGAGCGCGAGCGCCCGTGGGCGCACCTGCGCAGGCCAAGCTCCTAGGCCGGCTCCGCGCGCGGGCCGCGTCTAGACTCCCGGCAATGGCGGTCGAGCCCGACGCACGGCGCCGCGCCCATCAGTGGCGCTCGGACCTCTACGCCCGTACCCCCGAGCGCGACGCCCCCTTTACGACCATCTCGGGCCACGAGATCGAGCCCCTCTACACCGACGAGGACCTCGAGGGCTTCGACTACGCCGAGCGCCTCGGCCACCCCGGCGAGTTTCCCTTCACCCGCGGGATCTATCCCTCGATGTACCGGGGGCGGCTGTGGACGATGCGCCAGTTCGCGGGCTTTGGCACCGTCGAGGAGACCAACGAGCGCTTTCGCTACCTCTTAGAGCACGGCCAGACGGGCCTCTCGACCGCCTTTGACATGCCGAGCCTGATGGGCCTTGACTCCGATCACCCGCGCTCTGCGGGCGAGGTCGGGGTCGAGGGGGTGGCGCTCGACACCGTCGACGACATGCAGACCCTGTTCGCCGGCATCCCCCTCGACGAGGTGACCGTCTCGATGACGATCAACGCCCCGGCGGCGATCGTCTTGGCCTTCTACGTGGTCGCCGCCTCCGAGAACGGGATCTCCGCCGAGCGCTTGGGGGGCACGATCCAGACCGACATCTTAAAGGAGTACATCGCCCAGAAGGAGTGGTGCTTTCCGATCGATCCGGCGATGCGCCTGTGCACCGACATGCTCGAGTGGTGCGCGGCCGAGATGCCGCGCTGGCACCCGATCTCGATCTCGGGCTATCACATCCGCGAGGCCGGCTCGACCGCCGCCCAGGAGCTCGCCTTCACGCTCAAGGACGGCCTCACCTACGTCGAGCAGGCCCTCGCGCGGGGCCTGGACGTCGATGCCTTCGCCCCCCGCCTGTCGTTCTTCTTTAACGCCCACATCGACTTCTTCGAGGAGATCGCCAAGTACCGCGCCGCGCGCCGGATCTGGGCGCGCGAGATGCGCGACACCTTCGGCGCCACCGATGAGCGCTCGCAGATGATGCGCTTTCACACCCAGACGGCCGGGGTCTCGCTGACCGCCCAGCAACCCCAGGTAAACATCGTGCGCACCGCGATCGAGGCGCTGGCGGGGGTGCTGGGCGGGACCCAGAGCCTGCACACCAACTCCTATGACGAGGCGCTGGCGCTGCCGACCGCCGACGCCGTGCGGATCGCGCTGCGCACCCAGCAGGTGATCGCCCACGAGTCGGGGGTCACCAACACCGCCGACCCTTTGGGCGGCTCCTACTTCGTCGAGAAGCTCACCGACGAGCTCGAGGCGCAGGCCTATGACTACTTTCGGCGCATCGACGAGCTCGGGGGGATGGTCGAGGCCGTCAAGACCGGCTTTCCCCAGCGCGAGATCGCCGACGCCGCGTTTACCTACCAGCGCGAGGTCGACCGCGGCGAGCGGATCGTCGTCGGCGTCAACGACTACCGCACCGCCGGCGACGAGCTGACCGAGCTGCACGCCCCGACCCCGCCGCCGAGACCCGCCAGCGCGAGCGCCTGGCGCGCACCAGGGCCGACCGAGACCAGGCCAGCGTCGACGCCCGCCTCGCCGAGCTGCGGGCGGCCGCCGCGAGCGACGCCAACCTGATGGAGCCCCTGCTGGGCGCCGCGCGCGCTCGGGCATCGGAGGGCGAGATCGTCGCGGCGCTGCAGGATGTCTTCGGCACCTACACCGAGCAGCCGGTGTTCTGAACCTCCCCCGCCAGGATGCTCGCCCGGTTTCGCAGCAGCCTGATCTGGCAGCTGTTCGCGGTCCTCGTCCTGCTGCTCGCGCTCAGCGCCGGCGTCTTCGCCCTGCTCGCGACCGCGATCGGCCAGCAGCGCGATGCGGCGGAGGACGCCGGACGAGCTGAGCGCGCCGTGGCGGCCGCCGGGGAGCTCGAGCGGGTGGTGATCGACATGGAGACCGGCGTTCGCGGCTACCTGATCGCCGGCGACGAGGGTTTCCTGAAGCCCTACCGCCGGGCGCTCGATGGCCGCGGGGTCGCCGCGGCGCGACTGATCGACGCGTCGACGACCCGGCGCACGCGGGCCGCAGCGACTGCGATCGAGGACGGCATGAACGCCTATGTCGAGGACTATCTGATGCCATTGCTCGCCAAGGCGCAGGTCAGCCTCTCCGCTGCTCGCGACGAGGTCCGCCAGGGGGAGGGCAAGCGCCGGGTCACCGCTCTGCGCTCGCGCTTCGAACGGCTCGAGGCTGACGAGGAGCAGTTCGCCGCGGGCAAGCGCGCGATGGCCGGCGAGCAGGCCGATCGGGCGATCGCGATCGCGATCGGCGCGCTGGTCGGCAGCGCCCTGCTGCTGGCGCTGCTCGGGCTCTACGCGCACCGGACCGTGATCGTCCCCGTCCGGCGGCTGGCCGGCACGGCCGACCGGATCGCCGCCGGCGATCTCACGGCCCGCGTGCCCAAGGCCGAGCAGGCGACCGAGCTCGGGCAGACGGGCCGAGCCTTCAACTCGATGGCGGGCTCGCTCGAGCGCGCGGCCGAGGTCGCGAGGGAGGCCGACCGCTCCAAGGACGAGTTCATCGCCCTCGTCTCGCACGAGCTGCGCACGCCGCTGACCTCGATCGTCGGCTACGTCGAGTTGCTCGACGAGGACGCGGCGACCCCCGAGCCGGCGCTCGATCCGGCGGAGCGGCGTCGCTTCCTCGAGGTGATCAACCGCAACGCCCGCCGCCTCCTGCGCCTGGTCGGCGAGCTCCTGTTCGTCGCCCGGGTGGACGCCGGGGGCCTCGACCTCGACCGCGAGCGCGTCGAGCTGCGCGAGGTCGTCGCCGACTCGGTCGAGGCCGCGCACCCCGCCGCCGAGGAGGCCGGCGTGAAGCTGCAGGCCGAGGTCGACGGGGTGCCGGCGATCGACGGCGACTCCGGTCGCCTCGGACAGGCGGTGGACAACCTGCTCTCGAACGCGATCAAGTTCACGCCGCGCGGCGGGCTGGTCAGCGTGCGTGCCCGGTCCGCGGGCGAGGAGGCCCTGATCAGCGTCTCCGACACCGGGGTCGGGATCCCAGCCGCCGACCAGGCTCGCCTCTTCGAGCGCTTCTTTCGCGCCTCGTCGGCGCGCAGCGGCCACACTCCGGGGGTCGGCCTCGGCCTGGTGATCACCCGGGCGATCGTCGAGGGCCACGGCGGCCGGCTCGAGCTCGAGAGCGAAGCGGGAGCTGGGGCCACGTTCACGCTCCATTTCCCGTTAGCCTGACCCCGGGATGAGCCCCAGGGATGGAAAGCTGATCCTCGTCGCCGATGACGACGATGATGTCCGCGACCTGGTCGCCTTCAGGCTCAAGCGCGCCGGCTTCGCCGTGATCGAGGCCGGCGACGGGCGCGAGGCCCTGGAGGCGGCCCGCGAGCGCCGGCCGGACCTCTGCCTGCTCGACGTGATGATGCCCAGCCTGGACGGCTACGAGGTGACCCGGGAGCTGCGCGCCAGCGCCGGGCTGGAGCGCGTCCCGGTCGTCCTGCTGACCGCGAGCGTCCAGGACGCGGCGGTCAGCAAGGGCTTCGAGGCGGGCGCCGACGACTACATCAAGAAGCCGTTCTCGCCCCAGGAGCTGCTGGCTCGCGTCTCCTCGATGCTCGACGCCGGCTGAGCGCTCGACGCGAACCCGGCCGCGGCTCGACTACGCTGCTCGAGATGAGCGCCGAGTCGTCTCGAAAGATCCGCGTCGTGGTCGCCAAGCCCGGCCTCGACGGCCACGACCGCGGCGCGAAGATCATCGCCCGGGCGCTGCGCGACGCCGGCATGGAGGTGATCTACACGGGCTTGCACCAGACGCCCGAGCAGATCGCCGCCACGGTGATCCAGGAGGACGCCGACGCGATCGGCCTCTCGATCCTCTCGGGCGCGCACATGACCCTCGTCCCCCGGGTGGTCGACATGCTCTCCGAGCAGGGCGCATCCGACGTCGTGGTCACGGTCGGCGGCACGATCCCCGCCGACGACGTCGCAGAGCTCAAGGACCTCGGCGTGGCCGAGGTGTTCACGCCGGGCTCGCCCACCGACGCGATCGTCGAGTTCATCCGCGACGCCGTGTCCCAGCGGGCCTAGCAACCCGATTGACTCGTCAGTCAATTCGGTAACATGCCCGCCGCTCACCCCTAAGGAGGCCTTCGCTTGAAGATCTGTTGTCTTGTCAAGGAGGTTCCGGACGCCGCTGTTCAGAAGCGGCTCGACCCTCAGACGAAGCGGCTCGACCGCTCCGGAGAGAAGAACCTCAATCCGTTCGACACCCACGGCATCGAGGCGGCGATGCAGATCCGCGAGGGCGGCAGGGCCGACGTGGACGAGATCGTCGCCGTGACGATGGGGCCCGAGAGCGCCGTCCGCGCGCTGCACAAGGCGGTCGCGCTCGGCGCCGACCGCTCGCTGCACCTCAGCGACGCCGCGCTCGAGGGCTCGGACGTGTGCGCCACCGGCTACTCGCTGGCGAAGGTGCTCGAGTCCGAGCAGCCCGACCTGGTGCTGCTCGGCCAGCAGTCCGACGACGGCGAGTGCTACACGATCGGCGCCGTGGTCGCCGACCACCTGAAGATGCCCTCGCTGACGCAGGTGATCAAGATCGAGGTCGAGGACGGCACGCTCGTCTGCGAGCGCCAGGCCGAGTACGGCTACGACACGGTCGAGGTCGACCTGCCGGCGGTGATCTCGGTCGGGGACGCGATCAACGAGCCGCGCTACCCGAGCCTGAAGGCGATCATGGGGGCGAAGAAGAAGCCGCTCGACACGAAGGCCACCGGCGAGGTGGGCATCGACTCCGGCGAGGTCGGCGAGGCCGGCTCGAAGACGCAGGTGCTCGAGATCAACCCGCCGCCCGAGAAGGAGTCCGGCGAGGTGTTCGAGGACGAGGACACGGCCGAGACGGTCGCCAAGATCGTCGCCTGGCTCGATGAAAGGAAGCTGATCTAGATGGCTGGGATTCTCGTTTACGCCCTCCACGACGACGAGGGCGACTTCAACAAGAACTCGCTCGGGGCGATCTCCGAGGCGGCCAGGCTCGCCGGCGAGCTGGGCTCCGAGGCGGCTGCGTTGGTGGTCGGCGAGGTGGCCGACGACGCGGCGGCCGCGCTTGGGGCCTACGGGGCCAAGCGCGTCTTTCGCGCCAAGTCGGT
This sequence comes from Solirubrobacterales bacterium, assembly GCA_009379895.1. Classification (GTDB taxonomy): domain Bacteria; phylum Actinomycetota; class Thermoleophilia; order Solirubrobacterales; family 70-9; genus WHSW01. The sequence continues at coordinate 19,674 of WHSW01000008.1, forward strand.
GCCCGAGGGCCTCGCGCAGCCGATCGTCGACGCGATGGCGAAGGTGATCGCCGACCAGGGCTTCTCCTACGCGCTGTTCGGCGGCGGCCTGCTGGGGTTCGAGATCGGGGCGGGCCTGACGGCGCGCATGAACGCCGGGGTGACGATGGAGGTGACCGCGGTCAAGGTCGCCGACGGCAGGCTCGTCGCCGAGCGCCCCGTGCTGCAGGACTCCGCGATCGTCGACGTCGGCTACGTCGGCGAGCCGGGGATCATCATCGGCCGGCTGAACGCCTTCGACACTGACGAGCCGGGCGCCGGACGGGCCGAGGTGGTCGACGTCGAGGTCGAGCTCTCGGAGTGGTCGTCGCGGGCGCGGATGCGCACCCGCGGCGAGCAGCGCGGCGCCGACGTCAACATCGAGGACGCCGACATCCTGGTCGGCGGCGGCCGCGGGCTGGGCGAGAAGGACAACTTCAAGCTCGCCGAGGAGCTCGCGGAGGCGCTAGGGGGCGCCGTGGCGGCGACCCGCGCGGTGGTCGACGCCGGCTGGTACCCCTACGCGGCGCAGATCGGCCAGACCGGCAAGACGGTGGCGCCGAAGCTCTACCTCGCCGCCGGGATCTCGGGCGCGATCCAGCACAAGGTCGGGATGCAGAGCTCGGAGAGCATCCTCGCCGTCAACAAGGACCCGAACGCCCCGATCTTCGAGTTCTGCGATCTCGGCGTGGTCGGGGATCTGCACAAGATCCTCCCCAAGCTGACCGAGGCCGTGAAGGCGAAGAAGGGCGGCTGAGCCGGCGGCGCCCCCCGGCGGCCTCAGGGCTGCCCGCGTCGCCCGCAGCCGCAAGCTGAGATGCCAGTGGAACCGGCCCAGTATCCGCCCCCGTTCGACGAGCGCGAGCTGATCGCCGAGCCGACCGATCCCGAGGACGAGCGGATCGAGGTCGGGGTCGCGATCGTCGGCGGCGGCCCGGCCGGGCTGGCGTGCGCGAACCGCCTCATGGACCTGCTCGCCGACGAGCCCGAGCTTGCCGAGAAGCTCGGCGAGGTCCCGGTGGCGGTGATCGAGAAGGGCAAGGCGTGCGGGGCGCACACCCTGAGCGGCGCCAACCTGCGCCCCGGCCCGATGCGCGAGCTGTTTCCGGACCTCGAGCCGGACGACTGGCCCTTCGCCTACCAGGAGGTGACCAAGGATGCGGTCTACCTGCTCACCAAGCGCGCGGCGCTGCCGCTCAAGCCGATGCCGCCGAACTTCCGCAACCACGGCAACTACGTGATCTCGGTCGCCAAGCTGTCGCGCTTTCTCGCCGAGCGGGCGGAGGAGAAGGGCGCCTACGTGCTTACCGAGACGGTCGCCGACCGGCTGCTGGTCTCCGATCGCATCGTCCGCGGGGTGCGCTCCGGCGACCGCGGCCGCGGCCGCGACGGCGAGCCGCTCGGCAACTTCGAGCCCGGCTCGGACGTGGTCGCCAAGGCGACCGTGCTCGCCGAGGGCACCCTCGGCCACCTGACCCAGGGCGCGCTCGACTACTTCGACCTGCACGGCCGGCTCCCGGTTCGCTGGGAGCTCGGCGTCAAGGAGGTCTGGGAGGTCCCCGAGCCTCTCGACCGCGTGATCCACACGATGGGCTGGCCGCTGCGCAAGCGCGCGAAGTGGAACGAGTTCGGCGGCAGCTTCATCTACCCGATGGGCGACGACAAGATCTCCATCGGGCTGGTGATCGGGCTCGACTACACCGACTCGACACTCTCCTGCCACGACCTGCTCCAGGAGCTGAAGACGCATCCCTTCGTCAAGAAGATGCTCGCGGGCGGCAAGCGGGTGGCGTGGGGGGCGAAGACGATCCCCTCCGGCGGCTACTACTCGATGCCGCGCAGCCTCTCGGTCCCCGGGATGGCGATCGCCGGCGACGCCGCGAACATGGTCAACGTGCCGACCCTGAAGGGGATCCACTACGCGATCCAGGCCGGCATGTACGCGGCCGAGGCGATCGTCGAGGCGCTTCGCAACGACTCGGTCAACCTCGAGGCCTACGACGAGCGGGTCCGCAAGTCGCAGATCGACTCGGACCTGTTCGAGTCGCGCAACATGCGCCCGCCGTTCTCGAAGGGCTTCTTCGTCGGCGGCGCGATGGCGAGCGCGATGACGGTGACCAAGGGCCTGTTCCCGGGCGGCACCTGGAAGTACGAGCCCGACGCCGAGATCGAGATGGCCGACGGGGGCGCCGACCGCGACTACCCCGAGCCCGACAACGAGCTCACCTTCAACAAGCTCGACTCGGTCTTCCTCTCGGGCAACGCGACCCGCGACGACGCCCCGAACCACATCAAGATCCAGACCCACGTCCCGCGCGAGCTGGCCAAGACCTGGGTCAACCTGTGCCCGGCGCAGGTCTATGAGATCCCCGACGACCAGCTCGCCTCGGGCGCGCCCGAGGTCGACGTCCACGTCACGGCCTCGAACTGCGTCCAGTGCGGCGCGATCAACGCCAAGGGCGCGCGGCTGACGATGCCCGAGGGCGGCGACGGGCCGCTGTATCAGGAGGTCTGACGCCGGCGCGCAACGCCGGACTACCGCCGCTTGAGCTTGAGCTTCAGCCTCCTCGACTTGCGGTTCGGCTCGCCCCCGACCGGCGCGTAGGTGATCTTGGCCCTGACCCTCACCTTCACCGCGCGCTCTTGCTTGGCGGCGCGCCTGAGCTTGCGTCTGGCCTTGCCGCGCGGGCGAATCGCCAGGCGCAGCCCGCCGACCTCCATGGCCCGCTTGGCTGCCCCGCGGACCCGCTTGGTCTTCCTCAGCCGCAGCTCGCCGGGCCCGGGCACCCGGACGGTCAGCTTCGCGGTGCCCTTCCTCGCGTTTCGCTTCAGCTTGCCGAAGGTGAACTGGTTCGAGGGGGGTGAGGCCGGCGCCGGGCCCAGGACCAGAGGAGGCTGAGGGGGCGGGGGCTGTGGGGGAGGAGGTGGAGGAGGCGACGGTGGCGGCAGCGCGTCGACCGCCACCCCGGCGGGGAAGCTGGCGCCGCCGATGAAGCTCTGATTCGCGCCCGAGCCGTCGAGGTTGGCGCGCCCGATCGTGTCGGCGCTGGCGTTCGCCCAGTAGACGTGGGCCCCGTCCACCGCCACCCCGTTGGGGTCGTCGGCGCCGGTGATGAAGTCCGCGTCGGCGCCCGAGCCATCGAGATTGGCGCGCCCGATCGTGTCGGCGCCGGAATTGGCCCAGTAGACGTGCACGCCGTCGACCGCGACCGCAAAGGGGATGCTCGCGGCTGTGATGAATGTCTGGTCGGCACCCGAGCCGTCGAGGTTGGCGCGCCCGATCGTGTTGTTGCCCCAGTTCGTCCAGTAGACGTGGGCGCCGTCCACCGCCACCCCCTCGGGGCCGTCGGCGCCGGCGATGAAGCTCTGATTCGCGCCCGAGCCGTCGAGGTTGGCGCGCCCGATCGTGTCGGTGCCGAAAGCACCGTTCGCCCAATAGACGTGGGCGCCGTCCACCGCCACCCCCTCGGGGAAGTCGGCGCCTGCGATGAAGCTTTGGTCGGCGCCCGAGCCGTCGAGATTGGCGCGCCCGATCGTGCTCGTGCCAGCGCCTCTGTTCGCCCAGTAGACGTAGGCCTCGGCGCGTGCAGCGAGGACCGCGGCGCCGATGACGAGCGCGGCGAGGACGAGCGCGGCGCGGCGTACGTTGACCGAGCCGAGGCGCGCGCCGAGGCTCACCGCCGGCACCCCCGAGGACCGATTGTCGTTCGTGCCGGTACGGTCGGCAACCTCATGGCTCGACGATGCAGGTCAGCGGATAGCTCGGCGGGTCGACGTTACATTCGGCGCGGACGATCACGACCACGATCTTGGCCCGAGCGTGGAAGCCGCGCATGCGCACCACGACCCTGGCGGCCCCGCGCTCCTCGAGGGCCGCGCGGATCAGCCTCAGCACGCGGCGCCCGCCGTTCTCGCGGTCGACCACCCATTCGTCGGCCTTGTCCTTCTCGCGAGTGTCGACGCGCTTGTCGTCGCGGAAAAGGCCCGGCGCGTTCGCCCGGTCGCCGTCGTGGCTGATCGTGAAACGCAGCGAGTCGGCGCGCTTGGCGTAGGCCGCGAGGTGGTAGCGCGGGGAGCTGCCGTCCCTGACGTCGGCGTAATAGAGCCTGTCCAGCTTCGTCCATCGCGCAGTCTCGAGATCGCGCGCGCCGGCCTGGGCGGCCCCGGCGGCGACCCCGAACGCGAGCGCGAAGAGCGCGATCAGGCCGGCGCCCCGGGCTCTGCACCGGTGCGGCGCCCCGCTCACCGCCGCATCCGCTCGCAGTTGCGCCCCATCCCGCCGCCGCGCGCTCCCCTGACCCGGTCGCACCTCGTTCGCGCCTCCTCGATCTCTCATGTCTCGACCAGGCCGCGCTCAGCGCAGCCTGATCCTCACCTTCTCGGTCACGCGGTTGCCGGCCGCGTCCGTCCCCTCGACCTTGATCCGCGCGCTCAGCCGCGCCTCGCGCTTGGCCGCCCGCTTGGCGTTCTTGAAATCCGGCTTGGCAAAGCGAAGCTTGAGCCTCTCGCGCCGGCCCGCCCGCAGGGTGGCCCGGTCGCGCTTTAACTTGAAGGTCTCGCGCTTGGCCTTGGCCGGCCGCTCGTGTGCCGCCCCGCGGCCCCGCTTCGCCGCCCGCGCGACCGCCTTGCCCGTGGCGATCACCCGGCAGGGCTCGTCGCAACGCACCCTGATCTTCACCTTCCGGCGCAGCCTCGCCCGCTTCTTCGCCGTCACCTCGAGTTTCGGGGCCTTGGTATCGGGCAGGGCGGCGGGGGGCGGAGGCGCGCCGCCGCCGGTCGGAGGTGGGGGCCCGCCAGGCGGAGACGGCGATGGCGACGGAGACGGCGGCGGCGGCGCCTGCAACTCGGCGGCGCCGATGTCCGAGCCGTCGCCCGCCGGCACGTTGGCGATCGAGCCGAAGTCGGAGGGGCGGCGGAGGCCACGCTGGTCGGCGCCGAGCCCCGCGGCGATCGCGCGATCGATGGCCGGGCTGGATGGTCCCGGGAGGCGGGTCCGGGTCGGCCCGCCGTTGTCCTGGAGCGGCCCGAGCCGGGGATTCGTGGCCGGCTGGTCGTGTGCCTGGTCGAGGAAGCAGGTGTCGCCGGTCTCGAGGTTGAAGTCCAGTGAGTCGAGCATGCCGCCGACGAGCGAGCGACAGTCGTTGCCGGCGAAGATCGTGGCCTCGAAGCGCGCCGCGCCGCCACCGACGCTCTCGATGCCCGCACCCGCCGGAGCAGCGTTCCCGGCCAGCGTCACGTGCCTGAGGAGCACCTGCGGCGTGCGCACCATCCCGCCCGCGCCACGCTGGATCCCGCCGCCGGTGAGCGTCGCCGCGTTGGCGCTGATCGTGCTGTTGGTGACGACCGTGGACCCGTCGCTCAGGGAGAGCCCTCCGCCTCGATCCGCGGAGTTCCCGCTCACCGTGCTGCGCGACAGGGTGAAGTCGTTGCCCCTGAAGCGCACCCCGCCACCCTCGCCCCCCGGCTTCTGGTTTCCGGCGATCGTCGAGCCGGTGATCTGCAGGTCGTTGGCGTGAGCCGCGGGATCGGCGAGGAAGTGAATCCCTCCTCCGCTGGTGTTGTCGACGATCCTCGAGCCGGTGATCGTCGTCGGTCCCTGGCTCTGTAGCCCGCCGCCCGAGACGCCACTCGTGGCGTTGCCCGAGATCGTCGAGTGGGTGATCGTGAGTGCACCCCCGAGATGAGCGAAGGGACTGAAGCGGACGCCGCCCCCGCCGGCGGTCCCCCGGTCGACGTTGCCGGTGACCGATACCCCGGTCAGGCTCAGGTCCCCGCCCAAGTGGCTGATCCCGCCGCCGCCGGCGAGAGCGTCCCCCCCGGTGACGGTCAGCCCGCTGAGCCGCAGTGGCTCGGCCGACTGGATCACGCGCTCCTCGGCCACCGTCTGCTCGATCGTGGTCGTCGCCGCACCCGCCCCGGTGAGCGTGAGCTCGTCATTGCGCAGGTGCGCGCCCCATGCCAGATGGTCGAAGAAGCCGGTGTCCCGCGTCAGCACGTAGGTGCCGGCGGGGAGGGCGATCGAGTCCCGATCGGCGGGATCGTCGTGCAGGTCGAGCTCCTCGAACGCGGCCCGCAGCGTGCAGGCGCCACCCGGCGTCGCGCATGCCCCGTTCCCGGGGAGAGCGTCCGAGGCATCGGCGAACGAGTCGACCGTGACCTCGAGCGCGCTCGCCGGCGGGGCCGCGATCAGCGCCGCGGCCAACCCGAGCAGGGCGGCCACCGTCGCGGCGAGCAAGGTCGCTGCCCTGTGCCCGCGTGATCGTTGGCTTGTCATGCCTACCTCCCCTCCGCCGCTGGTGCTGTCCCAGCCCGGCCGGCCCCCGCGCGGTGGCCGCCCCGCAGCTTCACCGTGCGCCTCGCGCGCGCCCGGTTGCCGGCCGGGTCGGTGGCCGAGATCTTGAGCCTCGCCCGCACCCTGGTGTGCTTGGCGCCGACCGCGCGCCGCGCCTTTTGCAGCGTGCGCCTCGAGAGCCGCAGCTTCAGGGTGCGCTTCTCGCCGGGCGCCAGGGTCTTGGTCTTGGCCCTCAGCTGCAGGCGCTTGGCGCGCCGCTTTCCCTTCTTCTTTATGACCAGCCTGCCGCTCGCGCACACGCGCGCCGGTTCGTCGACGCTCGCCTTGAGCTTCACCTTGCGCCCGAGGCGCTGGCGTCGCTCGCCCGAGAGACGCAGCCCCGGGGGTCTCGTGTCGCGTGCCGGGGGTGGCTGCACCCCGACGAGCGGCGGCGGCACCACGACCGTGAGCCTGGTGACCGCGGCGTTTGAGCCGTTGCACGACGCGGTCTGACCGGTGTAGACGACGGTGTTCGAGCAGCCCTCGTCGTCGGTGACCCGCAGGGTCGCCGTGTAGGTGCCCGGCGCGGCGTAGGCGTGGGTCGGGGCCGGGTCGGCGCCGCCGAGGGTGTGGCCGTCGCCGAAGCTCCAGGCATAGCCCGTCACCGCGCCGTCGGGGTCGCTGGAGGCGCGGGCGTCGAAGCCGATCCGGAGCGCGCCGACGAGCCGCGCCGTCGCCGCCGCGCGCGGACCCTGGTTCGGGCGGATCACGAGCGACTGGAAGCTCGGGAACGCCACCCCCGCCGCGAATGGCGAGCCCGCCAGCTCGGCGAGCGAGCCGTCGGCGGCGACCGCGTAGCCCGAGACGTCGTCGGAGAAGGTGTTGGACACATAGAGGTGCCGGCCGTCGGGGCTCGCGGCGATGCCCTGCGGGGAGTTTCCCGCCGCGAACGGCGAGCCCGCCAGCTCGGCGAGCGAGCCGTCGGCGGCGACCGCGAAGCTCGAGACCTCGTTGGAGTCGAAGTTGGCGACGTAGAGGCGTCCGCCGTCCGGGCCGGCGGCGATGCCCCGCGGGAACAGCCCCGCCGCGAACGGCGAGCCCGCCAGCTCCGAGAGCGACCCGTCGGCGGCGACCGCGTAGCCCGAGACGTCGTTGGAGGTGAGGTTGGCGACGTAGAGGCGCCTGTCATCGGGGGTGGCGGCGACGCCGAGCGGGCCGTTCCCCGCCGCGAACGGCGAGCCCGCCAGCTCCGAGAGCGAGCCGTCGGCGGCGACCGCGTAGCCCGAGACGTCGTCGGAGAGGCGGTTGGCGACGTAGACGTGCCGGCCGTCGGGGCTCGCGGCGATGCCCTCCGCGGCCAAGCTCGCGGCGAACGGCGAGCCCGCCAGCTCTGTGAGGGAGCCGCCGGGACCGATCGAGAAGCCCGAGATGTCGTCGGAGGTGTCGTTGGCGACGTAGAGCCGCCTGCCGTCGGGGCTCACGGCGATGCCCGACGGCCCGTCACCGGCCGCGAACGGCGATCCCGCCAGCTCTGTGAGCGCGCCGTCGGCACCGATCGAGAAACCCGAGACGTTGTCGGAGCCGTCGTTGGCGACGTAGAGGCGCCGGCCATCGGGACTGACGGCGACTCCCTCGGGAGTGCCGCCCGCGCCGAACGGCGAGGCGGGGATCGGCGCCGGCCAGCCGCTGTCGGCGAGCCCGAGCGCCGCGACGGCGTCGGAGCCCACGCCGCTGACGTACACGGTTCCCTTCGCCTGCGCCCCCGCCGTCGGCACGAGTAGGACCGCTAGCACCGCCGCGAGCCAAGTCGCGCCCAGCCCTGCGGCACGGTGCCGACGCCCTGCGCGTCGCACCCCACTCACCGTCGCACCCGCTTGCATTTGCGCTCCACCCGATCGCCGCCTCGGCTCCCGACTCACTGGCACCTCACTCGCGCCTCCCGATCTCGCATGTCTCGATCAGCCCGCGCTCAGCGCAGCCCGATCCTCACCCTCTCGGTGCTCGTGTTGCCGGCCGGGTCGGTGGCCCGGACCTTGATCCGGACGCTGAGGCGCGCGTCGCGCTTGGCCGCCCGCTTGGCCCGCTTGAAGTCCCGCCCGGCGAAGTGAAGCTTGAGCTTCTCGCGCCGGTTCGCCCGCAGGTTGGCCCGGTCGCGCGTCAGCTTGAAAGTCTTGCGCTTGGCCTTCGCCGGGCGCTCGTGCGCCGCCCCGTGGCCCTTGCGCTTCGCCGCCCGCGCGACTGCCTTGCCCCTGGCGATCACCCGGCAGGGCTCATCGCAGCGCACCTTGATCTTCACCTTCCGGCGCAGCCTCGCCCGCCTCTTTGCCTTCACCTGGAGCTTCGGAGCCGTCGTGTCGGGCAGGGCGCCGGGGGGCGGAGCGGCGCCACCGCCGGTCGCAGGCGGGGGCCCGCCGGGGCTCGTGACGATCGGGCTCTCGGGCGGTGTCGTGTCGGTCGCCTTCCAGAGCTCGACGCCGTTGACGCCGTCGTCGGCGGCGAAGTAGAGGGTGCCGCCGGCGTCGATGAGGTTTAGGGGGCTGCTATCGGCGGCACCGGGGTTGATGTCGGCGACCTCGATCGTGCCGGCCGCGGTGCCGTCGGACCGCCAGAGCTCCTTGCCGCTGGAGCCGTTGTCGGCGCTGAAGAGGACGGTGCCGTCGACGTCCGTGAGGTTGCCGAGGCCGCTGGCGCCGCCCGGGTTGATGTCGGCGACCTCGACCGTGCCGGCGGCGGTGCCGTCGGACTTCCACAGCTCGCGGTCGGTGCCGTCGAAGGCCTGCAAGAACAGCGTGACGCCGACGCTGGTGAGCTCCTGGGGGTCGCTGCCGCCACTCGGGTTGATGTCGGCGACCTGGACCGTACCGGCGGCGGATCCGTCGGACTTCCACAGCTCGCTGTCGGTGCCGTCGAAGGCATGGAAGAAGACGGTGCCGCCGACGTTCGTGAGCTCGTCGAAGACACTGAGACTGTCCGCGGCGGGGTTGATGTCGCTGACCAGCTCTGCGTGGTCGGGCGGACCGGCGAGGGCGGTGGCGCCCGTGAGGACGCTCACTGCCGAGGATGCGATGAGCAGCCGCAGCACGAGTGCGAGTCGCCCGATCCGTGCTCGGTTGCCCCGTTCGGCGCTCGTTCGCATTCCCCGCATCTCCACCTCCCGGCATGGCCAGCCCGCGAGCGCTCGGTGACCGCGCCCGCATCGCAGGTAGCATGTATCCCGGGGTTCACGGTGACAATTGGGGAGATCCCTACCCTCGTCCCTACTCTTCGACGTGGTCGGCCGGAAGGGGCGATTTCGCCGCTGGTAGGGCGGGCGGACGAGGTTGTGCGCCTCGAGCTGGCTCTCGGCGAGCTGAAGGAGGGGCGCCCGCGCCTCTTGGAGATCGTCGGCGAGCCCGGCATCGGCAAGACCCGCCTGCTCGACGAGCTCTGTCTGCGGGCGGATCGCGCGGGCCTGACAACCCTGCGAGCGCGAGCCGCCCAGGCCGAGCAGAGTGTCCCGTTCGCCCCCTTCGTGACCGCGCTCGACGACCACGTCGCGGGCGCCGCCGATCGCTGCCGCGAGGAGCTCTCGGAGGCGGCCGTCGGTGAGCTCGGCGCGATCTTCGGATCGCTCGGTGACCTGGGCGCCGTCAGCCCTCATCAAGCGGCGCCGGAGCGCTTCCACGCCCACCGCGCCGTCCGCGCTCTACTGGAATTGCTGGCGCGGAAGGAAGCGCTCGTGCTCGCCCTCGACGACCTGCACTGGGCCGACGACGCCTCGCTGGAGTTGATCGCCCACCTGCTGCGCAACCCGCCGCGCGGGCCGGTCCTGATCGCTTTCGCGCGGCGCCCGGGAGTGCTCGAGGGTCGCCCCCGGGACGCGCTCGACGCCGCCGTGCGCGAGGGCGAGCTGTGGCGACTGGAGCCGGGACCGCTGGCCGCGGAGCATGCCCGCACGCTGCTCGGCGCGCTCGGGCGGTCGCTGGCCGAGGCGGCACGGCGCGAGGCGGGGGGAAATCCCTTCTATCTCGAGCAGCTCGCTGCACATCCCGCAGCACTCATGCCCACGACAGCGACCGCCGGCGCCTCCGAGTCCGACCTGCCGGCCTCCGTCGGCGCGGCGCTGGGGGCGGAGATCGAGAGCCTCGGCGGCGCCACCCGGCTGGCGCTGCATGGCGCGGCGGTGGCCGGCGATCCGTTCGAGCCCGAGCTCGCGGCCCAGGCCGCAGAGCTCGATCGCTCGACGCTCCTCGACGCGCTCGAGATCGCCCTCGACCACGACCTGGTCCAGCCGGACGAGGATGCGCGGCGGCTCGGCTTTCGCCATCCGATCGTGCGCCGCGCGATCTATGCGGACGCGCCGCCGGGATGGCGCCTTGACGCCCATCGGCGCGTCGCGGCGGCGCTCGCCGCGCGGGGTGCTTCGCCACTGGCTCAGGCCCACCACGTGGCTCGATCGGCGCGGGTGGGTGACGGCGCCGCCGTCGCGCTTCTGCGGGCGGCCGCCGAGGCGGCTCGGGTGAGCGCGCCGGCCAGCGCCGCGCACTGGTACGGGGAGGCGCTGCGGCTGCTCGGCGATCGGGCCGACGACCGCTTGGAGCTGCTGGCGCCGATGGCCACCGCGCTCGCCGCCGCAGGCGACTTCGCGGGCGCCCAGGCGGCGCTGGAGCAGGGCCTGCGAAGTTGGCCCACCGACCCCGGCGGCGGGCGCACGCGCCTGGTGGCGGAGTGCGCGGCGTGCGAGCGCCTGCTCGGACGCCACGCCGAGGCCACGGCGCGCCTGGGCACCGAGCTGGAGCGGGTGGGCGACGCCGGTTCCGCCGATGGCGTGGCCCTGCTGGTCGGCCTGACGGTCGATGCCTTCTATACCGGCGACTGGCCGCAAGCGCGAGAGCTCGCCGCCCGTGCGCACGCCGGCGCGGAGGCCCTCGACGACCGCGCGATGCTGGCCGCCACCTCGGCGTTGATGGCCGTGACTTCCCAGTTCACCAGCCCCGCGAGCGAGTCGCTCGCTCACCTGGACGCGGGCCTCGAGCTCGCCGACGCCCTGCCCGACGCCGCCTGCGCCGAGCGCGCCGAGGCGATTCAGTGCCTGTGCATGGCCGCCTACTTCCTCGGCCGCTTCCCCGAGAGCGCCGCGCAGGCCGATCGCTTCCTGCGGATCGCGAAGGCGACCGGCCAGGGCTCGGCGATCAACACACCGCGCTTCGGCCGCAGCATGGCGCTGGTCGAGCTGGGCAGGATCGCGGAGGCATTGGAGGATGCCGAGACGGCGCTCGATGCGGCCCGCCTGACCGACAACCCCTTCGCGACCCACAACGCGCTGCTGGTCGTCTGCCACGCGGCGACGCACGCGGGCGAGCTCGACCTGGCGCTCGCGGCCGCCGGCGAGATAGAGACGCTGGCCGCCGGGCTCGAGGCCAATACGATGACCGCCGGCGGTGCCTGGATACGTGCGGAGGCGCTGCTCGAGTGCGGGCTGCGCGAGCGCTGCGAGGCGCCGCTTCGCTCCTCGCTCGCCGGCCCGGCGCCCGTCGCGCCGTTCGTCCGCACCCGCTCTCTCGAGCTGCTCGTCGCCTGCGCGCTGGAGCGCGGCGATCACGCCGAGGCGGCGGAGCTTGCCGGCACGATCGAGCGCCAGGCGCACGGTCGGCCGCTCGGCGAGGCGCTCGGGCGGCGGGCGTGGGGAGCCGTGCTGCTCGCCCGCGGCGATGCCCCCGGAGCCGTCGCCGCGGCGCGCGAGGCGATCGCCGGCCTGGAGGAGATCGGCGCGGCGCTCGAGGCCGAGCGCTCGCGGATCCTGCTCGGGCGGGCGCTGGCCGCCGGCGGAGAGCGCCAGGCCGCGATTCGGCAGCTCGAGACGGCGCGGGAGCGACTCGCCGAGTTCGGCGCTCACCGCGACCGCGAGGGAGCCGAGCGGGAGCTGCGGCGCCTGGGCGCGCGGTTCGGCCGGCCTGGAGCCGCGACTCGAGACGGCGGCGTCGGCGCGCTCACCGCGCGCGAGCGCGAGGTGGCCGAGCTGGTCGCCACCGGGCGGACCAACAAGCAGGTCGGGGCGGCGTTATTCGTCTCCGACAAGGCGGTCGAGAAGCATCTCTCCAGCGTCTACGCGAAGCTTGGGATCCCGGGACGCGGGGCGCTCGGCGCCGCGCTCGCCGACGATCGCTGAACCAGGTGGATGAGCCTCGAGCGGCACCTCCCGGCGATCCCGAGATGCTGAGCTCCGACGATTCGGCGGAGCTGCGCGTCGAGCTGCGCGACGGCGCGGCGGTGATCGTGCGGCCGATCCGGCCGACCGACCGCGAGGCGATCCGGGGCGCCTTCGCGCGGCTCAGCGAGCGGTCGCGCTACCAGCGCTTCATGACCGCGATCACCGCGCTCTCGGAGTCGCAGCTCGACTACCTGACCGAGGTCGACCACCACGACCACGAGGCGCTGGTCGCCTTCGACGCCGTGGCCGGCGAGGGGGTCGGGGTGGGGCGCTTCGTGCGCCTCGCCGACGGCACCAGCGCCGAGGCGGCGGTGACGGTGATCGACGACTGGCAGGGGCGCGGCCTCGGCACGGCGCTCTGCAACCTGCTCGCCGAGCGCGCCCGCGACGAGGGCATCGCCCGCTTCACCGCGCTGCTGCTCGCCGAGAACGACCAGATGCACGACGTGCTCGCCTCGCTCGGCCCGGCCAAGGTGCTCTCGCGCGACTCGGGCACGGTCGTGGTCGAGGTCGCGATCCCGGAGCGTGGGATCGGGGACCACATGGCCGGCGTGCTGCGGGTCGTCGCCGGTGGCACCGTCGAGCTCGCGACGCCCCCGTGGGGGCTGCGCGAAGCGGGGGATTGAGCGTGCGTTCGCCCGCGCCGTCTAGGCGGTCGACTCGGGCGCAGCGTCCGCCGATGAATCCTCGGCGACGAAGCCCGCGATCAGATCCGCCACTCGCTCGGGCTGATCGAGGGGCGAGAACGTCCCCGCCCCCGGCACCGGCTCGATCCGGGCATCGGGGATCATCGCCGCCAGCCGCTCCGCGTGGGCGCGCTTGAAGAAGCGGTCGTCGGTGCCCCAGGCGAAGCGCACCGGGCGCTCGAACGAGCGCAGCCCCTCGGCAGCCGCGAGAGTGTGGCGCTTGTGGGCGCCGACGGTCAGCTTGCGCGCGTCCTCGCGCACGCCTGCGTCGCTCATCGACGGCGCCAGCCAGTCGTCGATCAGCTCCGGCGCGATCGGCTGCTCGGCGAGCATGCCGTAGGTGAAGCGGCGGATCGCCGCGACCCGGAAGGGAAGCGCCAGAGCCGTCATCCCGCCGGGCAGGCGGGCGACCGGTCCCATCAGGCTGAACGGAAATGGGGGAAAGTGCTCGAGCGTGTCGCAGTTGGTGAGGACCAGCCGCCGCACGCGGTCGGGGTGCGAGGCGGCGAGCATCTGCGAGATCGCGCCGCCGCTGTCGTTTCCGACCAGGGTCACCTGCTCGAGCCCGAGCGCGTCCATGAAGGCCACGATCACCTCGACCATCCCCGTCGGCGAGAGGTCGGCCCCGGGGTTCATCGCGATCCGGTGTGAGCCCATCGGCCAATCCGCGACGATGCAGCGGTGATCGGTCGCAAGCCGCTCGGCGACCCCGTCCCAGAGGCGGCCGTCGACCAGCAGGCCGTGCACGAAGAGCAGCGGCTCGCCCTGGCCGAGATCGCGATAGGCGACCGTTCCCTGCGGGAGCGCCGCGGTCGCCCGCTCGCCGTTCGTCATCCGAGATCCTCCGATTCGAGGAACATACAGGCCGGCGCGACGAGGCTGGCGCGACGGCGGTGAGACGCTCGCCGGCTCGATCGGTGCGCTGCGCCCGTAGGACGGCCGACCCGGCTCGCCTCGATCAGCCGGCGGATCGCGGGACGACCAGGACCGGGCAGGAGGCGGTGCGCATGACCGTGGTCGAGACGTTGCCGACCAGCGCGTGGCGCACAGGCCCGTAGCCGCGTGAGCCGATCACCAGGAGGTCGAGGTCGCGCGAGCGCGCGGCCAGCACCTCGGCGGGATCGCCGTCGCCCTCCGCGACGGTGATCGTCTCCAGCGCGGCGCCGAGGTCGGTGGCGAGTCGAGCCGCCACCTCGCGGGCGTGCCCGGCCTGGGCCCGCCCGTCATAGCCGACGCCGATCGAGTCGATCGCGAGCCGCTCGCGTCCCGCGAAGCCGCTCGGAGTGACCAGCACGGCGCAGGGCGCCGCCCCGTGCAGCAGGCGTTCGCCGACGCTGCCCAGGAGCACCCGGCCGAGACCCTCGCGGTGGGTGGAGCCGAGCACGATCACGTCGGCGCGCTCGTCCTCGGCCAGCTCGGCGAGCGCGTGCGGCGTCGACGCTCCGCCGACGATCCGCAGGCGGAAAGGAGTCGAGCCCAGGATCGCAGCGACGGCGTCGTGGAGCCGACTCTCGGCGTCGTTCATCGCGCCCTCGTAGGCGTCGGGCGGGGTCGCCAGCGGGTCGAGGTCGAGCGAGGCGGCGACGATCAACTCCGCGTGCTCGATCGCGCTCAGCCCGCGCGCCATGGCGAGCGCGTCACGCCCGCCCTCTCGACCGTCCCACCCGACCAGCATCCGTCGATACATCGGCCGGGAGCCTACGCGTCGGCGGGCCGCCGAGGGTGCGCGTCGGGCGGACGCCGCAGCACGCGACGCTAGAATTGAACGCGATGAAGACCGGGATCCACCCTGAGTACACGTTGGCTCACGTGCGCTGCTCGTGCGGGAACGAGTTCTACACGCGCTCGACCAAGTCCGAGCTGCACGTCGATATCTGCTCCGCCTGCCATCCCTTCTACACCGGCAAGCAGAAGCTGGTCGACACCGGTGGCCGGGTCGAGCGCTTCAAGCGCAGGGCCGCCCGCAGCAAGCGCGGCTGAACCGGGCCCGGTGAACGCCGACGGCCGAGCCGCCGCCCCGGCCGCGAGCGACGGCGGGCTGAGCCTCGCCGACGTACGAATGCCCGACGGGATGCCGGTCGCCTCGCGCGACGCGCCGGTCGGCGGCCAGGCGGTGCTCGAGGGCGTGATGATGCGCGGCGTCTCGACCTGGGCGGTCGCCGTCCGAACGCCCGGTCCCGAGGGCCCGGACGGCCCCCCGGGTGAGATCGAGGTCACCTCCGAGCCCCTCGTCTCCTGGGCGAAGCGCCACCGGGTCCTGCGCCTGCCGGTGATCCGGGGTGTGGTCGCGCTCGCCGAGTCGCTCAAGATCGGGTTTCGGGCGCTGGCGATCTCCGCCAACGCGCAGTTGGTCCCGGAGGACGGCGAGGAGCCCGAGCCGATCGGCGGCTTCACCTGGGGTCTGACGATCGCGCTCTCGATGGCGCTCGCGGTCGGCCTCTTCTTCGTCGTCCCGGTCGGCGCCACCAGCCTGATCAAGGACTGGCTCGGCTCGTCGCTCCTGTTCTGGCTCGTCGAGGGCCTCCTGCGGACCGCGATCTTCATCGGCTACATCGCCGCGATCAGCCGGTTGGGCGACCTGCGGCGGGTGTTCGAGTACCACGGCGCCGAGCACAAGACGATCTCCTGCTACGAGGCCGGCGACCGCCTGACGCCCGAGCGCGCCGAGACCTACTCGCGCCTGCACCCGCGCTGCGGGACGAGCTTCCTGCTGATCGTGATGGTGCTCGCGATCTTCGTCTTCGCCCCGATCGGGCTCCCCGAGTGGTACTGGCTGCTGGTCTCGCGGATCCTCGGGATCCCGCTGATCGCGGGTCTCTCCTACGAGGTGATCAAGTGGGCGGGTCGCAACCGCCGCAAGCGCTGGGTTCGGGCGGTGATGTGGCCCGGGCTGATGCTCCAGAACCTGACCACCCGCGAGCCCGACCGCGAGCAGCTCGCGGTCGCGATCGCCTCGCTTGAGGCGGTGCTCGCCGTCGAGAAGCCCGGGGAGGCGACCCGCGACGCGGAGGCGATCGAGATCGTCGCCTGAGGGCCGCGCCCTGACTCCGGAGCCGTGTCGCCAAAGCGTGGCGCCCCGCGCGGGGCGACTTATCGTCGCTTACCGGTGATTTCTCGCCCCGGCGGCCGGATCAGTCCGCCTCGGCCTGGCGCAGCAGACGGCGGATGGTGGCGGCCGCGCTCGCCGGGTCCTCGGCGAGGCGGGCATCGGCGAAGCGGCGCACCGTGTAGCCGAGGAGGCCGAGCTCGATGTCGCGGTCGCGGTCTTCGCGAAACGCCTCGCCCGCCGTGGTACGCGTAGCCGTCGAGCTCGACGATCAGTCGCTGCGGGCGCCAGAGGAAGTCGACCGTGAACAGATCGACGCGGACATTGACCTCGGGATCCGGCGGACGGTGCCGCTTGAGCATCAGCAGGAAATCGCGCTCGAGCTCGCTCCGCGTTCGGTCGGTCTCGATCCCGGCCAGCGGATAGCCCGCGATCTCGGCCTCGCGGATCGCCCCTCGCACGGTCGCGGGAGCGGTGGTGCGCCACAGGTCGACGATCGTCCTCGCCGGGGAGGTGAGCGGGATCCCGTCGCGAGCCCTGCGCACGGTGCCAGGCAGTGAGACCGGGCGGTGGATGCGGATGCCACTCCGCCGGCCACGCCCTCCGCGGCCGGGAACCGAGACGTGGATCGGGCCGTCCGAGGACGACAGCATTCCCCACAGCTCGGCGGCGCTTCGGTGGCCGAGCAGCGCGTCCGCCCCGCAGGCGAGCGTCGCCGCCTTCCAGCGGCCCCGCTCGCTCAGGCCGGGGTGGCCGACCGCGTAGACGCCCCTGTGGATCCGGTGCAATCGCCCGGCGGCCACCCTGCGCTGGATTCCGGCGGGCGAGAGCCCCGCGCCAAGCAGCTGCTCGAAGGTGATCACGCCGTGCTGGCGCGCGGCGATCCGGGCGATCAGTCGATCGGGTGGGGCGAGTTGTCTTCGCATACCGACGACAAGTCGCCCGGCGCGGATCGCGCCCCCCGGCGCGGATTGCCCGCCCGGCGCGGATCGCGCCCCCCGGCGCGGATCGCCCCCCCGGCGCGGATCGTGCCGCGGCGGCGGTAGCCTCAGAGCGGTGATCGAGAGGCTGGTCGAACAGGTCGAGGAGCGCCACTCCGAGCTCGAGCGGATGATGTCCGACGCGGACGTGATCGCCGACCGCGAGCGCTACGCCGCGGTCGGCCGCGAGTACCGCGAGCTCGAGCGAGCGCGCGAGCTGGCCTCGGAGTGGCGCCAGCTTCGCGGCGACCTCGAGGGCGCCCGCGAGCTGCTCGCCGAGGACGGCGACGACGAGGAGCTGCGGCGCCTGGTCGTCGAGGCGCCCGAGCGGCTGCGGGCGCTCGAGGACGAGATCCGCCTGGCGATGGTCGAGCGCGACCCCCACGACGCCAAGAACGTGATCATCGAGATTCGCGCCGGCGCCGGGGGCGACGAGGCGGCGCTGTTCGCGGGCGATCTCTACAAGATGCTCACCCGCTACGCCGAGGAGCGGGGCTTTGTCACCGAGCCGCTCTCGCAGTCGGCGGCCGAGGTCGGGGGCTTCAAGGAGGTCACCTTCGAGATCCGCGGCGACGGGGCCTACTCGGTGTTCAAGTTCGAGGGCGGCACCCACCGCGTGCAGCGGGTGCCGAAGACCGAGTCGCAGGGCCGCATCCACACCTCGACCGCGACGGTCGCGGTCCTGCCCGAGGCCGAGGAGGTCGAGGTCGAGATCGCCCCGGAGGACCTCCAGATCGACGTCTACCGCTCCTCGGGCCCGGGCGGGCAGTCGGTCAACACCACCGATTCCGCGGTCCGGATCACCCACGGGCCGTCCGGGATCGTGGTCTCGATGCAGGACGAGAAGTCCCAGCTTCAGAACCGCGACAAGGCGATGCGGGTGCTGCGCGCGCGGCTCTACGAGCGCGCGCTCGCAGAGCAGCGCGCGGAGATCGCCGCCGACCGCCGCTCACAGGTCGGCACGGGGGAGCGCTCGGAGAAGATCCGCACCTACAACTTTCCCCAGGGCAGGGTCACCGACCACCGGATCAAGCTCACCGCGCACAACCTCGACGAGGTTCTCGGCGGCGCGCTGGGCGAGTTCACCTCGGCGCTCGCTGCGGAGGAGAAGCGAGCGCGCCTGGAGGCGCAGACCGCCGACGTCCCCGCCGGATGAATGCGGTCGCCGCCGGCTCGGTGGGTGAAGCGCTCGGCGCCGCCACCGACGCGCTCGCGGCGGCCGGGGTCGAGACGCCGCGGCTCGACGCCGAGCTGCTGCTCGCCGAGGCCGCGGGGCTGGAGCGCGCCCGGCTGACGGCCGATCCGTCGGCCGGGGTCGACGCCGCCGCGGCTCGCGAGTTCGGCGTCATGGTCCGGCGGCGCGTGCGGCGCGAGCCGGTCGCCTACATCCTCGGTCGCAAGGGCTTTCGACAGCTCGAGCTGGCGGTCGATCCGCGGGTGCTGATCCCGCGCCCGGAGACCGAGCTGCTGGTCGAGGTCGCCCTCGACCTGCGCCCCCGGCGGGTGCTCGACGTCGGCACGGGGTCGGGAGCGATCGCGCTCGCGGTCGCCGACGAGCTCGCCGCGGCCGAGGTGGTCGCGACCGACACCTCGCTCGACGCCCTCGCGGTCGCCCAGGCGAACCGCGCCCGGCTCGGGCTTGAGTCGCGGGTCCGCCTCGCGCACGGCACCGTCCCGGCGGACGAGCGCTTCGACCTCGTGCTCGCGAACCTGCCCTATGTGAGCGAGGCCGAGCTGGCGGCGCTCGAGCCCGAGATCACCCGCCATGAGCCGTACGCCGCGCTGTCGAGCGGTCCGACCGGGCTGGAGGCGATCGAGCAGCTGCTCGGCGAGCTCGCCGTCGCCGGCGCGCTGCCGGGGGCGATCGCGCTCGAGGTGGGCGAGGGACAGGCGGCGACGGTGGGCGAGCTGGTGCGCCGCGCGGGCTTCGAGCGGGTCGAGACGCGCCGCGACCTGGCGGCGATCGAACGGGTCGTGATCGGTCGGTTGTGACCGAGATCGTCTCGATCGCCCGCGACGGGAGCGATGTCGCCCGCGCGGCGCTCGAGCGGTGCGTGCTCGGCGGCGGGGTGGCGATCTTTCCCGCCGACGGGCTCTACGGCCTCGCCTGCGATCCGGCCCGTCGGGATGCGATCGAGCGCATCCACGCGCTCAAGGGCCGCGACGAGGGCAAGCCGTCGGCGGTCATGTTCTTCTCCCCGCTGGCGATGCGCGAGCTGATCGCGACCCTCGGCCCGCGGACCCGCGACGCGCTCGGGGCGCTGCTGCCGGGCCCGGTGACGCTGGTCGTCGCAAACCCCGAGCGCCGCTACCCGAACGCCTCTCGCGAGCCCGAGCGCCTCGGGCTGCGGCTGATCGAGGGGCCACTGGTCGGGGCGGCGTGCGCGATCGTTCAGACCTCGGCGAACCGATCGGGCGAGCCGGCTCCGTCGCGATTCGCAGACGTGCCCGCCGTGATTCGCGCCGGAGTCGATCTCGTGATCGAGGGAGGGGAGCTCACCGGGCTGGCGTCGACGGTCGTCGACGTGACCGGGATCGAGCGCGGGGAACGGCCCCGGATCCTGCGCTACGGGGCGCTCGGGGCCGAGGAGGTCAGGCGTCGCCTCGAGCTGCCGTGAGCGCCTCCTCGAGGGCCTCGTAGACGTCCATCCGGCGCGCCACTCCGTCGCGCATCCGCCACAGTTGGACGCCGTCGATCGTCGTCTCGATCCCCGTCGTCCGCCCCCAGGCCCGAAGCGTGAACTCGACCGCGACGCAGTCGCCGAGGTCGTGGTAGCGGTGCGGCTCGATCCGGACCTCGCGCATCGCGTCGTAGAAGGACTCGAAGTAACGCCGCAGGCCCTCCGGCCCGCGGTAGGTGCCGGGCTCTGAGGCGAGCTCGGGCGGCGTGACCATCTCGAAGTCCGACGCCAGGAGCTCGGCCATCGCCTCGACGCCGTCGCGCTCGAAGGCCTCGAAGCTGCGCCTCACGATCTCGACGTTGCCGGCCGCCACCGAGCCAGCGTAGCCGCGCCGCGCGCGCGGCGGCGGAGTCTGGGGCCGCTGGTATCGTCGCTACCGTCACCGTGACCGAGCTTCCCGAGGACTTCCAGACCGCGCCCCTCGCCGAGGTCGATCCCCAGATCGCCGAGGTCCTGCAGCGCGAGCTCGAGCGCCAGCGGTCGACGCTGGAGATGATCGCCTCCGAGAACTTCGTCCCCCAGGCGGTGCTCGACGCTGCGGGCTCGGTGCTGACCAACAAGTACGCCGAGGGCTACCCGGGGCGCCGTTACTACGGTGGCTGCGAGGAGGTCGACGTCGCCGAGCAGCTCGCGATCGACCGGGCCAAGGAGCTGTTCGGCGCCGGGTTCGCGAACGTGCAGCCGCACGCCGGCGCGCAGGCCAACAACGCCGCCTACATGGCGATGCTCGACCCCGGCGACACGATCATGGGCATGGCCCTCGACCATGGCGGCCACCTCACGCACGGGATGAAGCTCAACCTGTCGGGCAAGCTCTACGAGGTCGTCGCCTACCACGTGCGCCGCGGCGACTACCGCTGCGACATGGACGAGGTCGCGCGGCTCGCCTCCGAGCACCGGCCGAAGGTGATCGTCGCCGGCTGGTCGGCCTACCCGCGCCAGCTCGACTTCGCGGCCTTCCGCGAGATCGCCGACTCGGTCGGGGCGAAGCTGATGGTCGACATGGCCCACTTCGCGGGCCTGGTCGCCGCCGGCGAGCACCCGAACCCGGTCGAGCACGCGCACGTGACGACGACCACCGTCCACAAGACTCTCTGCGGCCCGCGCAGCGGGATGATCCTCAGCAATGACGAGGGGCTCGCGACCGAGATCAACCGCGCGATCTTCCCCGGTCAGCAGGGTGGGCCGCTGATGCACATCATCGCCGCCAAGGCGGTGGCGCTCAGGATCGCGCGGTCCGAGCCGTTCCGCGCCCGCCAGCGCGAGACGATCGCCAACGCGCAGGCGTTCGCCGAGGAGCTGATCGCGAACGGGATCGAGGTGCTGACCGGCGGCACCGACGTCCACCTCGTCCTGGTCGACCTCGGGCCGACCGGGCTCGACGGCAAGCAGGGCGAGCAGCGCCTCGAGCAGGTCGGGATCACGGTCAACCGCAACGCGATCCCGTTCGACGAGCGGCCGCCGATGAACCCCTCGGGGCTGCGGATCGGGACCCCGGCGCTGACCACCCGCGGCCTCGGGACCGACGAGATGCGCGAGATCGCGAGGGTGATCGCCGTGGCGCTCTCGGACGACTTCGAGTCCGAGCGCGCCTCGCTGCGCGAGCGGACGCGCTTCCTGATGGAGCGCTATCCGCTCTATTCCGAGCTGGCCGCCGCCGCGGCCGTCTAGCGTCGGCGCCGACCGACGCCTTCGTCGCCCCGAGCGACGCCCTACTGCATGACGCCCGCCCAGATCCCGGCGTTGTGGAACGTCGCGGCCCCGGCGCCGGCCTGGCTGTATTGCAGCGAGAACGTGTACTTGCCGGGGTTGATCGGCGAGAAGACGAGGAACCCGCCCCTGGTCGGGTTCGCGACCCCGCCCACGTCGCCCGGACCGGGCACGGTGTAGCGGATCTGCGGCGCGCCCTTGGTGAACTCCATGATCCGCGGCGATCCGGCGAGCAGGTTCGGCGCGTTCAGGTGAACCTGGCCGACCGCGTTGTCGCCGCCCCCGTTGACCTGGCCGGTGACCCGGGCGTAGACCGCGACCAAGCCCGTTCTCGGCACGTTCACCGTGACGCTCGGGCCGCCGAGCTCGGCGGGCGTCGCCGAGGCCGTCGACACCGGGCCCGCGAGGCCGTCGGTCTGGAACAGGTCGATCTTCGGTGGCCGCACGGCCAGCGGCTTGATCGCCCGGTCCTTGATCGCGCCCCTGGCGATGTTGCGGCCCTTGACCGCGTGCTTGGCGATGTCGTTGGACTTCACCGAGCTCTTGCCCGGCAGCGCGACCGCGGACCCGGCCAACGCGGCGACCAGCGCGATCAGCGCCACCAGCATCGCCGGCGACAACAACCCCCTGCTCCTCTGCTCCATCTCGGCTCACCTCCCTATGTCGGCGCCTATGTCGGCGCCGCTATCGGTCCCCCGCTGTCCTAACCCCCGGTCGGAGCCGTAAGTTTCGGATCCGATGAGGGCCTGGGTAGATTGCACCGCCGCCGCGCATCCGCTCGTGCTCAGGCCGATCGTCGAACGGTTGCTTGCGTCCGGGCACGAGGTCTCGGTCACCGCCCGCGACTACGGCCAGACGGTCGGCATCCTCGACCGGCTCGGAATCCGCCACGAGGTCTTCGATCGTCACGGCGGCGGCTCGGGTGCGGGCAAGGCGACCGCGCTCGCGCGCCGCAGCGCCGCCCTCGCCCGCTGGGCCCGCCCGCGGCGCTTCGACCTCGCCCTCGCCCACGGCTCGGTCGACCTGGCGGTGGTCGGGACGGTGCTGCGGATCCCCTCGGTGCAGCTGCAGGACTACGAGCACGCCGGGCTGCAGCGCCAGCTCTCCTTTCGCGCCGCGCGGCGGGTCCTGGCCCCCGACGCGATCTCGGCCGAAGCGCTGCGCCGCGCGGGGGCGGCCGAGCGCAAGCAGTTCCGCTACCCGGGCTTGAAGGAGGACTATTACCTGGCCGACTTCGAGCCCGACCGGGGAGTGCTCGACGAGCTCGGGGTCGACCCCGACGCCGTCGTCGCGGTCGTCCGCCCGCCGCCCGAGACGTCGGCCTATCACGCTCGTAACCCGCTCTATGAGGCGGTCCTCGACCGGCTCGTCGCCGAGCCGGCAGCGACCTCCGTTCTCATCCCGCGAACCAGCGCCCAGGCCGACGCCGCGCGGGCGCGCGGCGCGCCGTCGCTGATCGTCCCCGAGCGAGCGCTCGACGCGCAGAGCCTGATCGCGCTCGCCGACCTGGTCGTCAGCGCGGGCGGGACGATGAACCGCGAGGCGGTGGCGCTCGGCACCCCGGTGTGGACGACGTTCGAGGGCCGGCCCGGGGCGGTCGACGATGCGCTGATCGCCGCCGGGCGCCTGCGCCGGCTGACCCGCGCGGA
>WHSW01000090.1 GCA_009379895.1 Solirubrobacterales bacterium
CCCGCCGAGCCAGAGCAGGCCGGGGAAGCTGTAGGCATAGGCGGCGCCGATCGCGAGCACCGCGAGGGGCAGGCCGCGCAGCGCCCGTCGCAACGCGGTCCCGGCGGGCGCGCCCGCGAGCTCGCCGAGTCCGATCGCGAAGGCGAGCAGAAAGAGCGCCTCGAGCGCCTCCTTGAAGGCGCCCTGCACATAGTTGGACGCCAGCAGGTAGGCGAAGCCGACGACGAGCGCGCCCGCCAGCCGGCGCCCGGGCGCGAGCCGCTCCAACGCCGCCAGCGCGGCCAGGCAGGTGGCCACCGCGACGGCGATCATCAACCCGTCGAAGGCGTGCACGGTGCTCGGGCCGAGCTCGGCGAGCGCGGTCACCAGCGCGTGCGGGCCGAGCGGATAGCCCCCCGAGATCAGCCGCTCGGTACCCCCGACCGCGAGCTGCTCGACGGCGAGCAGGTGCTGGGACATGTCCGGGTTGAGCCCGGTCCCGAGGATGCCAAAGCGCATCTCGACGATGAACGGAAGCGAGGCGGCGAGCGCCGCGACCAAGACCAGCGGGGCGCCGAGCCGAAACGCCCGCGCCAGCTCGTCCCGCCGCCCCGGGAGCTCGAGCCGGCCCGGGAGACAGAAGGCGGCCGCGGCCGTCGCCACCGTAATCGCGATCAGCGCGTCGAGGCCCTCCCCCGGCAGGCGCACCGTGGCCCAGCTCAGCGCCAGGATCGCCGCCAGGCCGACGGCCGGCGCCAGCCACGACCAGGTTCGGCGGCCGGTGAGCGCGAGGATCGCCTGCCCGACCAGCGCGGCGCACCCGAGCACCACCACGAAGCACGCATAGGTCCCCAGCACGCGGCGAGCATAGATGCGCGGATCGGCCGCGGTCGGGGACTGCAGTATCGTCCCGCCGAGCAAAGGCCGGGCCGGGATGGCCCGGTTCGGACGCGAAGGAGGGTGCCGGATGGGTCGCAGGGTTGGAGTGGCGGGTGTCGTGCTCGCGGTCGCGTTCGCGCTCGCCGTCGTGCCGGCGGCCGGCGCGGCCTCGAAGGACCCCGCGCGAACGGCGCGCAACATCATCCCCTCCGGCCAACACGGGGCCGTGCCGCCCCCCGCCGGCGCCGACACCCAGGCCAAGATGTACGACGGCCTGACGCCGCTCTTCGACCAGATCTCCAACGACGACCTGTTCACCTACTTCAAGTCCGAGCGCTTCGGGATCGACACCGACGGCCCCGCCACCACCGAGGCGGTCCCCCGGCCCGGGGTGACGATCGAGCGCGACGCCTACGACGTGCCCCACGTCACCGGCCTGACCCACGACGACGGCATCTGGGCGGCGGGCTGGATCGCCGCCGAGGACCGCCGCCTGCTCGGCGAGCAGGCCCGCTACAACGCCCGCGTGGCCGCGATCGACGCTCCGGGGCTGAGCGGGATCGCGCTGATCGCGAGCCTGAAGACCTTCGAGCCCAGCGCCCAGACCGAGGCCGAGGTCGCCAAGCAGACGCAGGTGCTCGAGGCGGCCGGCCGGCAGGGCCGCGCGGTCCTGCACGACATCGACGTCTTCCTCTCGGGCATCAACGACTACATCGCCGCCCACAGCCTGGCGATGGAGCCGTGGACGCGCAACGACATCTACGCGCTCAACGCGCTCAAGGGCCAGTTCGTCGGCCAGGGCGGCGGCGACGAGGCCCGCCGCTCACAGTTCCTCGGCGGCCTGCGCCAGCGCCTCGGGGCGCGCAAGGGAACGAGCATCTTCAACGACCTGCGCCAGTTCAAGAACCCCGAGCTGCCGACCACGGTCGACGGCCGCTTCCCGTACGGGAGCATCCCGAAGCGCGCCCCGGGCAGCGTGGTCCTCGACCCGGACAGCTTCCAGCGCACCCCGGCGGTGGCCGATCCCGAGCTCGCGCGCCGCGTCGCGCCCGACGACGCCGAGCTCGGCGCCGCGGCCGACCAGCTCGAGGGCCGCCGCCCTGCCGATCCCGCGGGTGGCGCCGGTCAGGATGACGGTTGGCATCGGTTTGAAAGCTAGCCGCTCGGCCCGGAGCGACTCGGCCGCCCAGTGACTCAGCCGCCGCCCTCGAGTCGGGCTCGCAGCGAACCCAGCCACCGCGCGAAGCTCTCCTCGAACTGCGTGATCCAACGGTCGTGGTCCTCGGCGGCGCAGTCGAAGGTGGCCCACCACTCGACGAACGCTCGATCGCCGTCGACGATCGGCGTCACGCGCAGGGTGGCCACGTAGTCCCGGACCGGGAATGGCGCCGGGTCACAGAGCTCGTACGTGTATGAGCGGTCGAGGTCGGAGTGAGCGATCAGCCGCTGGCGGAGGGTGCCCCCGTCGGTATCGACGCGGCGGACACCCCCGACCGCGTCGCCCGACCTGTCCTCCTCGATGACCGCGGACAGTTCGCGATCCGCCCACGAGTACTCGTCAAAGGAGCGCACCGCGCGCCACACATCATCGGCCGGCTGTACGAACACCGTGCTGTAGTACGACTTCGCCATCGTTTCTCCCGTGGTCGCGGTCTGCGGGTCCGTGCCCTCGTGCAAGACGACGGCTGGCGCCCGAGCGTGAGATCCCGACCGGGCGGTGACCGAAGGTTCGGCGCTCAGAGGCTTGATAGCGTTGCCGCCGCCGCGGGGGGCGAAGCGGCGCAGCGATGACCACTCTTCACGCGAACGCACCGTCTTGCGGCGCCTGACGCTCGCTCTACTCGGCGGCCTGCTGCTGGGGACTGCGGCGCCATCGCTGCCGGCTGCCGAGGCGGCCGGGCTCGACGGCCGAGTCGTGAGCGCCTCACACCCGATCGCATCCTCGCCCGTCACCCTGTATCGCTCCGGGCACGGCGACATGCTCCCGAAGGCGCTCGCCCGGGCGCGAACCGGGCGCGATGGCTCATTCCACCTCACCTACGACGCTCGGCGTGCTCGGACCCTCGACGGCTCCGTGCTCTACTTGACCGCCGAAGCCGCCCGACTGACGGCCATCTCGGACACCGCAATCGCGACAGCCCCGTCGAGCGCGGCGGCCCCGTCGAGCGAGGCGAGCGCGGCGTGCCGTCCCGTGAGCGCCCGCGGACACTCCACCGGTCCCCACCGGTGTCGAAGCGCCGTGCGAGCGCGCGCCGGAGGCGCGGTCCGGCTCGCGTCCGTGCTCGGCCCGGCCCCGGCTCCGCGGAGGGTCGTGATCAACGAGCGGACCACGGTCGCCGCCGGCTACGGGCTCGCGCAGTTCATCCACCGAGGCCGGATCACCGGGACGTCCCCCGGGCTCGAGAACGCCGCGAGCATGGGCGCCAACCTGGCCGCGGCGCGGACCGGTCGCCTCGCGCGGGTGCTCAGGCGCGCGCCCAACGGACGCCAGACCTCGACCCTGCCCACGTTCAACTCGCTCGCCAACCTGCTGGCGCCCTGCGCGCGCGCCGAGCGCCGCTGCGCGAAGCTGCTCAGGCTGGCGACGCCGCCGCGCGGTCGCGCGCCCCGCGGCACGCTCCAGGCGATCGCCAACATCGCTCGCGCACCGGCCCAGAACGTCGGCCGGCTGTTCGAGCTGGCGCGCTCGGGGCCGACGCCCTACCGGCCGGCGCTGCGGGGCTCGGCCCGGCCCGATGCCTGGACGCTGGCGCTGCGCTTCGTCGGCGACGGCGAGACGATCAGCGGCCCCGGCAACTTCGCGATCGACGCCGACGGCAACGTCTGGGCGCTGAACAACTACCAGTACGAGGCGAGCCCGTTCACGCCCGCCTGCGGCAGCGACCAGCTGATCAAGCTCACCCCTGACGGGCGCTTCGCGCCCGGCTCGCCTTATACGGGCGGCGGCCTGAGCGGTGCCGGCTATGGCATCACGTTCGACCCCGCGGGCGACCTGTGGGTCGGCAACTACGGCTTCGCCGGGGTCGGCTGCACCGAGCAGCCGGCGCACAACAGCGTCTCCAAGTTCACCGAGGACGGCCGCGCGCTCTCGCCCGACGCGACCGCGACCTCGACCGGCGGGTTCACCCAGGGGAACATCAGCTGGGCGCAGGGAACGGTCTCGGACCGCGAGGGCAACATCTGGATCGCCAACTGCGGCAACGACACCGTGACCCGGTATCCGAACGGCGATCCCGCCGCGGCTCAGAACCTGACCGGGCTCGGGCTCAAGCAGCCGTTCGACATCGCGATCAACGGCGAGGGCCAGGCCTTCGTGACCGCGGTCGGCAACGACTCTGTCGCGATGCTCAACCCCGACGGCACGCCCACCGCGCGGTCGCCGATCCGATCCGGAGGGCTGAACCAACCGATGGGCATCGCGGTCGACAGCCGCGGCTACATGTGGGTGGCGAACTCGGGCGTGATCGACCTGCCCTGCCCCGACGCGAGCCCCTCGCTCTCGACCAGGGGCGGCTCGCTGACCCTGATCGGCCCCGACGGCGTGCCCGAGAGCCCAACCGCCTTCGAGGGCGGCGGCCTGACGATCCCCTGGGGGATCACCGTCGACGGCGACGATCACGTCTGGGTCGCCAACTTCGGCAAGCGGCGGGTCTCGGAGTTCTGCGGCAAGCGCCCCCGCACCTGCCCGCCGGGAACCGACACGGGCGACCCGATCTCCCCCGACGGCAGCGGCTACGGCTTCGAGGGACTGGTCCGCAACACGGGCCTGGCGGTCGACCCGTCGGGCAACGTCTGGGTGGCGAACAACTGGCTCACGATCCCGGTTCAGAGCAATCCCGGTGGCCGTCAGATCGTCGCCTTCGTCGGGATCGCGGCGCCGCTCGAGACACCGGTGATCGGCCCGCCGCGGCGCTGAGCCCTCGCTCTCGCCAAGCGGAGCTCGTTCGAGGCTACTCCCGCACCCCGGCGGCCTCGAGGGCCTCGCCCCATTCGGCGAAGTACTCGAGTCGCACGATCGCTCCGGCGCGGAAGGTTGCGACCTGGTGGTACAGCTCCTCGTCGATCGCCGCCCCGCTTCCCTTGCCCCGCCCGCAGTGGCGAAGCCGGGTCGCCACGCGGTCGCCGGCGTCGACGAACTCCTGCGGCTCCAGCCTAAAGTCCTCGAACGTCTCGTCGATCCCCGCCCAGAAGCGCTTGACCTCCTCGGGACCCCGGCAGGAGTCCGACCGTTGGCGCGCGGGGAGCACCCAGTCGATCTCGGGATCGAAGGACTCAACGGCGGCGTCGAAGTCACGCCGGTTGTAGGCGGCGATGAACGCTCGGGCCATATCGACGTTCTCCTGCGACATCGCCCGGCAGTATCGCGGGGGTGGCCCCGGTCTCGCTCGCTCGCTCGCGCGATGAGTTCCGGGGGCGCCGGCGGTCTTAAGCTCGGAAGCCATGGACGACGACGCAGGAGCGATTCGATGACCACCGCCACGCCACTTGTCACCGGCACCGACTTCGTCACGGTCTCGACCCGGAACTTCGACGCCGCGGTCGAGTTCTACGGCACCGTGCTCGGCCTCCCAGAGTCCGCCCGCTGGGGGCGGATGCCGGCGGCGGAGTTCGAGACCGGCAACCTGACGATCGCCGTGATGGAGTCCGAGGCGTTCGGCCTCGAGTTCCGGGCCAACAACCATCCGATCGCGCTGCGCGTCGACGACGTCGCGGCGGCTCGCGCCGAGCTCGAGTCACGCGGTGTCGAGTTCAAGGGTGAGACGATCGACTCCGGCGTCTGCCACCAGGCGATCTTCGAGGATCCGGACGGCAACGCGCTCGACCTGCACCACCGCTACGCGCCGCGTACGTCCGGAGCCTGACGAGTCGATCGCCGGGCTTCGCGAGCATCGTGTCGATTTTCGTCCCGCTCGCTCGATGCATAGGTAAGGAGGCGAGCGTCCGACGTATCGGGCGCTCGCCTCGAGGAACAGACCGACACACGAGGAGGAACGGAAGATGCGAGTCATGGTCCTGATCAAGGCGACCGACGAGAGCGAGGCCGGGGAGATGCCGAGCCAGGAGGTACTCAGCCAGATGCTCGAGTTCAACGAGGAGCTGGTCAAGTCCGGCGTGATGGTCGCCGGCGACGGGCTGCACCCGAGCTCCCAGGGCGCTCGGGTCGCCTTCTCGGGCAGCGAGCGCAAGGTGATCGACGGCCCGTTCGCCGAGACCAAGGAGCTGGTCGCCGGCTACTGGGTCTGGCAGGTGAAGTCGCTCGACGAGGCGATCGAGCTGGCCAAGCGCGTCCCCAACCCCGACGACGTCGAGGGCGAGATCGAGATCCGCCCGGTCTTCGAGCCCGACGACTTCGGCGACCAGCTCACGCCTGAGATGCGCGAGAAGGAGGCCGAGCTGCGCTTGCGCTCCGAGGGCGGCGCGTAGCGCTCGCCGCGGGGTCCAGGTGCCCGCCGGCGACGTCAACCGCGCGATCGACGCCGTTTGGCGGATCGAGTCCGCGCGGCTGATCGCGGGCCTCGCGAGGATCGTAGGCGACGTCGGCCTCGCCGAGGACCTCGCACAGGAGGCGCTCGTCGCGGCGCTCGAGCGGTGGCCCGAGTCAGGCGTCCCGGAGAACCCGGGCGCCTGGCTCATGTCCACCGCCAAGCACCGGGCGATCGATCGCCTCCGTCGCGCCGACGTCCATGTGCGTAAGACGCAGGAGCTCGCGCGTGAGATCGCGATCCGCGGGGAGATCGCGACTCCCGATCTCGAGGCCGAGATCGACAACCCGTTCGACGACGACCTCCTGCGCCTCATCTTCACGACCTGTCATCCGGTGCTCTCGACCGACGCACGGGTGGCACTCACGCTCCGCCTGCTCGGCGGCCTGACGACCGGGGAGATCGCCCGTGCGTACCTGGTCTCGGAATCGACGGTCGCCCAGCGGATCGTGCGCGCCAAGCGAACCCTGTCGGCGGCTCGGGTTCCCTTCGAGGTGCCGGACCGCGACGAGCTCGCCGACCGCCTCGCCTCGGTGCTCGAGGTGATCTACCTAATCTTCAACGAGGGGTACGCGGCAACCGCCGGCGAGAGCTGGATCCGCCCCGAGCTGATCGAGGAGGCGCTGCGGCTCGGTCGCATCCTCGCCGAGCTGCTTTCGTCGGAGCCGGAGGTGCACGGCCTCGTCGCCCTGATGGAGCTGCACGCCTCGCGTTCGCGGGCGCGAACCGGCCCCGCCGGAGAACCCGTGCTGCTGCTCGACCAGGACCGGTCGCGCTGGGACTGGATGCTCGTCGGCCGCGGGCTCGCCGCGCTCGAGCGCGCGCAGAGCACGGGCGGCGCCCTGGGGCCGTACACGCTGCAGGCCGCGATCGCCGCCTGCCATGCGCGCGCCCGGATCGCCGAGGACACCGACTGGGAGCGCATCGTCGCGCTCTATGACGGGCTCGCCCAGCTCAGGCCGTCGCCGGTCGTCGAGCTCAACCGCGCGGTGGCGATCGGGATGGCGTTCGGCCCGCGGACGGCGCTCGAGCTCGTCGACGCCCTCCGCGGCGAGCCCGCCCTGCGGGACTACCACCTGCTGCCGGCCGTGCGAGCGGACCTCCTCGTAAAGCTCGGCCGTGACGAGCAGGCGCGCGTGGAGCTCGAGCGCGCGGCGTCGCGACCCAGAACGCCCGCGAGCGTGCCCTGCTTCTCGATCGAATGGCCGCCTGCGCCGCGCGCAACGGGGGCTGAGGGGCGGGGTCAACCCGGGATCGCCGGAGCGCGATCTCACAGAATCGAGGTGCCCGGCGTCTTACGGGTTCGCCCCACCACCGGAAAGGACACGATCAGATGGCCACCGTGACCGCGACCGAGCCCGCGCTGACCGACCGCGTCGACGATCTCGCCTGGGACGAGCTAGCCGACCGGCTCGACGCCCAGGGCTTCGCGATCACCGAGCCGCTGCTGAGCGCGACCGAGTGCGACGAGCTGTCCGACCTCTTCGACGCCGGCCGGTTCCGGTCGACGATCGAGATGGCGCGCCACCGCTTCGGCGACGGCCGCTACCGCTACTTCGACCACCCGCTGCCCGACGCGATCGCCGCGCTGCGAGGCTCGTTCTACCGTCACCTGGCGCCGATCGCCAACGACTGGTCGGGGCGGCTGCGCGGCGACGGCGAGACGTTTCCGCTCACCCACGCCGAGCTGCTCGAGCGCTGCCGCGCCGCCGGCCAGGAGCGCCCGACGCCCCTGATCCTGCGCTACGGCGAGGGCGATTGGAACGCGCTGCACCAGGACCTCTACGGGGACGTGTTCTTCCCGTTCCAGGTCCTGACGATCCTCTCGCGCCCGGGCGTGGACTTCGAGGGCGGTCAGTTCGTGCTGCTCGAGCAGCGCCCCCGGGCGCAGAGCCGCGCGCACGTCCTCGACCCGCCGCGGGGCGCGTTCGTGATCTTCCCCACCCACCACCGGCCGAACCGGGGTCGCAACGGCTACCACAAGGTGGGGCTGCGCCACGGTGTGAGCACCCTGACGAGCGGCTCGCGGACCGCGCTCGGCATCATCTTCCACGACGCGAAGTGACCCTCAGTGCAAAGGCCGATGCCCCGCCGCCGTTCGAGCGCGTGATCGAGCTCCACGGCCCGGGTCTGCTGCGCTTCTGCGCGGCGCGGGTCGGCTCCGAGCGCGCCGAGGACTGCTTTCAGGAGACGATGCTCTCGGCGCTGCGCGGCTACGACCGGGTCCGCGACGCCGGCGCGATCCGCTCCTGGCTGTACTCGATCGCCGCTCGCAAGGCGATCGACATCCACCGGGCCCGGGCGCGTTTCCCCCAGCCAGTCGACGACCCCGAGCCGCTCGCCGCCACGCACGACGCGCCCGTCGTCGAGGACGAGATCTGGGCGCGGGTGCGCGCGCTGCCCGAGAAGCAGCGTCAGGCCGTGACGCTGCGCTACCTGGCCGACCTCTCGCACCGGGAGATCGCCGAGGTGATGCAGACCAGCGAGCCCGCGGCGCGAAGAAACGTCTTCGAGGGCCTGAGGCGATTGCGGCGCGAAGCCGGAGCGCGAGCATCTCACGGTTCTGGCGAGAGCCCCGTCCAAGGAGCGTGAGCATGAACGCCAACGGAAACCAAGACGCGGAACTGGATCGGCTCGAGCGGTCGCTGCGCGCGAGCGAGGAGCTCGACGCCGCGAGCTGGGAGCTGGTCCGCCACAACCTGGCCGACCGGGCCGACGCGGCGGGGCTCGTCGACGTCGCCTTCGAGCGCCACGACACGCCCCTGGGCACCGTGCTGATCGGCGCGACGAACGAGGGCCTCGTCCGCGTCGGGCTGCCGGCGGAGGGCGAGGACGCCGTCCTCACCGAGCTCGCGAAGCGGGTCTCGGCTCGCGTGCTGCGCGCCCCGCGCCCCGCGCTGACCGACGCTCGCCACCAGCTCGACGAGTACTTCGATCGGCGCCGGCGGGAGTTCGAGGTCGAGCTCGACTGGCGTCTGACCAGGGGCTTTCGGCACGCCGTCCTGGTGGCCACCGCCCGGATCCCCTACGGCGCGACCGCCTCCTACCGAGAGGTGGCGACCGAGGCCGGAAGCCCGAACGCGGTGCGCGCCGCCGGCACCGCCCTGGCGAACAACCCGCTGCCGATCGTGGTGCCGTGCCACCGCGTGCTTCGCTCGGGCGGTGAGCTCGGCTCCTACCGCGGGGGAGCGCCGGCCAAGGCGCAGCTGCTCGAGCTCGAGGCGGCGGCACGATGAGCGAGCGCTTCGC
Organism: Solirubrobacterales bacterium; assembly: GCA_009379895.1. GTDB lineage: Bacteria > Actinomycetota > Thermoleophilia > Solirubrobacterales > 70-9 > WHSW01. Next base: position 9,591 of record WHSW01000090.1, read on the forward strand.
GTGGACGATCCATGAGAGCCCCCTGGGGCCGCTGACCGTGAGCGCCGGCCGCGGCGGCCTCACGGGCCTTCACTTCCCCGGCCGCGGGCCACAGCTGGCCGAGTCCGAGCACCGGCCCGACCGGCTCGGCGCGACGACGCGCGAGCTCGACGAGTACTTCGCCGGCGAGCGCCGGGAGTTCGGGCTCGAGCTCGATCTCCACGGCACCTCCTTCCAGCGCGGCGTCTGGCGAGAGCTGCTGCGGATCCCCTACGGGACGACCGTCAGCTACATGGAGCTGGCGGATCGCGTCGGGCGCCCCGATCGCCTGCGCGCGGTCGCGGGGGCGGTGGGACGAACCCCGGTCCCGATCATCGTCCCCTGCCACCGCGTGGTGGCCTCCGACGGCGCCCTGACCGGCTACGGCGGCGGACTGCAGCGAAAGGCTGCCCTGCTCGACCTCGAGCATCGCGCCGCCACGGGCCTCGCCCCTGAGCCCGCCTGGGCATTCCGCCAGACGGCGATGCTCTGAGGCGCGCCCTGGCCTCATTGCGGGCCGGCGGCCCGCTCGAGACGCCGCGCCAGGGCCCGCAGATGCTCGCTCAGCTCCGGCGGCTCGCAGACCTCGAAGTCGACGCCGAGCATGGCGACGCGCACGGCGAGCCAGTCGAGGTTCTCGTCCCCGGTGCGGTACTCGCAGGTCCGATCGTCGATCGGCTCGATCGTCCCCCAGTGGGAGGGCACGCGCTTGCGGACCGACTCGGCGGCGGCGTGGAGCGTCACCCTCGCCTCATAGCGGCTGGGGGCCGCCGAGAGGCTCCGCGCGACGTAGGCGGCGGCGTCCTTGGCGGGCGGATGGCGCGGCGCGAAGCGCACCCCGGTCGAGGCCGGCTTGGCGAGGCGGTCGACGCGGAAGGTCCGCCAATCGCTTCGGGCGCGGTCCCAGGCCAGCAGGTACCAGCGCCGTCCCAGGTTGACCAGGGAGTGGGGCTCGACCTCGCGGCGGCTGCCAACCCCGTCGCGGCCGCGGTAGGCGAAGCGGACGCACTCGGAGTCCCGGCAGGCGGCGGCGATCACGGTCAGCGATTGCGGGTCGACCGTCGGGCCGCCGGCGGGGAGCGTCATCGTCGCCGACCCGAGCGCGCTGACGCGGCGGCGCAGGTGCGCGGGCAGGACCTGCTCGAGCTTGACCAGCGCCCGCACCGAGGTCTCCTCGATCCCGGTCACCGACGCGCGGGCCGCGGTGCGCAGGCCGACCGCGATCGCGATCGCCTCGTCGTCGTCGAGCAGCAAGGGGGGCATCGCCGCGCCGGCGCGCAGCCGGTAGCCGCCCGCCGGGCCGGTCAGCGACTCGACCGGGTAGCCGAGCCCGCGCAGCCGCTCGACGTCGCGGCGGACCGTCCGGCCCGAGACCTCGAGCCGGCCCGCGAGCTCGCCCCCCGGCCAGTCGCGCCGCCCCTGGAGCAAGGACAGCAGCGTCAGCAGGCGGCTCGAGGTCTCGGTCACGGCCGCTCATCCTCGCTCATATTGAGGACAGATCCTGGCCTAAACCATCCGTAGGGTACTCCCATGCGTTCATCCGAGGAGAGGAGCCAGAGTGCTTGAGCGAGACGGATACCCGCCCGGAGGCCCGTGCTGGGTCGACACCGGACAGCCCGACCCCGAGGCCGCGGCCGGCTTCTACGGGGACCTGTTCGGATGGAAGCTCGAGGACCGGATGCCGCCCGACGCGCCCGGCCGCTACCTGGTCGCCCAGCTGCGCGACCGCGACGTCGCCGCGGTCGGCTCGCAGCCCGAGGGGGCGCCGGCGACGCCGGGGTGGAACACCTATATCTGTGTCGAGAGCGCCGACCAGGCCGCCACGAAGGTGACGAACGCGGGCGGGCAGGTCCTCAGCGCGCCGTTCGACGTCCCCGGCGCCGGGCGCATGGGCGTCTTCGCGGACCCCTCCGGCGCCGCCTTCTGCGTCTGGGAGGCGCGGGAACACAAGGGCGCCCAGCTCGTCAACGAGCCGGGCACATGGGTCTTCAGCGGGCTCAACACCCGCGACCTCGACGGCGCGAAGGCGTTCTACGGCGCGGTCTTCGGCTGGGAGGTGGATACGCTGACGATGGAGGATGGCGACGAGTTCATGTTCTGGCGGTTACCGGGCTACGCCGACTTCCTCGCGGCCCGTGATCCGGACCTGCGTCGTCGCCAGGCGGCCGACGGCGCGCCGGCGGGCTACGCGGACGCGGTCGCCTCGCTGGCGCCGATGACCGGGTTCCCCGACGAGGTGCCGCCGCATTGGAGCGTCACCTTCGCCGTCGACGACGCCGACGGGATCGCCGACCGGGCGGCGCAGCTCGGCGGCAAGATCAGCGTGCCGCCCTTCGACGCCGGGCCGACCAGGCTGGCGATCCTGGCCGATCCCCAGGGGGCGGCGTTCGCGGTGAGCAAGTACCAGCCCGCGTAGGGCGGGTGCGGGAGGTGATGGCGCCGGCGTCCGAGGATCGGGGTCGAGACCGGGATCGTGAGATCGATGAGTTCGGCGACCATGCCCGGTCTTAGCTGACGACCCGCGATGACGCGACCGTAAGAGGAAGACCGAAGGGACCCAGGTGACGCAGCAGTACAAGGTCGTGACCCGCGAGCAGTGGCTCGCGGCCCGCCTCGAGCTGCTCGAGCGCGAGAAGGAGCTGACCCGCGCCGGCGACGAGCTCGCCCGCCGGCGCCGAGCGCTGCCCTGGGTGCGGATCGAGAAGGACTACACCTTCGAGACCGACGCCGGGACCAGGACGTTGAGCGAGCTCTTCGACGGCCGCTCGCGGCTGCTCGTCTACCACTTCATGTTCGGTCGCGACTGGCCGGAGGGCTGCCCGGGCTGCACCCTGTCCGCGGATCACTTCGACGGCGCGATCGCGCACCTCGCCCGTCGCGACGTGACCATGATCTGCGCCTCACGCGCGCCCCTCGAGAGGCTCCAGGCCTACAAGCGCCGCATGGGCTGGCGCTTCGGTTGGGTCTCGACGCTGGGCAGCTTCAACCTCGACTTCGGCGTCTCGTTCAGCGACGGGCAGCGGCGAGACGGCGGCCGATACAACTACCGCTGGCTCGACCAGCCGAGCGACGAGTTGCCGGGCCTGAGCGCGTTTGCGCTCGAGGGCGGGATCGTCTATCACACGTACTCGTCCTACGCGCGCGGCAACGAGTTCCTCGATGGCGTCCGCGGGCTCCTCGACCGCGCGCCGAGGGGCCGAGACGAGGGCGATCGGCATCGACTTGACTTCAAGTGCACTTCAAGCTGCACAATGACCCGCACGGCCGAGACCACGGCGTGACCAACCCCCGCATCCGAGGAGCCAGATGACAACGCAGTCCACACTCGCGATCGAGGCCACGGAGCTGGTCAAGACCTTCGGCGAGACCCGGGCCGTCGACGGCGTCGACCTTGCCGTGCGCGGCGGCTCGGTCTACGGCGTGCTCGGCCCCAACGGCGCCGGCAAGACGACCACGATCCGCATGCTCGCGACGCTGCTGCGCCCCGACTCCGGCTCGGCGCGCGTGCTCGGCCACGACGTCGTCACCGAGGCCGATGCCGTGCGCGGCGTGGTCAGCCTGACCGGCCAGCTCGCCTCGGTCGACGAGGACCTGACCGGGCGCGAGAACCTGATCCTGGTCGGCCGGCTGCTGGGCGTCGGGCGTGCCGAGGCCAAGGCGCGCGCGACCGAGCTGCTCGAGGCGTTCGGATTGGCCGACGCGGCCGCCAAGCTGGTCAAGAACTACTCCGGCGGCATGCGCCGGCGCCTGGACATCGCGGCCAGCATCGTCGTCACCCCGCAGCTGATGTTCTTGGACGAGCCCACGACGGGGCTCGATCCGCGCTCGCGCAACCAGGTCTGGGACATCATCCGTGCGCTGGTCGCCAGCGGGACGACGATCCTGCTCTGCACGCAGTACCTCGAGGAGGCCGACCAGCTCTGCGACGGGATCGCCGTCATCGACCAGGGCAAGGTGATCGCCGAAGGGACGCCAGGCCAGCTCAAGGCCTCGGTCGGATCCGGCGCCCTGCACGTGCGCCTGCTCGACCCCGAGCAGCGTCCCGAGGCCGAGCGGACGCTCGCCCGCGAGCTCGTCTCGGTCCATCTCGAGCCCGACCCGGCGGCGCTCTCGGCCCCCTGCGCCGACACCGACAAGGCCGCCCGGGCGGTCGCCGAGCTGACCCGCTCGGGGATCGGGATCGCCTCCTTCACCCTCGGCCAGCCGAGCCTCGACGAGGTGTTCCTCGCGCTGACCGGCCACCCGGCCGAGGAGGACCCGCTCGCACGAACCGACGCCATCGAGGAGGAGCAGGCAGCATGAGCGCCGAGCCGACGACCACCACTCCCGAACCTCTCGCCGACGAGACCGCGGTCCGCAAGGCGATCTCCGCGACCCCACGGCCGCCGCGCGCGAGCGCGACATCAGCGGCGCTGACCTTCGGCTGGCGCGGGATGCTGAAGGTCAAGCACGTCCCCGAGCAGCTGCTCGACGTGACGATCACCCCGGTGATGTTCGTGCTCATGTTCACCTACCTGTTCGGCGGCGCGATCGCCGGGTCCACGGGCGAATATCTGCAGTACATCCTGCCCGGGATCCTGGTCATGTCGGTCCTGTTCACCACCGTCTACTCGGGGGTCGCGCTGAACACCGACCTGACCAGGGGCGTGGTCGACCGCTTTCGCTCGCTGCCGATCTGGAAGCCGGCGCCGCTGGTCGGATCGCTGCTCGGCGACAGCGTGCGCTATCTGATCGCCGGGACCGTGATCATCGTGCTCGGGGTGATCCTGGGCTTTCGCCCGGGAGCCGGCGTCGGCGGCGTGATCGCGGCCCTGGCCCTGGTCGTCGTCTTCGCCTTCGGCCTCTCCTGGGTGTTCACGACCCTCGGCCTGCTGCTGCGCTCTCCGAACGCGGTGATGAACGCTGGGTTCATGGGGATCTTCCCGCTCACCTTCCTGAGCAACGTGTTCGTCGACCCGGACACGCTGCCGGCGGGCCTCGAGGCGTTCGTCAACGTCAATCCGATCTCGATCCTGGCCGACGCCTCACGCGGGCTGATGGAGGGCAACGCGGCGGCCTCGGACATCGTGATCGTGCTCGCGGTCGCGGCGGGGCTGACCGCGGTCTTCGCGCCGCTGACGACGCATCTGTACCGCAGCAAGGCCTGACTCGACCCCCGCGCTGAGAGGATGCGGGGCCGAAGCTACGTGAAGGAGGCGCCAAATGGCCGAGTTCCCCGCACCCAGAGAGGGGATCGTGCTGACGCACTTCATCGTCGCGGACGACGTCGAGCGCTCGCGCCGCTTCTACACGGACGTGCTCGGCGGTGAGACCGTGCGGGAGGGCGAGCCGTCGTTCGTCGCGCTCGCGAACGGCTGGATCATCATCAACGGCGGCGGCGGACCGACCGACGACAAGCCGACGGTCACGCTCGAGACCCCCACCGAGCCGGACCGGGTGAGCGCCTTTCTCAACATCCGCGTGGCGGACATCGAGGCCGTCTTCGCCGAGTGGAGCGCGCGCGGCGCCGAGTTCCTCACGCCGCCGCAGGACCGCGGCGCCGAGATCCGCTGCTACCTGCGCGATCCCGACGGGCACCTGATCGAGGTCGGCCAGGCGACCGGGGCCCTGCGCGAGCAGCATTCCAGCTGAGCATCGTGCGGCCGGCGTGCCCGTGCCCTGAGGCTAGATGAGTAATTCCACGGCGTCAGGCAACGAACGCGACCAACGATCGCGTCGG
>WHSW01000091.1 GCA_009379895.1 Solirubrobacterales bacterium
AGCTTCGCTTCCGGGGGCGGCCGGGTCAGCCGAAGGGACGGCCTCCTCAGCTTCGCTTCCGGGGGCGGCCGGGTCAGCCGAAGGGACGGCCTCCTCAGCTTCGTTTCCGGGGGCGGCCGGGTCGGCCGAGGGACGCCGTTTCGGCGAGCGGGTCGTCAAGACGGGCTTCGCCGCCCTGTTCTGGGCGACCACGGTCGGCGCGCTGATCGCGCTGGTGTTCGCGGGGCCGATCTCCGAGGCGCTGCTCGATCGCCCCGACGCCGAGCTCGGTCGGCTCGCCGTGCTCGGCCTGTGGACGCTGACCCTGTGGGAGTACGTGCTGACGCTGCTGCGCCTCGACGAGCGCGCCCGTGCCTACCTCGTGCTGACCACCCTCAACGTGCTGGCGACGGTCCCGGTCACCGTCTGGCTCCTGGTGGTCGACGACCGGGGCGCCGCCGGGATCCTGCTCGGCACCTTCGGCACCGGCGCGGCCTTCCTGCTCTGGCGGCTGTGGGTCGAGCGGCGGCGCCTGGGGCTGCGCCCCGAGATCCCGCTCCTACGCCGGATGCTTCGCTTCGGGCTGCCGACGATGCCGGCCGAGCTCTCCCTGTACTCGCTCAACTTCATCGACCGGATCCTGATCGTCCGCTACGCCGGCCTGGCCGAGGCCGGGCTGTACGCGCTCGCGGTCAAGTTCGCCCAGGGGATGAACGTGATCGCCCGCGGCTTCCAGCTCGCCTTCCCGCCGCTCGCCTACTCGATCGCCGACGACGACGAGGCGCGCCGCGCCTACAGCCTGATCGTCACCTGGTTCGCGGCGATCTGCGCCTTCTTCGTCGCCGGCCTGTGGCTGCTGGCCCGCTGGATCGTCGACCTGCTCGCGGCGCCGGAGTACTTCGACGCCTATGAGGCGGTCGGCCTGCTGGCCACCGGGGTGGCGCTGTACGCGCTGTATCTGGTCCTCGTCGTCGTCCTCGGGCGCAGCGGGCGGACCGAGTTCAATCTCCCGGCGACCGTCGCCGGGACCGCCGTCAACGTCGTCCTGAACGTGATCCTCATCCCCCCGCTGGGGATCGTCGGCGCCGGGATCGCGCTGGTCGCCTCCTACGCGGTCGTGCTGGTCGCCATGTACGTGCTCACCCAGCGCCTCTTCCCGGTCGCCTACGAGTGGGGCCGCCTGGCGCTGCTGGTCGTGGTGACGGCGGCGATCGTGGCCGGCGGTGAGCTGCTGTTGCCGACCGCGGGCATCGGCGGGCTGGCGGCGCGCGTCGCCGCCTGGCTCGCGATCCCGATCGTGCTGCTCGCCTGCGGATTCCTGACCTCGGCCGAGCGGGCCAGCCTGCGCACCACGCTGCGCCCCGCCGCGGTCCGCGAGCGCCTGCGCGCCCTCGCCGCCGAGCCGCCGGGCGCCGAGCGCGAGAGCGATCTCGATGCCGGCAACGCCCCGGAGGTCTACGAGGCCGCGCGCCGCGACGAGGACCGGTTGTAGGGGCCCGGGGCTACCGCGCCCGGGCGCGGTTGTAGGCGGCCGCCGCCTCGCGCAGGCCCGCACCGCGATCCGGGCGCAGGGCCTGGCGGGCGTGCAGCCAATACCAGGCCGCGTCGTGGCCGGGCAAGACGGACGCGGCGAGCGCGCGCGCAGCGTAGGCCCAGGCGCCGAGCGCTCGCGCGAGCAGCGCGACCGCGGTCGAGTGGTGCTTTCGCAGGTAACGGTCGCGCCCGCGATGGAACTCCACCACCCGCGCGGCGCCCGCGGCGCGGTCGGTCGCGAGCTGCTCGTGGTGAATCGCATGCGCGGCCGGCACCCAGAGGATCCGCCCGCCGGCGTCGTGCAGACGCTTGCAGAGATCGGTCTCGTCGGAGTAGACGAAGAACTCCGGATCGAGATAGCCGACCGCGGCCACCGCTTGCCGGCGGACCAGCATCGCCGCGGACTGCACCCAGCCGACCTCGCGGATCCGCCGTCCGCGGCTCTCGGTGACCAGCAGGCGGTGCATGAAGAGCGCCCCGGCGAGCGAGGTGGCGAGGCCGGGCAGGCGCCAGGCCGAGGGCTGGGGGACGCCGTCGGGGTCGAGCAGGTTGGCACCGGCCGCGACGGCCTCCGGCTCGCCGCGCAGCGCCGCGACGAGCGCCTCGACCGCTCCGGCGCGCAGCTCGGTGTCCTCGTTGAGCAGCAGGCAGAGCTCGCCGCTCGCCTCGCGCAGGAGCAGGCTGTCGCAGGTGGCCTTGCCCTCGCGGCGCTCGAGCGCGAATAGGCGTAGGGCGGCGCCGACCCCGTCGGCGCCCGCGTTCCACGCCTCGATCTCCTCGACCGAGCCGTCCTCCGAGGAGTTGTCGAGGACGAGCAGCTCGGTGTCGAGGCCCGCCGGCGTGCCGGCTCGAATCGCGTTCAGGCAACCGCGCAGGTAGCCGCGCCCGTTGGTGTTGACGACGCAGTAGCTGAGGTCCACGCGGACAAGCTAGTGGTAGTGCCGAGGTCCGCCGGGTGGGCCCGGCGGCCGGTCCTGCGCGGGCGAGCAGACGAGAAACGGCCGCGCCGGAAGCCCGGCGCGGCCGTCCTCGAGCGTCGTGGCCGATCCGCGGCCGGTCAGCCCACGTTCGATCCCTCGTAGATGACGATCTGGAACGTCCGGTTGGTCAGGGTCCCGGCGCTGTTCCAGGTGAACACTCCGGGGTTCCCGCCGGCGTCCACCGCGGCGGCGATCTCGCCCCCGGGCCCGCTGGCGAGCGTCGCCGAGGCGATCAGCTTGCCGGTGAACGATCCCGCCAGTCCGGGGACGGTGACCGTATAGCGGCCCGCCGCCGTGTTCGCGACCGTGGGCGCCCCGCCGAAGCGGTTGAACCACTGCGTCACGACGCCGGTCGGGTCGACGGTCGCGCCGGCCAGGGCGACGCCCCGGGTCGTCCCGGCGATCTCCTCCGTCGAGACGGCGCCGGCATCGATCTTCCCGGCCTTGACCGCGCCGGCCTGGATCTTGCCGCCCTTGACCGAGCCGCCGGCGATCTTGCCGCCCTTGACGGCCTTGCCGTCGATCTTCGACGACGTCACCGCCTGGCGCGCGATGTCCTGCGTCTGCACCTTCGAGACCGCGTACGCCGACCCCGAGAGCGCGACGAAGAGCGCCACGCAACTGACGATCAGCGCCGGTGAGGGTCGCTGCTTGAACCTTGTCATTCCCCTGATCCTCCTTCGGTTGTCTCCGCGTGCCGAAGTTACCCCCCGGATCCCGGCGCCGCGCTCGCTCGGCGACGGCTGGTCAGCGGCTTGCACGGCCGCGGCCAAGTCCCGCTCGTCCTCGCGCCGGCCGCTCCGCCCCGGGTCGACGGCGCCCGACCCACGTCGAGGGCGCGCCTGCTGTCATTAGACAGGATGGAGCTGCGCGTCCAGATCGTCGATCCGCCGGCCTACACGCCGCCCTATGACCGCGCGCTGTGCGCCGCACTCGCGCGCGCCGGGGTCGAGGTCGAGCTGGTCACGACGCGTTTTCCGTACGGGCCGGTGACGCCGGCGGACGGCTACCGCGTGAGCGAGCTCTTCTACCCGCGGGCGGCGCGGCTGGCCGCCGGCTCGGCCGCCAGGCGTCCGTTGCGCTTCGCCGAGCACCTGCCGGGCATGCTGCGCCTGCGCTCGCACGCGGCCGGGGCCGACCTGGTCCACCTGCAGTGGCTCTCCGTCCCGACTCTCGACCGCTTCGTCCTGCCCCCGCGCCCGCGGGTGCTCACCGTGCACGATCCGCCGCCGTCCCGGGAGCGAGAGCGGGCCCGCCTGCGCTCTCTGCTGCGGCGGATGGACGCCGTGATCACCCACACCGACGAGGGTGCGCGGCGGCTGCGTGAAGTCGGCGCCGACCCGCGGCGCGTGCACCGCGTCCCGCACGGGTCCTTCGATCACCTCACGCGCCAGCGCGACGAACGGCCGCTGCCCGACGAGCTCGCCGCCGTCGAGGGCCCCGTCATCCTCTGCTTCGGCCTGGTCCGCCCGTACAAGGGCGTCGACATCCTGCTCGAGGCGTTTCGCGAGCTCGAGGGCGCGGAGCTGTGGGTGGTGGGCATGCCGCGGATGTCGCTGGCGCCGCTTCGCGAGCTCGCGGATCGCTGCCGGTCGCCGGTCCGCTTCGTGCCACGGTTCATCACCGACCCCGAGATCCCCGCCTACTTCCGCCGCGCCGATCTGGTCGCGCTTCCGTACCGGGCCGTCGAGCAGTCCGGCGTGCTCTACACGGCACTCGCCTTCGGCAAACCGATCGTCGCCAGCGCCGTCGGCGGCCTCGCCGAGATCGGCGAGCGCGAGGGTGCCCTGCGCCTGGTCCCGGCCGCCGATCCCGCGGCGCTCGCGGCCGCCCTCGCGGAGCTGCTCGCCGAGCCCGGCGCTCGCCGGGCGCTCGCCGCCGCCGCGCGGGCGGCGGCGTCCGGCCCCCACTCGTGGGACTCGGTCGCCGAGCGCACGGTCGCCGTCTATGACGCGGTGCTCGGCGGGGGATCGCGGCGATGACGGTCGTCGCGGTCGTCTTCTGGGCCGCCGTCGGGCTGCTCGTCTACACCCACCTCGGCTATCCGTTGGCGCTGGCCGCGCTCACGCGCCTGCGGGGGCACCCGCCCGCCGCGCCGGCGCCCGCGGAGGCGCCGTCGGTCTCCCTGATCGTCGCCGCCCACGACGAGCAGGAGGTGATCGAGGCGAAGGTCGCCAACGCGCTCGCGCTCGACTACCCGCGCGAGCGGCTCGAGCTGATCGTCGCCTCCGACGGCTCGGCCGACCGCACGGCGGAGCTCGCGCGCGCCGCGGGCGCGGACCTGGTGCTCGACCTCGAGCGGGCCGGCAAGGTCGGCGCCCAGAACGCCGCTGCCGAGCGCGCGAGCGGGACGGTGCTCGCGTTCAGCGACGCCAACGCGACCTGGGACGTGGGCGCGCTGCGCGAGCTGGTCGCCGCGCTCGGCGATGAGCGGGTCGGCTATGCCTGCGGGCGGGTGCGCTTCATCGACGCGGGCGGGACCAACCAGGAGGGGGTCTACTGGCGCTACGAGCTCGCCGTCCGCGGCCTCGAGTCGCGCCTGGGCGGCGTCACCGGAGGCAACGGTGCCATCTACGCGGTTCGCCGCGAGGCCTACATCGCGCTCGGGCCCGCCTCCAGCCACGACCTCTCGTTCCCGTTCATGCTCAGCAAGCGGGGCTGGCGCGCGGTCTACGCGCCGCTGGCGCTCGCCGAGGAGAAGCTGGTGCCCACGGTCGAGGGCGAGTTCGCGCGCAAGCGGCGCATGATGCGCGGGCTGTTCGACGAGGTGGTGCGCGACGGGATGCTCTCTCCGCGGGGCTACCGGCCGCTGTACGCGTTCCAGATCGCCTCGCACCGGCTGGTCCGCTACCTGTCCCCGGCCCTGCACGTGATCGCGCTGCTCGCGAATCTCTTCCTGCTCGGCGAGGGCGCGCTCTACGTCGTCACGCTCGCCGCCCAGCTCGGGCTGCTGGCGGCGGCGGCGCTGGCCCCTGCGCTGCCGCTGCGCCCGCTGCTCCTGGCGCGCTACTACGTGCTCGTCACCGCCTCGATCGCGGCCGGGCTCTGGGACCGGATCCGGCTCGGCACGCCGGGCGCGTGGGAGAAGGCGGCGGGGACGCGGTGAGCGCGCAGCCTCGCCCCGGCCTGCCGCGCGCCCTCGACGTGCTGATCGCCGGCGCTGCGCTGGTGATCACGGCCCCGGCGCTGGCGATCGCCGCGGCGGCGATCAGGCTCGACTCGCGCGGACCGGTGATCTATCGCGCGCGCCGGGTTGGCCGCGGGGGCGAGGAGTTCGAGCTGCTCAAGCTGCGCACGATGCACGCGGGCAACGACCCGGTCGGCGTCGGCACCCCGGTGCTCGCCGGCGATCCGCGGGTGACCCGGGTCGGGGACTGGCTGCGCCGCCTCTCGCTCGACGAGCTGCCCAACCTGATCAACGTCGTGCGCGGCGAGATGGCGATCGTCGGGCCCCGGCCGACGCTTGGGGCGCAGGTCGCCGACTACACGCCGCGGCAGCTGCGCCGGCTCGAGGTCAAGCCCGGCGTCACCGGCTGGGCGCAGGTCAACGGCCGGGCCGGGATCCCGTGGGCGGAGCGCATCGAGCTCGACGTCTGGTACGTCGACCACCGCTCGCCGTCGCTCGATCTGCGGATCCTCGCCCGCACCGCGCGGCTGCTGGCCACCGGTCACGGCCTCTACGGGTGATCGCCGCTCCGGCGCTCGGATCGCTGAAGGGTTTGTCGCGAGTCGCGCACGGGGTACCGAATCCCTCAGCGTTCGTGTACTAACTTGCGCCGCGATGGCCGGCGAGCGGGCAACGGTGACCCTGCGCGACTTTCGCCCCGGCGACGCCGAGGCGGTTCGCACCTGGTTCAACGACGCGCGGGTGACCGCCGACCTGGTCGGCAGCCGCGCCTCGTTCGGCCTCGAGGACGCCCGCGCCTGGGTCGAGCGGGCGATCGACACCGCCACCGATCGCAGGTGGGCGATCACGATCGACGACTCCGACGACGCGGTCGGCTTCGTCGCCCTGTTCGGGCTCGACCGCCAGCTCGGCCCCGAGCTCGCGGTGCTGGTCGGCGACCCGGAGGCCTGGGGCAGGGGGGTCGCTCGCGAGGCCGAGCGCCAGGCCTGCATCCACGCCTTCGACGACCACGGCGCCCACCGCATCCACGCCGAGATTCCGGCGACCAACGAGGCCGCGCAGAAGGTGGTCACCTTCCTGGGCTTTCGTCGCGAGGGCGTCATGCGGGCGGCGATCCGCCGCGGCGACGAGCGCATCGACAACCAGGTCTGGGGCCTGCTCGAAGAGGACTTCACCGGGCGGTGGTAATGCGTGCTCGCGGCTCCGCGAAGGGCCAGTGACTTCCGCGTCCACCGGATTTGCCGCCCGCGCCGAGCTGATCGCCGATCGGGGCGCCGCGGCGCGCAGTAACGAGTTCTTTCGCTCGGCGACCTTCCTCGCGGCCGAGGGGGTGACTCACACCCTGCGCGTCAGCTCGCCCGACCGCGAGGCGATGCTGCCGGTGATCGTGCGAGAGATCGCCGGCTCGGACCGACTCGACGCGATCTCGCCCTACGGCTATCCCGGCGCGCTGGTGCGCGGTGACGCGCCGCGCCCGCGCCCGACGAGGTCGATTGGGGCACCGGCCCGCCGGTCAGCGTTTTCGCGCGCGAGCGCCTGGCGGGCGAACCTTGGCTCGCGCGGCCCGAGGAGCGCTCGCGCGTGCTCGTCCACGACCCCGCCCTGCCGCGCCGGGTCCGGCCGCGGCTCGCCGAGCAGATCCGCGCCAACCAGCGCGCCGGCTGGACGGTCGAGGTCGTCGCCGGCCCCGCCGCGCCCGCGGCCGCCCGCGACGCGTTCGCCCGCGCCTACGCCGAGACGATGACCCGCACCGGGGCCGCCGAGCGCTACTTCTTCGAGCGCGCGTATCTCGACGCGGCGCTGCGCTTCGAGCGCAGCTGGCTGCTGCTCGCGCGGCGCGCGGGCGTGGCCGGCGCCGGCGCGATCGCCGCGGCCGGCGACGGCCACCTGCACTACTTCCTCGGCGCGACCGCCGACTCGGCCCGCGACGCCTCGCCGTTCAAGAACGTGGTCGCCGCGATGCTCGACCTCGCCGATCAGCTCACCCTGCCGCTCAACCTCGGGGGCGGCATCGCGCCCGGCGACGGCCTCGAGCGCTTCAAGCGCGGCTTCGCCAACTCGCGCGCCGCGTTCAGGGTCCACCGGGTGGTCTGCGACCCCGACGCGTACGCTCGCCTCACCGCCGTCACGGCCGCCCCCGACGCGGCAGCCGCCCCCGACGCCGCGGCCCGAGGGGCCGGCGACTTCTTCCCCGCCTACCGTGCCCCGGCTATCTCGGGTTGACCCCGCCGTCGGGCGGCGCGCCGGGGTCGACCGGCGCGCTGGGATCCGGCGGCGCCGTGGGAGCGGGCGGTGTCACGGGAGGGACGGTGGGCGGCTCGCCGCCGCCGATCACCGCCCTGACCTGGCGGCGGATCTTCGCCAGCTTCAGCTCCAGGGCATCTCCGGGGCACTCGGTGAGGCCGACATCGCGATGGCCGATGACCCGCTTCTCGCGCACCCGTCGCCCGGCGGGATAACGACTCGCCTCGCCGCCCGCCGAGGTCAGGGTGGTCCTGCCCCTGACCCGGACTCGATGCGCGGCCAGCTTCCAGGCCAGGTAGTTGACGATCCCGACCCGCGCCGCCGGGGTGATCGGCAGGGTCGTGTGGGCGCCGATCGACGCGACCCCGGTCGTCTCTGAGTTGAAGCCCTGGGCGTGGGCGCCGATCACAGCCTTGCGCAGCCCGCCGGCGCGGCCGGCGTAGATCGTCCCGAAGCGGTCGACGAGCGCGTTGTAGCCGATATCGTTCCAGGCGTTGCCGTTGCGGTGAAAGTGACAGATGCCGAGCACGATCGAGGGGGCCTCGGCCGGGGTGTAATCGTTCGCGGTCACGGTGTGGTGGACCACGGCCGCCTTGACGGTGCCGTAGTCGGGTCGCTCGCGCGGCGCGCAACCGCCGCGCCGCAGCTTCGCGCCCCAGGCGCCGCGGCCGACGATCGCGGGGCGCGTCGGCACCGCCTGCGCCTCCGGCGTGATCAGGTTCGAGGTCGCGATGAAGGCCGAGTTGATCGCCCGGCGGGCGCCGGTCAGCAGCCCGCCGACCTCGCTCGTCGTCCCCGAGACGTTGACGTAATGCACGGTCCCCGACAGGCGCCAGCCTCGGGTGCGGAGCTGAAGCTCGTCGGCGCCGCCGAAGTAGACGGGGTCGCCGTTGGCGGTCTCGATCCAGTCGCTCCACTCGCCGCCCTCGTCGCGAGCGCGGAGCTCGGTCGGGCGCATCTCGCCCGCGAGCCCCGCTAGGTCAAAGCGCTCGGGCGCCGCGATCACCGGCGAGCGGTAGCTGACCCGACCAGTGCCGTCGCGGGCCCTCAGGCTACGGTGCGCAAGCCGGGGACCGCCCGCGGGCGCGACCGCCGGCAGCACCTGCTCGAAGTCGACCCCGCCGGGCAGGTAGCGCTGCGACGACAGCGCGGGGCCGGCGACGTAGGCGCCGCCCACGGCCACCGCCGCGGCCAGCAGGTATCGCAATCTCAATCGCACGCTCAGGGCTCGCAACACGTGCCGGTCGCCTTAGCTGCGGCCAGCCTCGCCAGACTGGCAGATTTGCAGGAGTTTCGTTGGCCTCAGCCGGAGAGCTGGATCGGAACCGGCTCGGGGCCACGGCCGCGATAGGTGTCGCGGAAGTCGCGGATCGCGTCCAGCGTCGCCCGCCCCTCGTAGCTCTCGCAGCCCATCAGCTGGGTCCAGGTAGTGGTCGCGACGTCGTAGGGCATGTCGGGGTTCGGGAACAGGAGCATCCCGGCGGGGTCCTCGTCGAAGACGCCCTTGAGCGCCAGCTGGTCCTCCTCCGGCAGGTCGGGCGAGTACTGGATCTCGATCCTGCCGTGCTCCATCGAGTGCACGAAGTACCAGGGCTCCGGCATCTCGCTGTAGGCGCCGTCGGCGAGCTGCTGCGGATTGTGATCACCCGACGTGGGCGGGTTGGTCTTGTAGTCCGGCACCTGATTCTCCTTGGTGATGTGGGTGTTCCCCTCATCCGGAAGGTCGAGCTTCAGCTCGCACCCCGCCTCGCTGGCGGCGGCCTTGAGGTCGCCCTGCTCGATCGGCGGCGGCGGGGTTCCCTCGCGCCCGTCGGGCTTGGTGTCGTGGACGAAACCGCTCTGAACCTGGATGTGCGCCGCGTCGGGGATATCCTCGCCACCGACCTGCTCGGTCTCGTCGCCGCCGCTGCCCCCGAGCACGATCACCAACCCGACGATCACCGCCAGGCCTAGGCCGCCGGCGACCACGTAGCCGATCATCAGCCGGCGGCGCTCGGCCGAGGCCTCGCGCTTCTCGGCCGCGATCCGCTCCTGGCGCCGGCGCTCGCGCTCTTCCTTGCTCGCCATCCGGCCGCGCAGAGTAGCGGAGAAGCTTCAGCACACCTGAAGGAGCCGCGCCCCGGCGCGGGGCCAGTGGAGCTCCCGGAGGGGCACTAGGTGAGCGCGCCCGCCCCGTTGGCGGCCGGCGCGGGCGCGTAGACCTCGGCGACGAACTCGGCCAGCTCGCCGTCGAGTCGCCCCGGGTTGACCCGCCACTCGAAGATCGACTCGGCGTTGAGGATGCGCGCCGCTGGCATCTCGGAGACCAGCATGTCGGAGTCGCTGAACGGGTGCAGGGGGTCGGCGGGGTGGCCGATCACGAGCGCCGGCAGCCCGATCAGCTCGCGCTCCTCGCGCGGCGGTGCGGTGCGGCCGAAGAGGATCCCCTGCAGCACCGCCTCCGAGGCCTCGGGTGGGCGCCGGGTCCAGTCGAGCAGGATGTCGAGCAGGAAGTTCGAGCGCGGAACCCGGTTGGTCAGCGCCGCGACCCCGCGCAGCACGGGCTTGCCGACCCGCAGCGAGATCAGGATCGGGAGGAAGATCAGCCCGGCGGCGACCAGCGCGTTGTCGAGCACCGGCATCTCGATGAACAGCCCGCGGGCGGCGCGCGGGTGGCGGCAGGCCATCTCGAGCGCGACGTTGGCGCCCAGCGAGGTGCCGCCGACGACCGGCCGGTCGAGCTCGAGGTGGTCGATCAGGGCGGCGAGCTGGTCGGCGAACGTGGTCATTCCGTAGGCGCGCATGTCGTGGGGCTTGTCGGAGGCGCCGTGGCCGAGCAGGTCGACGGTGACCACCCGCAGCCCGCGGGCGACCATCTCGGGGGCGAGCTGGTCGTACATGTGCCGGTTCATGAGCAGGCCGTGCACGAGCACCAGGACCCGATCGCCCTCGCCGTAGTCGACGTAGGCGATCCGCTGGCCGTTGTATCTGAACGATCCGGCGACGCCGGCCATCAGCCGCCCGGCCCCGGTCCCGCGGCGGGCGCGGCGACGTGCTCGGGGGCGGGTGCGCCCACCCGCTCCCAGGGCCGAGAGGTGCGCAGCGCGGCGAGCACCGCCCGGGTGCCGGGCGCGCGGTTGAGCGCGTAGAAGTGGATGCCGGGCGCCCCCGCGGCGAGCAGCTCCTCGCACTGGCGGGCGGCGAAGGCGACGCCGAGCAGCGCCTCGGCCTCCTCGTCGCCGCCCAGCGACTCCATCGAGCGTTCGAGCTCGGCCGGGATGCTGGCGTCGCAGAGATCGCAGATCCGTGCCACCTGGCCGAAGCTCGCGATCGGGATCACCCCGGGGATGATCGGCACGTCGATGCCGCGCTCACGGGCCGCGGCGACGAAGTCGAAGTAGGCGCGGTTGTCGAAGAAGAGCTGGGTGATCAGGAACCTGGCCCCCGCGTCGACCTTCGTCTTCAGGTAGTCGAGGTCGGCCTCGGGGCTCTCGGCCTCGGGGTGGACCTCCGGAAAGCAGGCTCCGCCGATCGCGAACCCGTAGGAGTCGGTGATGAACCCGGTCAGCTCCGCGGCGCTTGCGAGGCCGTCCTCCGGCGCGCTGAAGTCGGTCTCGCCGCGTGGTGGGTCGCCGCGCAGCGCCAGGACGTTCTCGATCCCGATGCCCCGGAAGCGATCGAGGATCGCGGTCAGGCCGTCGCGGGTCTCGCCGACGCAGCTCAGGTGCGCCATCACCTCGAGGCCATGCTCGCGCTTGATCCGCTCGGCGATCTCCACCGTGCCGTCGCGCGTCGCCCCACCGGCGCCGTAGGTGACCGAGACGTAGTCGGGCTCGAGCGGCCCCAGCGCCGCGACCGTCTCGAACAGGTTGGCGACCCCCGCCTCGGTCTTCGGGGGGTAGAACTCGACCGAGAAGACCGGCCTCTGGCTGGCGAGCAGCTCGTCGACGCGCATATCGATCGGTGATGGTAGACGGGCCCGCCGCCCGGTTCGCATCCCGGCGCCCGCGAAACCCCGGGGGCCGGTCCGGGTAAGGGACCCGATGAGCGAGGAAGGGCTGACCAGCTCGGTCGAGGCGACCCGCGAGCCGAGCTTCCTGCTCGCGGTGCCCGAGCGCCGCCTGCTGCGCTGGATCGCCGCGCGTCTGCCGCGCTGGGTCCTGCCCGACGACCTGACCGTGCTCGGCGTGATCGCGGCGATCGGGATCGCGGTCGCCTACCAGCTCTCCAACGACGCGCTCGCCTGGCTCTGGGTCGCCAGCGCCCTGCTCGTCGTCCAGTGGCTGGGCGACTCGCTCGACGGGACCCTGGCCCGGGTGCGCCGGACCGAGCGACCGACCTACGGCTTCTACCTCGACCACCTCGTCGACGCGATCGCGACCGCCGCGATCGGGATCGGGCTCGGGCTGTCGCCGCTGATGCTGCTCTCGATCGGGACCCTGATCGTGATCGCCTACCTGATCCTCTCGATCAACGTCTACCTCGAGAGCTACGCCTTCGGTCGCTTCTCGATCGGCTACGGGCTGATCGGGCCGACCGAGGTGCGGCTGATCCTGATCGCGCTCAACACGGCGGTCGCCCTCGGGGCGGGGCTCGACTTCGTGATCGCGGACCTGCGGCTGACCCTCTTCGACGTGATCGGGCTCGCGATCGCGGGGGTGATGATCGCCCTGCTCGGCGGCAGGGCCCTGCGAAACCTGCGCGAGCTCGCCGGCAAGGAGCCCGGGGCGCCGCGCCGCTGAGCCGATTTCTCCGCAATTAGCGGGGATGGTCGCGGGGACGGCCTTGCGCTCGCGCACCCCTCCGACTAGGGTCGCAGACGCGGTTCGGGAGAGAGACCACGGCGGCGAAAGCCAAGCGGCCGGACCTCTCGCAGGTGACTCCCAAAGCTTTGTTCGCGCGAAGGCTACGCGCGGGGCAGGCAGAGAGAGTCACCCCCGGACTGCATTTCTGCTTGGGCGTACGGCACCCCCCACCGGCACCCCCACCGAGCGCGCTCCCCGAGTCATCCGATCGCCCCTCTACCTTGCGAGGCGCGGCGGATCGCCGTCGGCTCGGGTTGGCCTGCCGCCACGGGTCGCGCGACCGGGGCGCACCAGGGAGCCGGCGCCGTGGCGTAACCCCGGCAGACGCCACGGCTAGCCCGCCGGCTCCCAATCTCTCACCTCGGATGCGCCCTCCGCGCGCCCGGAGTTGGGCGACCCGTACCATGGACCGGTGGCGACCGTGCCCGAGCTCGACCCGACCGCCGTCGCGGCCGTCGGCGCCCGGCTGCGAGAAAACGTCCAGCGGGCGGTCAAGGTCGACGATCGGGTCGTTCGGGACCTGCTCATCGCCCTGTTCGCCGAGGGCCACGTGCTGATCGAGGACTATCCCGGCGTTGGCAAGACGGCGCTCGCGCGCGCCCTGGCGCGCTCGCTGGACGCCGAGTACGCCCGGGTGCAGTGCACCGCCGACCTGCTTCCCGCCGACATCGTCGGCACCAACGTGTTCAACCAGCGCGAGGCGCGGTTCGAGTTCCATCCCGGCCCGGTGTTCGCGAACGTCGTTCTCGTCGACGAGATCAATCGGACCTCGCCGAAGACGCAGTCCGGGCTGCTCGAGTGCATGCAGGAGCGCCACGTGACGGTCGACGGCCACCAGCATGAGCTGGCGCGGCCGTTCGTCGTCATCGCGACCCAGAACCCGGCCGAGTACGAGGGCACCTACCCGCTGCCAGAGGCGCAGCTGGACCGGTTCACGGTCCGGGTCTCGCTCGGCTATCCGAGCGCCGAGCAGGAGGCGCAGATGCTCTCCGACCACGCTCGCCACGACGTCGTGCTCGACTTGCGCCCGGTTACCGACATCGCCACGGTCCGGGCCGCGCAGGCCGCGGTCGCCGGCGTCCACGGCTCCGACGCCCTGCGCCGCTACGTGGTCGCCCTCGGCGAGGGCACGCGCGCCGACCGCCGGGTCGAGCTCGGCGCCAGCCCGCGGGCCGTGCTGATGCTGTTTCGGGCCGCCAAGGCGCTGGCGGCGCTCGACGGCCGCGACCACGTGCTTCCCGACGACGTGCAGGAGCTCGCCGTCCCCGTCCTCTCCCACCGCCTGCTGCTCGCCCCGGACACCGATGCCGACGACGCCCGCTCGGTGATCGAGGAAGCGCTGGCGCGCGTCCCGGCCTTCTAGTTCGATGGCCGGCGCCCTGACCGCCGCCGGCATCGGCGGCGCGCTGCTGCTCTGCGGCGCCGGCTTCGACTCCCCGTCGCTGCTCGTCCCCGGCGCCGGGCTGCTCGGCCTGGCCCTGGTCGCCTTCGCCTGGGTCGAGCTCGCGACGCCCTCGCGGCTGCGCCGCGAACAGGGCCCGGCGCGGATCGTCGAGGACGAGCCCTACCCGGTGCGCCTGGTGGCCTCCGGCGGACGCGTGCCGCCGCCCGGCGGCCGGCTCACGGACCCGGTGCTCGAGAGCCCGGTCGCGGTCGGGCCACGGTGGCGCGGCCGTCATGCGGCGGACGTCCCGCTGCGCGGTCGAGGCCGCCTGCGGCTGCGACCGGCGCGCCTCGAGGTCCGCGACCCGCTCGGCCTGCGGGTGCGCTGGGTCGAGAGCGCCGACCCCGGCGAGGTCCTGGTCCTGCCCCGGATCGAGCCCGTGCGGGCGACCGGCCGGCGGGGCGGGGGCGCGCGGACCAGCGCCCACGCCGGGATCGAGGACGGAGCCGTCGCGAGCCGGCTCGACGCGCGCGCGATCGAGCTCGAGGTCGACGGGCTGCGCGCCTATCGCGAGGGGAGCCCCGCGTCGCGCATCCACTGGCCGGCCGTGGCGCGCACCGGCGAGCTGGTCGAGCGGCGGCTGATCGCCGGCGCCGACAGCGCGCCCCTGATCGTGCTCGACGCCACCCGCCCGGCCGGCGACGAGGCGCTCGACGCAGCGGTCAGGGCGGCGGCCTCGCTGTGCGTTCACCTGGGCAGTGCCGGCGGCTGCGCCCTGCTCTTGCCCGGCGACCGGCGGCCGACCGAGATCGAGCCCGAGATGCGAACCTGGCCACACGTCCACGCCCGGCTCGCGGTGGTCGAGGCGAGCGCCGCGCAGCCGTCGCTCTCGCGCGCCTTTCGCGCCGGAGCGGTGTTCTGGGTCACGGCCGCCGCCCGTCCGGCGCTGCCGAAGGCGCTTCGAACCGCGTCGTCGGGGCGCCGCTACCTGGTCGCGCCCCTGAGCGCCCTCGGGCGTGCGCCGTCCTTCGAGGTCGCGGGCTGCGGCGGCGCGATCGCCGAGGCGCATGATCGACCCGCGGCCGAACTGCTTCTCGATCTGGAGGATGGCGGCATCGACGGCCCGCCCGCGCTCTCCGTTCTTCTCTACCGGGACCTGGGCTGTCGCCACCGGTGCATCCATCTCT
>WHSW01000092.1 GCA_009379895.1 Solirubrobacterales bacterium
AGGCTCGGCCGCTCCATTCGGGACGCTCGCCGGTCTCGGCCTCGAGCCGCTCGGCGAGCTCCTCGTCGGTGAAGGTGAGCATCCCGCAGTCGGTGTGGTGGATGAGGACGATCTCCTCGGTCCCGAGCAGGTTCTGCGAGATCGCCAGCGAGCGCAGTGCGTCATCGGTGACGACCCCGCCGGCGTTGCGGATCACGTGTGCGTCGCCCTCGCTGAGCCCGAGGATCGCGTAGGGGTTCAGCCGCGCGTCCATGCAGGCCAGGACGGCGACCTTGCGCCCCGGTGGCATCGGCAGGCCGGCGTGATCGAAGCGCGCGGCATGGGCCGCGGCGTTTGCGAGCAGCTCGTCGGTGACGCTCACCGTCGCCCTCCTGCGGGCCGCGGATGCCCGGCGCGGCGCTCGAGCTCGGACCGCGCGCGGTATGCGCGGTCGGCCGGGCGCTTCGGCTCCGCCGGGTCGGCGGCCGAGGACTCATGGCGCCGAACCGCGGCGCCCCGTTCGGTGGAGCGCCCGCCGAGCTCGCGCCGGACCCGGGTGAGCAGGCGACGGGTCGAGGTCTCCCGCGCTCTACCGCTTGGTCGCATTCGTCCTCTCCGATTGCCGAGTGGGTCAGTCAACAAATCTAAGGTATCACGCTCGCGTCGCGGGCCCGGGTCTCGCTCGGGTCAGCGCTCGCGGACGCGCATCTCGAGCCCGCCGGCGGGGCTCAGGGTCGGCATCTGGCGGACCGTCATCGTCCGGCCCGGGGGCAGCTCGAGGCGCAGGCGGCCGGTCAGCATGCTCGCCACCAGCTTGACCTCGGTCTGCCCGAAGCGCTTGCCGATGCAGATCCGCGAGCCGCCCCCGAACGGGACGTAGGCGCCGCGCGGCAGCGCGGCCTTGCGCGCCGGCTCGAAGCGCTCGGGCACGAAGGCCTCGGGATCTGCGAAGACCTCGGGCAGGCGATGACTCGCCCACGAGCTGTAGTTGACGTAGGCGCCCGCGGGCACCCGGTAGCCACCGAACTCGAACTCGCTCACCGCGCGCCGCGGCCCCACCCAGGCCGGTGGGTAGAGGCGCAACGTCTCGTCGACGACCATGTCGAGGTAGGGCAGCGCACCGAAGAGCTGGGCGGCGGTCGGGGTCGCGCCGGCGAGCACCTCGTCCTGCTCGGCGTGCAGGCGGGCGGCCGCGCCCGGGTTGCGCGCGAGCTCGTAGACGAGGAAGGAGAGGGTCGAGGTCGAGGTGTCGTGGCCGGCGAACATCAGGGTCATCACCTGGTCGCGAACCTCCTCATCGGAGAGGCTGGAGCCGTCCTCGTCGCGCGCGGCGAGCAGCAGGCTGAGGACGTCGAGGCGATCCGGGTCGGGGTCGCGACGGCGCCGCTCGATCTCCCCGTAGACGATTCGGTCGAGCTCGGCGCGCGAGGCGTTCATCCGCCGCCAGGGCGATCCGGGCCCGCGCAGCAGGCGCAGGTGAAAGTCGATCCCGTAGTAGGAGAGCGCGCGCTCGAAGTGCTCCGCGGCGGCGGCGCCGTGGCCACCGTCGTCGGGATCGAGCCCGAGCAGGGCGCGCATCGCGATCCGCATCGCCAGGTTGCGCATCCAGGCGTAGACGTCGACCAGCGCGCCGGGCTCGAGGCCGTCGATCGCTCGCCGTGCCTCGGTTGCCATGACGCCGATCGAGCTCTCGATCCGCTCGCGATGAAAGGCGGGCAGCATGATCCGTCGGGCGCGGTCGTGGTAGGGGCCGTCGATGGTCAGCAGCCCGTCGCCGAGCAGCGGGATCAGGTCGCCGAAGCTGCCCTCGCGCCAGTGGAAATGCTCCGGGTGCGTGACCGTGACGAACTGGTTTGCCTCCGGCCCGAGCATCCAGACGCTGCGCGCGTGCAGCAGCCTGACGCTGAAGATCGGCCCGTGGCGCTCGTAGAGGGGCAGCAGCACCCCGAGCGGATCGCGCGCCATGCGCCGCGAGCGGGCGAAGTCGAAGTCGCCGGGCCCGGGGGGGAACGGGCAGCGCGCGCCACGCTCGCTGACGATGTCGTCGAGCACCCGGCGCAGCGGGTTCGACGAACCCGTCGGTGGGCGCGAGGCCGCGGTCGCGGACACGTCCAAAAGGTATTCCCCCCGGGCGCCGGAGGCGCTGACGGCGCGGCCGACGGTGGCCGCGGCCGGCGCGCGGCCGGTAGGCTCCGGCTCCGGGCCCGCACCGCGGGCGATCGATCTCAGGAGGGTGTGGATGGCAGCGCAGGCGCGGTCGCTTCAGGGCAGGGTGGTGGCGATCACCGGTGGAGCACGCGGGATCGGCAAGGCGACCGCCTCGGCGCTCGTTCGCAAGGGTGCGAGGGTCGCGATCGGCGATCTCGACCGTGAGCTCGCCGAGCGGACGGCCTCCGAGCTCGGGGGCGAGACGCTGGCGCTCGAGCTCGATGTCACCCGGCGCGACTCCTTCGAGGGCTTCCTCGATCAGGTCACCGAGCGCCTTGGCTCGCTCGACGTGCTGATCAACAACGCCGGGATCATGCCGATCGGCGACTTCCTCGAGGAGGACGACCTGACCGCCCGGCGGATGATCGACATCAACCTGCACGGCGTCCTCTTCGGGATGAAGCTCGCGCTGCCGGGCATGAAGCGCCGCGGGTCCGGCCACATCATCAACCTGGCCTCGCAGGCCGGCAAGGCGGGCTTTCCCGGCGGCGCCACGTACTGCGCCACCAAGCATGCGGTGGTCGGCGTCTCGGAGGCGGTCCGAGCGGAGTTGCGCGACACCGGGGTCGAGGTTTCCTGCGTGATGCCGGCGGTGGTCAACACCGAGCTCGGGGCGGGCCTGGTCGAGACCCGCGGGGTCAAGAAGGTCGAGCCCGAGGACGTCGCCGACGCGATCGTCGACGCGCTCGAGCGGCCGAGGTTCGACGTCTTCGTCCCCCGCGAGACGATCGCGATCTACAAGGTGATGCAGCTGCTGCCGCGCAGGGCGCGCGAGGGGATCGCGCGGTTCATGCGCGCCGACCAGGTCCTCGCCCGGCCCAACCAGGCCGAGCGCGCGGCCTACGAGGAGCGTGCCGCGCACTCCGAGCCCGCGCTCGAGGACGGGCCGGCGGCCGGCGGCGAGCCGCCGGCGGAGCCGCCGACCGACGAGCCCGCGGAGGCGACCTCCGGCAAGGGCTAACCGTCCACCAGGTTTCGCGAATCGGCGCCGGGCGGTCGATCAGGCCGTCGAGAGCAGCGCCGCGAGGGCGAAGCCGAGCACGGTCACGAGCCCGACCTTGCGCCCGGCCTCGTCGAACGCCTCGGGCATCATCGTGTCGGCGAGCATGCAGAGGATCGCGCCGCCGGCGAATCCCTTGACCCCGGCGGCGAGCTCGTTCGAGCCGCCGCCGAGCAGCTCGTAACCGAGCATCGCCGAGACCGCCGCCGCGGCGGCGACCGAGAGCCAGAGAGCGGCGATCCAGCGCCGTGACCGTCCCGCCTTGAGCAACCCGGTCGTCGCCGAGACCGACTCGGGCAGGTTGGAGAGAAAGACGGCGACCACGAAGGAGAGGCTGACCCCGCCGCCCTCGAGCAGGGTGAGGCCGATCGCCGCCGACTCCGGGATCCCGTCGAGCAGCGAGCCGAGCGCGATCGCCGCCGGGTTGCCTTCTGACTGCTGACCGCCCGAGCGCTTGCGGTCGCCGCCGCCCCGACGGTCCAGGAGCCAATCGCCGCCGAAGAAGGTGAGCGCGCCCGCGGCGAGCCCGATCGTCGCCGGCGCGCCGCCGCCGAGCTCGATCGCCTCCTCGGTGAGGTCGAAGGCGACGGCGCTGATCAGGACCCCCGCGCCGAATGCCATCACGTAGGCGTTGGTGCGGACCTCGAGCGGACGGATGAAGACCAGCGCCGCGCCGAGCAGCAGCGCCAGTCCACCGACGAGCCCCCAGAGGGCGGCTTCGAGCACGGGTTCAGTCTGGCGTGATTGCCGATCGGCTCCACGGGTACGAGGTTCCGTTCAAGCCAACCCGGGAGACGAGACGATGACCGAGACGATCCGAGAGACGAAGCTGGTCCAGTACCTGAGCGAGGCGTACGCGAAGGAGAAGGAGCTCGAGGCGACGCTCGAGGCGCATATCGCGATCACCACCCGAAGGCCGTACAAGAAGCGACTCCAGCAGCACCTGAAGGACACCAAGGCGCACGGCCGCGCGCTCGAGCGCCGGGTCAAGAAGGTCGGCGGAGGGAGCCCGCAGCTCGCCGACAAGGTTGTCGGCAGGGCGGCGGGCAAGGCGAAGGCGCTCGCCAGGGGGCCGGTGCAGGCGGTCCGCGGCGCGGGCGCGGCCGAGAGGATGCTCAAGAACGCGAAGACCGAGTACTCCAACGAGCACGAGGAGATCGCCACCTACACGGCGATCGAGACGCTCGCCGGCCGGCTCGGCGACAAGGAGACCGCGAAGCTGGCCCGTGACATTCGCCGCGACGAGGAGCGGATGGCGAAGTTCCTCGCCGGCCAGATCCCGGTGCTGACCAAGGCCGTCGTCACCGAGGAGGTCCCGGCCTCCGAGCGGCGGGCGTCGCGGCCGGCGGGCACCCGCTCGCGCTCCGGCGCGTCGCGGTCGGCCGGGTCGCGCTCGTCCGGTTCGGGGTCCGGCACCAAGGCGCGCTCGTCCGGCTCGCGGTCGCGCTCGGGCTCGGCCTCGGCTCGCTCGAAGCCCAAGCGGTCGCGATGAGCCCGCGCGCCGCGAGCGGCTCGACGTCGACCGCGCTGCGGGTCAGCCGGTGGGCAGTGGCGGCAGGGGCGAGCCGCCCGGCGCGCGCATGCCGTCGAGGATCAGGACCAGGAAGCGCCGCCAGCTGAACGGCATGCCGGTGATCTCGACGTGCGCGGAGCGGCCGAGGCCGCAGATCACCATCGGCACGTCGCTGACCTCGATCTCGGCCCGCAGGTCGCCGGACTCCTGCGCGCGAGCGATGAGCCGGCCGGCGATCTCGTTGACGCCGGAGGCGTCGGCGGCCTCCTGCATCCGCTTCGACCACTGGCTCATCGCCTCCGAGAGCGCCCGGTCCTCGGCCATCACCCGCGCCGCGAAGGTCATGAACTCGCAGAATCCCTGCCACGGGTCGTCCACCTCGAGCGCCTCGCGCCCGCGGGCGGCGAGCCGCTCGAAGCGGTCCTCGATCAGCGCCTCGAGCAGATCCTCCTTGTTTGGGAAGTGGCGGTACACCGTGCCCACCCCGACCCCGGCGTCGCGCGCGATCCGATCCATCTGGGCGTCGAGGCCGTGGGCGGCGAACAGCTTGCGCGCCGCGAGCAGCACCCGCTCGCGGTTGCGGCGGGCGTCGGCGCGCTGGCCCCGGCACGGATCGGTGGGCGCGTCGATCTCCGTCGCGATCGGAACTGACGTGTCGCTCATCGGTGGCCTCTCGTCGAGTGCGGGTAGCCGTACTGCAAGCGGAACCAGGATTTCGTAGCGTTCCCAGCGGAAACGGAATGCAGCTTCCGATTATGGCACGACCTGGTTAGAGGAGCGGATAGATGACCGAAGCGCAGGAGTTCGAACGCCGACGCTGGATCGCCCTGGCGCTGCTTTGCGTTGCGCAGTTCATGGTCATCCTCGACGCCTCGATCGTCAACGTCGCGCTGCCTACCATCGGCGGCGCGCTCGACTTCTCCCAGGACGACCTCTCCTGGGTGCTGAACGCCTACGTGCTCACCTTCGGCGGCTTCCTACTGCTCGGCGGTCGGCTCGCCGACCTGCTCGGTCGCCGCCGCGTGTTCATGGCCGGACTGATCCTCTTCGCCATCGCCTCGCTGGCGGGTGGCTTCGCCGAGTCCGAGGGCGCGCTGATCGCGGCGCGCGCCGTGCAGGGCCTGGGCGCCGCGATCCTCTCCCCGGCGGCGCTCTCGATCGTCACCACGACCTTCCGCGACGGCGCGGAGCGCAACAAGGCGCTCGGCGCCTGGGGCGCCGTGGCCGGGTCCGGTGGCGCGGTCGGCGTGCTGCTCGGCGGCGTGCTGACCGAGTACGTCGGTTGGGAGTGGGTGCTGTGGGTCAACGTGCCGATCGGGATCGCCGCCGCATTTTTGGCCCCGCGGCTGATCGCCGAGACCCGCTCGGAGTCCGAGACCCGCTCGTTCGATCTCGCGGGCGCGTTCAGCGTCACGGTCGGCCTCTCGGTCTTGGTCTACGCGCTCGTCGAGGCCCCGAACGCCGGCTGGGGCTCCGGGCAGACGCTCGGGCTGCTGGCCGCCGCGGTCGCCCTGCTCGGCGCCTTCGTCGCGGTCGAGCTGCGCTCGGCCGCGCCGCTGGTGCCCTTCCGGATCTTTCGCCTGCGCACGCTGACCGGCGCCAACGTGGTCGGAGTGCTGACCGGGGCCTCGCTGTTCGCGATGTTCTTCTTCATCACGCTGTACATGCAGGAGGTGCTCGGGCACAGCGCGATCGAGACCGGGCTCTCCTACCTGCCGCTCTCGGCTGGGATCATCCTCGCCGCGGGCATCGCGTCGCAGTTGGTGACCAAGGTCGGCTTCAAGCCGGTGCTCGCCGCCGGGATGCTCCTGCTCTCGATCGCGCTGCTGTGGTTCGGACAGATCTCGCCTGGCGGCGGCTATGCCGCCGACGTCCTCGGGCCGTCGCTGATCGCCGCGGTCGGGCTCGGGTTCGCGTTCGTCCCGCAGACGATCGCAGCCGTCTCCGGCGTCGACCAGCGCGAGGCCGGGCTCGCGAGTGGGCTGATCAATACCTCGCAGCAGGTCGGCGGAGCACTGGGCCTGGCGGTCCTCTCGACCGTCGCCTTCACGCAGATCAACGACGCGGCGGCGTCCGCGGGTGCGCCGCCGGACGCCGCGACCCTCACCAACGGCTACGGGGACGCGTTCATGGTCGGCTCGGGGATCGCGCTGCTCGGCCTGTTCGCCACGCTGCTGCTGATCCGCGGCCGCGACAGCCGCGCCCACGTCGAGCTCGGCGCCGCGCCGGCGGCGGAGCCGATCGGCGGCAGCTGAGCAGGCGGGAGACCCGGGAAGCGCGGCGGGGTGCGACCGGGGCCCGGCGCAATGCAGCGCGCCGCCCGCGGCTCAGCTACTCTGGCGCCACGTCAAACCGTGCGTAGCAGTTCGCAGGCGTCCTATCCAGGGTTCCTTCGTACCGCGGTGCACTCGAAGTTCCCTGGAGGGACATTGCAGACAGGCACAGTCAAATGGTTCAACCACGAGAAGGGTTTCGGCTTCATCACCCCCGATGACACGGGGCGCGATCTCTTCGTCCATCAGAGCCAGGTCGAGGGCGGTGGCGCCCTCGCCGACGGCGCCAAGGTCGAGTTCGAGTCGCAGGAGAGCGACAAGGGGCCGCGCGCGATCAACGTCCGCACGGTCTAGCGAGCGAGCGCAGCGACGCGTTCGAGGGCGGTGCCGCGAGGCGCCGCCCTCTTCTCATCCGAGCTCGTAGAGCTCCCCGTACTTGCGGCGCAGCCCCGCGATCAGCGGACCGGGGTCCAGCGGTCCGCCGGTCACGGCCTCGATCAGCTCGGTCGGCGCGAGCTTGGCGCCGTGGCGGTAGATCCGCTCGCGCAGGTGGTCGCGCAGCGGCGCCAGCTCTCCGCGCGCGAGCTGGTCGTCGAGGTCGGCGAGCTCGGCGCGGGCGCCCTCCCAGACCTGGGCCGCGATCATGTTGCCCAGGCAGTAGGTCGGGAAGTATCCGTACAGGCCGGCGGCCCAGTGCACGTCCTGGAGCACCCCGGCGGCGTCGTCGGCCACCTCGATGCCGAGGTACTCGCGGGTTCGCTCGCGCCACGCCTCGGGCAGCTCGCGCGGGGCGATCCGTTCCTCGAACAGCGCCAGCTCGAGCTCGAAGCGCAGCACGATGTGCAGGTTGTAGGTCACCTCGTCGGCCTCGACCCTGATCGGGGACGCGCCTACCCGGTTGGCGGCGCGGTAGAGCTCCTCGGCCTCGAGCCCGGCGAAGCGCTCCGGGAAGCGCTCGGCGAGCAGCGGCAGCAGGTGGCCGAGGAAGGGCCGCCCGCGCCCGACCCAGTTCTCCCACAGCCTGCTCTGCGACTCGTCGAAGCCCATCGACGTCGAGCGGCAGAGCGGCGTCCGCGCGAGCTCGGGATCGATCCCGTTGTTGTACATCGCGTGCCCGACCTCGTGGATCACCGACCACAGCGCGGTGCCCACGTAGCCGGGGTCGAAGCGGGTCGTGATCCGCAGATCGGAGATCGCGATCCCGGTCGCGAACGGGTGCACCGTCGAGTCGAGCCGCCATGAGTCGGGCTCGAGCGGCAACCGGGCCGCGACGTCCTGGGCGAGCGCCTCCTGCTCGCCCGGCGGGAAGCTCCCGAACAGCGGGGAGGCATCGAGCTCGGTCCCGGCGGCGGCGATCTCGGCGAGCAGCTCACCGACGCCGTCGCGTACCCGCGCGAGCAGCGGGCCGAGCTCGGCGGTCTTCATCTCGGGCTCGAAGTCGTCGAGCAGCGGGTCATACGGATGGTCGAACTCGAAGCACTCGAGGTAGCGGCGCTTGAGCTCGATCACTCGCTCGAGGCTGGGCAGGAAGGCGCCGAAGTCCGACTCCGCCCGGGCCGCCTCCCAAGTGTGCTCGGCGAGCGCCGTGGTCCGCGCGATCTCCGCCCGCAGCTCGGCGGGCACCCGGCGCGCCTTCTCCCAGTCGCGCTTGCTGACGCGCACGAGGCTCGCGGCGAACGAGTCGGGCCGGGCTCCCTCCAGCGTCGCCTCGGCGGCGTCGAGCAGCCGGCCGAGCTCGTCGGAGGCCAGGCGCCGGTGGCGGAGGCGGGTCAGGGTCGCGATCTGCTCGGCCCGCGCGGCTGCCCCGCGGGGCGGCATCTTCGTGTGCTCGTCCCAGGCGAGCAGCTCCCGGGCGCGGCCGAGGTCCGAGATCTCGCCGAGCATCTCGAGCAGCTCGTCGCTCACCTTCGCCATCGCACGCCACGCTAGCGACGGAGCGAGGAAAGGGCGCTGCGCCGCCGAATAGTCGCGGTGATGGCGGTCATGACACCGCGCGACCCGTTCGGGCGCGCTGCCCTTCGCACCGTGCTGACCGTGGTCGCGGTGGCGCTGACGCTGTACGTGATCTACCTGCTTCGTGGGCCGCTCTCCTGGATTGTGATCGCGGCCTTCATCGCCGTGGCCATGTCCGGGCCTGTGAACCTGCTCCAGCGCCGCATGAGGCGCGGGCTGGCGATCGCCCTCGCCTACCTGGGGCTGCTGCTGGTCCCGGTCATCCTCGGCTGGCTGCTGATCCCGTCGCTGGTCGGCCAGGTCGAGGACCTCGCCGACAACATCCCGCAGTACGCCCAGGACGTGACCGACTTCGTCCAGGACAACCAGACGCTCAAAGACCTCAACGACAAGTACGATTTCACGAGCGAGATCGAGAGTGCGGCCGACGACCTGCCGAGCCGGATCGGCGACGCGGCGGGCGTGCTCCAGGACATTGGCGTCGGCGTCGTCAACTCGATCTTCGCGGCGGTCACGATCCTGATCCTGAGCATCTTCATGGTCGCCGGTGGGCCGCGGTGGAGGGAGATGTTCGTTGGTTCGCTGCCCGCGGATCGCGCCTCGCGGGTGGATCGCGCCCTGCGCGACGTGGGCAGCGCCGTTGGCAACTACTTCGCCGGGGCGCTGGTGCAGGCGACGCTGGCAGGCGTCACGGCCTTCGTCGTGCTGACGATCCTCGGTGCCCCGTTCGCCGGGCCGCTCGCCCTGATCGTCGCCTTCTTCGACCTGATCCCGGTGATCGGCGCGACGATCGCGGCGGTGGTGATCGCGGTCGTCCTCCTGTTCGTCAACTTCCCGACCGCGCTGATCATCTGGGTGATCTGGGCGATCGTCTACCAGCAGATCGAGAACTACGTGATCCAGCCCCAGATCCAGAAGCGCGCGGTTCAGGTCGAGCCCTTCGTTGTGATCGTCTCGGTGCTCTTCGGCGCGAGCCTGTTCGGGATCCTGGGAGCGATCCTCGCGATCCCCGCCGCCGCCGCACTGCAGATCTCCTGGCGCGAGTGGCGTGACTACCGCCGCGCGACGCTGACCCGGCCGATCGATGGCCCCGCGGGGCTAGATGCGGATGCGCCCGCCTAGTGCCTAGCGTGAGGACCAGCAAGGTCGGCTGATAGCCCGCGCGCGGCCTCGCGCGCGCGGGCTCTACGCTGGACTTAGTGAGCGCCCCAACCGCGAACAGGTCGGTCGGCGTCGCCGAGATCGAGCGCGCCGCGGAGACGATCCGCGGGCCGGTCCGCGAGACGCCGATCGTCGCCGCCGGGGAGGTCTCGCGCCGGGTCGGCGCCACGGTCACGCTCAAGACCGAGAACCTGCAACGGACCGGCTCGTTCAAGGTCCGCGGCGCGCTGAACCGGATCGCGGCGATGAGCCGCGATCAGCTCGCCGGCGGCGTGGTCGCGGCGAGCGCCGGCAACCACGCTCAGGGGGTCGCGGTCGCCGCTCGCGCGCACCGCACGCGGGCGGTGCTCTACATGCCCGAGGCCGCGCCGATCGCGAAGATCGAGGCGGTTCGCGGCTACGGCGGCCAGGTGCGGCTGGTCCCCGGAACGTTCGACGACGCCGCCGCCGCGTCGCGCGAGGCGGCCGAGCGCGAGGGACTCACCCTGATCCACGCCTTCGACGACCCGATCGTGCTCGCGGGCCAGGGGACGGTCGGGCTCGAGATCGCCGCCCAGGCGCCGCGGACGTCGATGGTCGTGGTCGCGGTCGGTGGCGGCGCGCTGGCGGCCGGGACCGCGATCGCGATCAAGGATCGCCTGCCGGCGGTGCGGGTGATCGGGGTCCAATCCGACGTCTGCGCGCCGTATCCGCCCTCGCTCGCGGCCCGACAGCCGATCGGGGCGCGCTCGGCGAACACGATCTGCGACGGGATCGCGGTCAAGCGCCCCGGCGAGCTGACGTTGCCGCTCGTCTCCGAGTTCGTCGACGAGGTGGTCACCGTCTCCGACGACGACGTCGCCCAGGCGATGGTGCTCCTGCTCGAGCGCTCGAAGCTCGTCGTCGAGGGCGCGGGCGCCGCGTCGGTCGCGGCGCTGCTCGCCGGCAAGCTGGAGCCGCCCGCCGGGGGCGAGGTCTGCGCGGTGCTCTCGGGCGGCAACGTCGACGCCGCGCGGCTGGTCGAGTGCATCCGCCTCGGCGAGACCGCGGCCGGACGCCGCCTGGCGTTCTCAACGGTGATCCCGGACCGGCCCGGGGCGCTCGCCGGCCTGGTCGGGACGGTCGCCGGGCAGGGCGCGAACGTGCTCGACGTCGTCCACCTCCGCGAAGGCGTGGACCTGCACGTGCGCGAGACCGGGATCCGGCTCGTGTTGCAGACCGACGGCGCCGAGCACTGCGAGCGCATCCTGGCCGCGGTCCGGGCGCAGGGGTTCGCGGTCCGCCCCGAGTCGGCGGAGTGAGGCGGAGCGAAGCGAAGCCGAGCCGCGCCGCCGTTGAGGCGCCTTGAGTGATCCGGAACCCGTTTGGCGGGCGCTCGAGGCCGATCGAGGCGGCGGGCGGCGTGGTGGTCCGCGACGGGGCCGGCGGCTCGGAGGTCGCGGTCGTGCACCGGCCGCGCTACGACGATTGGTCGCTGCCGAAGGGCAAGCTGGCGGCGGGCGAGGGGTGGAGCGCGGCGGCGCTGCGCGAGGTCGAGGAGGAGACGGGCTTTCGCTGCGAGCTCGCGCGGGAGCTCGAGCCGGTGACCTACCGCGATCGCAAGGGTCGCCGCAAGCGGGTGCGATGGTGGCTGATGCGCCCCCTGTCGGGGGCATTCGAACCCAACGACGAGGTCGACGAGCTGCGCTGGCTCGGCCCCGCCGCGGCGGTCGAACTGCTCGACTACGACCACGACCGCGAGCTGCTCGCCGGGCTGGGCCTCTAGTTGGAGGCCTCTCGCATCTCGTCACGCTGAGCCTCAACTCCGTGCGCCCGAACCCGCACGCGCGAATCGCGACCCGCGCTCGGTCTCGCCGGGAGAGGCGAATCCCTCGCGGCGGGGCGAGTTGTCGCCGCCTACCGGCGACAAGTCGCCCATCCGGGCGCGAGATGAGCGGGGGGTGGGCCAACCGGAAGCGAGTGGGCACCCGGCCGAAGAAGCCCCCACGCGGCGCCCGCGACCGGCCCCCGCGCAGCGAAACGGGGTGCCCCGGGGCACACGAGCGGGAAAGCGAGACGGGGCGCCCAAGCGGGCACCCCGTCTCTCCACTTCACTCCGCGTCGAACTCAGTCGACTATCAAGACTGCTAGGCGGCTGCGCACACGACTGGGGGGTTGGTCGGCGCACATGCCACCCAGCACTGAGCCGATTTCCCAAACGCCCCGACGGCTAAACATCGGCCTCCGAAAAAACCGGCGTCACCGCTGCGGGCGGGGGAGCGAACATCGCCTCGCACGGCGGCGGCGCGCGAGGACGCTCAGTCGAGCGCCCGGCGCCCGCCGAAGCCGGTCTCGAGGTCGTGCCAGAAGCCGACCTCGGGCTCGTCGAGCTGCCAGCAGAGATAGACCTCGCGCCCCTCGAGGATCGCCGGGAAGTCGATCAGCCCCCGGTCGATGTCGCGGACGACGATCCCGAGCTCCTGCAGCTCGGCGAGCAGCCGGCGGACCTCGAGGAAGCCCTCGCCGACCTCACGCCCCGGCTCGCCGCCGCCGTTGGCCGGCGCGGCGCCCGCGAGCGCCGCGTGGGCCTCCGAGTCGGTGAGCCGGTCGCGCGCCTCGCGCAGGCCGCGGAGCATCGGCTCGACTCGCGACAGCATCGCGTTGGCCTCCTCGACGGAGAAGTGAAGCTCGTGGATCACCCGTGGGCGGCGCCGGCCCGAGCCGAGGCCTCGATTCGCTCGCGCAGCAGCTCGGCGTCGGCCTCGCCGACAGTGCGCAGCTGACCCTGGAAGGCGAGATGCCAGTGCTCGGACGGCCACTTGCGCACGTGGTCGAGCTCGGCCGCGAGCTCCTCGGCCGGCACGAAGGAATCCTCGTCGAGCACGGTGACGGGCTCGGCCTCGACCCGCCAGGGATAGGGCTCGGGCCGCCTCTTGGTGCCCTGAGGCCAGATCGGCGCGCGATCCTCGAACATCTCCGAGCGCACGCGCGCGATCCCGCCGAAGGCCTGGACCCCGGTGACGTAGAAGACGATCTCGTCGCCCGGCTCGAGCTCGGCCGCCTGCCTGCGCCGGCCCTCCTTGAGCCCGATCACGTCGAACCCGCGCTCGACGTTGACCCGGAGGTTCTCCAGCGAGCCGGTCAGGATCCAGGTGGCCACCGGCGGATTGTATGCCGGGGCCGGCACGGCCCGTTCGGCGCGCCGGCCCGGATTCGGCGCTCCGGCCCGGATTCGGCCCCGGCTCAGACCCGGGCCTCGAGGGACCCGGCGCGACTACGCCAGGCGCTGGTCCTGGCGCTCGGGTGAGATCGCGACCACGTTCCAGGCCAGGCCCACGCGGCGCATGCCGCGGATCACCAGGCCGGAGGGGTCCAGCTCCCAGCGGCGCAGGCCGTGGAAGGCCGAGCGCGGGAAGGCGTGGTGGTTGTGATGCCAGGACTCGCCCAGGGTGGCGAGCGAGAGCCACCAGACGTTGGTCGAGCGGTCGTCGGTCGCGAACCGGCGCACGCCGTGAAAGTGGCAGATCGAGTTGATGCTCCAGGTGATGTGGTGGACGAAGAAGATCCGCACCAGCCCGCCCCAGAGCAGCCCGGTCAGCCCGCCGACCAGCGTCCCGGTGAGCAGCCATCCGGCGGCGAACGGGACCAGCAGCGAGAGGCCGACGAGCCAGGGGAACTCCCGGTTGAGCAGGCGCATGCCGCGGTCCTCCATCAGGTCGGGCGCGTACTTGCGCCGATCCGCCTGGCCGTTGGTCTCGAACAACCACCCGACGTGGGCGTGCCAGAGCCCGCGCAACCCGGTGCCGCCGCCCACGTGCGGCGAGTGGGGGTCGCCCTCGTCGTCGGCGTGGGCGTGGTGCTTGCGATGGTCGGCGACCCAGTCGATCACCGGCCCCTGGACGGCCATCGAGCCGGCGATCGCGAACGCGTACTCGACCGGCTTGTAGGTCAGGAAGGCGCGGTGGGTGAGCATGCGATGGAAGCCGACCGTGACCCCGAGCGCGCTGATCAGGTACATGCCGGCGAGGATCGCCAGGTCGGTCCAGCCGATCGCGCTGTTCCAGAGCAGGACGAGGGCGGCGATGAAGGCGGCGAAGGGGAGGACGACGGCGACGAAGTTGGCGTAGCGCTGAATTCTCGGCATGATTTTGAGGCTAGGTGCAATGAACGCGCGCTTCTTCGGCGTCACCACACGTCTATCTGCAAGGATTTTGTTATCGACGCGCAAATCCTCGCGCAGGAGAGGCCCTGGATTCAGATCCCACCCCGGATCGGCGCCCTGCTGCGACCGCAGGTGCCCGCGCTCAGCGAGGAGGTGATCGCCGCGATCCGCGCCGGCGTCCCCGCCTACAGCCGGCCGCTCAGCGAGCGCTTCGGCGCCGGGATCCGCGCCGGGGTCGAGCAGGCCCTGAGCCAGTTCGCGGACCTGATCGCCGATCCCGACCTCGACCGGGCGAGCGCCGAGCGCGTCTACCGCGGGCTCGGGCGCGGGGAGCACCGCGAGCACCGCTCGCTCGACGCGCTGCTCGCCGCCTACCGCGTCGGTGCCCGCGTGTCCTGGCGGCGGATCGCCGCGCTCGCGATCGAGGCCGGGGTCGACCGGCGTACCCTGGCGCTGTTGGCCGAGGCGGTGTTCGCCTACATCGACGAGATCTCGGCGCTCTCGGTCGAGGGCTACACCGATGCCCAGTCGGCGGCCGCTGGCGAGACCGAGCGCCGGCGCCGCCGGCTCGCGCGGCTGCTGCTCGATCCCCGTGCCGAGCCCGCGGCGGTCGCCCGGGCGGCCGCCGAGGCGAGCTGGGAGCCGCCGGCGTCGATCGCCGCCCTCGCCTGGCGGGGCGAGGGCCGGCGGCTGCGCGCGACCCTGCCGGCGGACGCGCTGGCGCTGACCGAGGAGGAGGGCGGACTGGCGCTGCTCGCC
>WHSW01000093.1 GCA_009379895.1 Solirubrobacterales bacterium
CGGTCGCGGCGCTCGCGGCGGTCGCGCTGGCGGCCGCCGCCGCGCTCGCGATCGGGCTCGCCACGCGGGGGGACTCGGAAGGGCCGGGCTCGTCCGCCGCCCAGCGAGACGGCACCGGGCGGGCCGGGGGTGGCGCCGAAAAGCGGGACGAGTCTGGCGGCGACACGCGCGGCTCGGGTGGTGGTGATGCGACGACCGCCGACGCTCAGACCGGCCCTGCCGACACCGGCGCCGCCCCGGCCCCGAGCGAGTCGTCGCCGCCCCCGCTGGCGACCGACGGCGCCTCGCTCAACGACCAGGGCTTCCAGCTGCTCGAGCAGGGACGCTACGCCGAGGCGCTGCCGCTGCTCCAGCAGGCCGTCGACGCGCTGGAGGGCTCGGGCGACGAGCTGACCTACAACTACGCGCTCTACAACCTCGCCGGCGCCTACCTGGGCGCCGGGCAGCCCGAGGCGGCGATCCCGCTGCTCGAGCAGCGCATGCGGTACGACAACCAACGCGACACCGTCCAGGCGACGCTCGACCGAGCCCTCGCGGCGGCCGGCCGGGACGGGCCGAAGGACGACGGCGACGACTAGAGAGCCACGGGGCACGTACGGGTAGACGGTGCGGTCGGGGCGAGCGAGGACGATCGCGGTCGCGAGCCGGGCACGGCGTCGGGGGTTTCGGTCGCAAAGGCGGTGTCTCGACGTGCGAGCTCGGGCGCGATCGCTGACGCCCGCCGGCGGCGTTGGGCGAGTTGCGCGCGCCTGGGTGGCGCAAGTGGCCCAACGCGGTGAGACCCGTTAGCGCTTCGCCGCCCCCGCGCCGGGCGCCCCTGACGCGCAAGCTGGCCCGGCTGGCCCTTTGGCGACTCGCAGCGCCCCGTGCCCTGGCCCCGCTGGCGGCCGGGAGCCGACCCAACGAGAAGCGAGAGAGGGGGGCCGACCACGGTCACGCCGGGCCGATCTCGCTCATCATTCGTCCGAAATCGGCCCGGCGCAGCGGGCGCCGACGTGGGCGCAGTGAAGTGGCGCAGCGGCCGAGTCGGCGGCGGCGACGAAGCGGGCGACGACTGACCGAACTCTGCGGATAAACCCGCATCCCGAGCGGCGAGCGGCGGGTTAGGCTGGCGCCTCGAATGGACGTCGCACCCAAGGAAAGGGATGTGACTGGGGGCGGTTCGTCACGGAACGGCCGGTTGCTCGAGCGCGAGCACGAGGTTGCCGCGCTCGACTCGCTGATCTCCGGAATCGACCGGCCCGGCGCCCGCCTGGCGTTGATCGAGGGCGCGGCCGGGATCGGCAAGACCAGCCTGCTCGCGGCCGCCCGGGGCACAGCGGAGGGAGAGGGGATCCGGGTGCTGGCGGCGCGCGGCTCGCAGCTCGAGCGCGAGTTCCCGTTCGGCGTCGTACGCCAGCTCTTCGAGCCTCGGCTCGCCGACCCGAAGGTCCGGGCCGAGGCGCTGTCCGGGGCGGCGGCCTCGGCCACCGCCGTCTTCGAGGCCCTCGACGGCGCCGGCCCGGGCGGGCCCGACGCCTCGTTCGCCTCGCTGCACGGCCTCTACTGGCTGACCGTCAACCTGGCCGGCGAGCGGCCCCTGCTGCTCGCGATCGACGACCTGCACTGGGTCGATCACCCGTCGCTGCGCTTCGTCGCCTATCTCGTCCGCCGCCTCGAGGGGCTGCCGATCGCGATCGTCGCCGCCCTGCGGCCGAACGAGCCGGGCGCCGACGCGGCGCTCGTGGCCGAGATCGCCGGTGACCCGGTCGCCACCTCGATCAGCCCCGGCGGGCTCACCGACCAGGGGGTTCGGGCGCTGATCGCCCAGCGCCTCGGCCAGGCCCCCGACCCCGCGTTCGCCGACGCCTGTCAGGAGGCGACCGGCGGCAACCCGCTGCTCCTGCACGAGCTGACCAAGGCGATCGGCGTCGAGGGCACGGCCCCGTCCGCGGCCAACACCGGCGTGGTCAGCGACCTCGGGCCGCGCGCCGCGTCGCGGACCGTGCTGCTGCGCCTCGCCCGCCTCTCGCCCGACGCCGGGGCCGTCGCCCGGGCGGCAGCGGTGCTCGACGAGGGCTTCGACGTCGGCGCGCTCGCGGCCCTGGCCGGGCTCTCCGAGGAGGCGACGGCGCGCGCCACCGGCGAGCTCACCCAGGCCGAGATCCTGCGCCCCGATCAGCCGCTGGGCTTCTTCCACCCGTTGATTCGGGCCGCCATTTACCACGAGGTGCCGCCCGGCGAGCGCGAGCTCGATCACTCCCGCGCGGCGCGGCTGCTGGTCGACGCCGGCGCGCCCGGCGAGCGAATCGCCTCGCACCTGATGGCCGTCCCCCCGCGCGCTGAGGCGTGGGTCGCCGAGACGCTGCGCGAAGCCGCGCGGGGGGCGATGCGCAAGGGCGCGGCCGACAGCGCGGTCGCCTACTTTCGGCGCGCCCTCGCCGAGCCCCCGCCCGAGCCCGCGCGAAGCCGGCTCCTGCTCGAGCTCGGCCTGAGCGAGTCCCTGACCAATGCCCCGGCCGCGGTCGAGCACCTGCGGAGGGCCTATGACTCGCTCAGCGATCCGCCGGCGATCGGCCTGACCGCCAACGTCCTCGCCCGCGCCCTGCTCTGGGAGGCCCCCGCCGAGGCCGCCGCGCTCGCACGCCGGGCGGCCGGCGAGCTGCCGGCCGAGCTCTCCGACCTGCGCCTCGGCCTCCAGGCGTTCGAGGCGGCGACGCTCGCCTTCGGCGTGCGCGAGCCGGAGGCGCTGGCGCGGCTCGAGCGATTTCGCGACCCCGACCGGATCTGCGGGCTCGGGGCGAAGATGATGGCCGCGGTGGCGGCCTGGCAGTGGGCGCACGCCAACGGTCCCGCCGAGACCTGCGTGGAGCTGGCGCTGCGCTCGCTCGAGGGCGGCGAGATGATCGCCGCCGATCACGGCCTGCTGCCCGTGTACGCGATCGCGGCCCTGATCCTCGCCGATCGCGAGGAGGTCATGGACGCCTGGGAGCAGATGCTCGACCAGGCGCATCGCAGCGGCTCGATGTTCGGGATCACCACGATCCACCTCTGGCGCGGCTACACGCTGTACCGGCGCGGCGACCTCCTCGAGGCGGAGGCGTCGCTGCGCGACGCCCTGATCAGTTTCCCCCGCTACGGCTACGGGGAGGGTGGGATGGCATACACCCAGATCCACCTGGCCGCGATCCTGCTCGAGCGCGGCGACGTGGCGGCGGCGCGCGCGGCGCTCGACAGCGGCCCCGAGCCGGGCGAGGCCGACGCCGCCCGCTACTGGCTGCAGGCCCAGATGGCGATCCTGCTCGCCGAGGGCCACGCCGAGCGCACGCTCGAGCTGGCCGACGAGATGCCGCGCCGCCTACCCTGGATCGTCAACCCCACCGACGCCTACTGGCGCTCCTACAAGGCGCTGGCGCTCGACCGCCTCGATCGCACCGAGGAGGCCATCGCGCTGGTCGTCGAGGAGCTCGAGCTGGCCCGCGACTGGGGCGCGCCGGCCACCGTCGGCCGGGTGCTGCGGGTGCTGGGCACGCTCGAGCGCGAGCGCGGGCTCGATCACCTGCGCGAGGCGGTCGAGCTGCTCGAGCGCTCGACCACGCGGCTCGAGTACGCGAAGGCGCTCTGCGCGCTCGGCACCGCGCTGCGCCTTGCCCGCAGGCCCACCGACGCGCGCGAGCCGCTCTACCGGGCGCTCGAGCTGGCCAACGTCTGCGGCGCGACCGCGCTCGAGGAGCGCGCCCGGGCCGAGCTCGGCGCCACCGGAGCGCGCCCGCGGCGCGAGGCGCTCAGCGGGGTCGGCTCGTTGACGCCCTCCGAGCGCCGGGTCGCCGACCTGGCCGCGGACGGGCTCTCGAACCGCGAGATCGCCCAGGAGCTCTACGTGACCCCGAAGACGGTCGAGGTCCACCTCTCGAGCACCTATCGCAAGCTCGAGATCCGCTCGCGACGTGAGCTCTCGGGCGCGCTCGGCGAATCGCCCGATTCTCGCGGCCAAAGTTAGGGGTGGGGACTTGGGGTTCGCCTCGATGCGCACCCGGGTCGACTGGCGGAGGCTGGCGGCGTGAAGTCACCCACGATCGAGATCACCCTCGAGCTCGACCTCGACGGAGAGACGGTCAGCGGCCGGGCCACCAACCGCTCGGGCCCGACCCGCGAGTTCTCCGGCTGGATCGGGCTCATGGGGGTGGTCGACGCACTGCTCGACGAGGGCCGTGGAATAGCGGCCCCCACCAACCGGTCAGAGAAGGAGACGCACGACAGAGAAGGAGAGGCACGATGCTGACCAATGACCAGACACGAGGTACCGCGAGCCCGCTCACGGAGCGGTTCGGCGACGCGGTGACGGCCCCCGGCGACGCCGGTTGGGACCCCGCCCGCGGGGCGTTCAACCTGCTCGTCGACCAGCGCCCCGAGGCCATCGCCCGGCCCCGGTCGGCCTCCGAGGCAGCGGCGATCGTGAGCGCCGCCGGCGAGCTCGGCCTACGGATCGCACCCCAGGGCTCGGCCCACAACGCGGGCCCGCTCGGCTCGCTCGAGGGCACGCTGCTGATCCGGGGCGAGCGGATGACCGGCGTCGAGATCGACGCAGCGCGTCGCTCCGCCCGGGTCGAGGCCGGGGCGCGCTGGTGGGACGTCACCCCGCGCGCGTCCGAGCTCGGCCTGGCGGCCCTGCACGGCTCCTCGCCGGAGATCAACGTCGTCGGCTATTCGCTCGGCGGCGGGGTCGGCTGGATGGCCCGCAAGCACGGCCTGCAGACCAACCACCTGACCGCGATCGAGATCGTCACCGCCGACGGCGCAGCGCGCCGAGTCGACGCCGACAACGAGCCGGAGCTGTTCTGGGCGCTGCGCGGCGGCAGCGGCAACTTCGGCTTCGTGACCGCGGTCGAGTTCGAGCTGATCGAGGTGCGCGAGCTCTACGCGGGGACGCTCTTCTTCCCCTACGAGCGCGCCGCCGAGGTCCTGCACGCCTGGCACGAGTGGGTGGCGACCGCGCCCGAGGAGCTCACCTCGGTGGGCGGCACGCTGCAGCTCCCGGACCTCGAGCTGATCCCCGAGATCGTCCGCGGCAGGTCCTTCGCCAGGGTCGAGGCCGTCTACGCGGGCGGCGAGGCCGACGGCGCCGAGCTGCTCGAGCCGCTGCGCCGGCTGGGGCCCGAGATGGACACCCTTGCGATGGTCCCGCCGGTCGGGCTCGCCAACCTGCACCTGGACCCGATCGAGCCCATCCCCTACCTGAGCGCGCACGCGATGCTGGGCGACCTGGCGCCGGCCGACGTCGAGGACTACCTGTCGGTGGTCGGTCCCGGCTCGGGCTCACCGCTGTCGCTGGAGCTGCGCCACATGGGCGGCGCGCTCGAACGCGGCGCCCCCGGCCACGGCGCGCTCGACACGCTCTCCGGCACCTACATGATGTTCGCGTTGGCCGGCGTCCTGGACCCCGCCGATGCGCCGGGGCTCGAGGCCGAGCTGGCCCGGGTCGCGGCCAGCTTCGAGCCGCACGACGTCGGCCGCTACTCGAACTTCACCGAGCAGCCCCACGACGTCGAGGCCATGTACCCCACCGGCACGCTCGAGCGCCTGCGCCGGGTCAAGGCCGACCACGACCCGGAGGGCATCTTCAAGGCAAACCACCCGGTCTGATCGGCTCAGCCGATCGCGGCGATCGAAGATCCGACTGGCGGGTTGCGGCCGGTGGTGAGATCCTCCGGCGCAGTCCTTGTTGCCCGACGATTCGGAGGCCCGGTGCAGGAGAAGGTAAATCTCGCCGAGCGGCTCGCCAGCTTCGACGAGGCGTTCAAGCCGAAGATCGTCGGCGAGCTCAACGACTACAAGCTGGTGGTCGTCAAGGCGCGCGGCGAGTTCGTCTGGCATTCGCACCCCGACACCGACGACTTCTTCCTGGTCCTCTCCGGCCGGCTTACGATCCAGCTGCGCGATCGCGAGGTCGAGCTCGGCCCCGGCGAGCTGTTCGTCGTCCCGCGCGGCGTCGAGCACTGCCCGCGCGCCGACGAGGAGGCCGAGGTGCTGCTGATCGAGCCGCTCGGTACGCCAAACACCGGCGACGCGGGGGGCGCGATGACGGCCGCCGAGGAGCGGATCTAGCGCCCGTGGCTACCCCGCCGCCTCGGCGCGGCGCAGCCCGGTCCGCGCCCAGACGACGGTGACCGCGATCAGCCCCGCGGCGATCGCGATCGCGGCCAGGGTCCGGGCCGGGTCGCCGATGATCAGCTCGCGCCCCGCCTCGAGCATGGCGGTCATCGGGTTGACGTCCGAGACCGTGTGCACCCAGCCCTCGATCAGGTCCCGCGGCACGTAGACCGGCGCGGTCATGATCAAAAGGAAGGCGGGGAGCTGGATCAGCGGCGCGGCCTGCAGCGAGCGCAGGCGCATCGCGATCCCGCAGGCGAAGAGCAAGGCCGCGATGTTGAGGAAGACGGCGATG
Organism: Solirubrobacterales bacterium; assembly: GCA_009379895.1. Taxonomy (GTDB): domain Bacteria; phylum Actinomycetota; class Thermoleophilia; order Solirubrobacterales; family 70-9; genus WHSW01. The sequence goes on from WHSW01000093.1 coordinate 6,425, forward strand.
ATCGCGATCGAGAGCAGATCGCCCGCGCCGCCGCTCACCTCGGCACCCGAGATCAGGGCGACGACGGTGACCACTACCCAGACCAGGATCGCCCGGCCCAGCGCGGCGATCGCGTAGCCGGCGATCATCGCCGACCGGGTCTGTGTCGCGACCATCATCCGCCGCACGAAGCCGCTCTCGAAGTCGGCCGCGACCGAGAATCCGGCGAACACGCCGCCGAAGACCGCCGACTGCATGAGCACGAACACGTACTGGAACGTGGTGTAGTTCGGGTAGTCGAAGTTGGGAGCGTCGCCGACCGCCGACAGGCCGCCGGCGAAGGCGACGAAGAAGAAGATCGGCATCAGCACCGAGGGCAGCAGGAAGGTGGTCGGCTTGATCACCATCCGGTGCAGCTGGCGCCAGGCGATCACCCAGGCCGCGCGGGCGAAGCGGGTGCGCGCGAGCGCGCTCACGTGCGGGCCATCCTGGTCCGCAGGGCCGCCGTGGCGGCGAACGTCCCAGCGGCCAGGACCGCGAGCGCGCAGCCGAAGCCGAGCGCCAGCGCCTCGCCGTCCCAGCCGCTGATCAGCAGACTGCGGAAGGCCTCGATGATGTAGCTGACCGGGTTCACGGTGGTGATCGCCTGAAACCAGTCGTTGGCGATCAGGTCGCGCGGCAGCGCCCCGGAGCTCAGGAAGAGGAGCACGAAGAGCAGCGGGAAGGCGCCCTGCACCGCCTCGCCGTTGCCGGTGCGCAGGCCGAGCGCGAGCCCGAGCGACCCGAACGCGACGGCGACCAGCATCGCCAGCGCCAGCAACAGCAGCGCCCCCGCGATCCCGGCCTCGAGGTCGGCGCCGAAGGCGATCCCGACGAGCAGGTAGGTGACCGCCTGGAACGCCCCCTGCAGCGCGACCCCGGAGAGCTGGCCGACGATCAGCGCCGGACCCCGCAACGGGGTCAGCTGCAGGCGGTTGAAGAAGCCGCCCTGGATGTCCTGGGCGATCGCCTGCCCGGCGCCCATGGTCGCGAACAGGGCGCCCTGCATGAAGGTGAGCCCGAGCGCGAAGGTCAGGTAGGAGTCGGTCGGAAAGTCCGGCAGGTCGGTCGCCGCCGAGAGCCCGCTCGCGTTCACCGCGAGCAGGAAGAGCGGGAAGATCATGCTCGAGACGACCACCGCGGGCTGGCGCAGCGTCCGCGTCAGCGAGCGCTGAGCGAGGTAGCCGATCTGGCTCATTGGTGGGTGCGCGCGATTCGCGAGCAAACACCGCGCGCGGTTCGGCGCCTCACCCTCACGCCGGCAGCGCCTCGAGCTCGCCGGTCGGCGGCGCGGCCGAGTCGGCCGATCCCTCCAGGTGCTTCCCGGTCTTGGCGAGGAAGACGTCGTCGAGCGTCGGCGCATGGATCTCGAGGTTGGCGACCCGAATCTTTGCCGCGTCGAGGGCGCGCACGACCTCGGCCAGCTCCCCGGTGCCGGCGTCGAGGCGCACCGCCGCCGAGCCCTGCGGCGCGGGCGAGCGCTGGCCGAAGCGCTCGAGCACCGCACCCATGCGCTCGAGCGCGTCGGCTTCGGCCGGGGCCGCCTCGACCGTGGGCCGACCGATCTCGGCCTTGAGCACGTCCGGGGTGCCCTCGGCGACGATCCGCCCATCGTCGATGATCCCGACCCGGTCGGCGAGCGCATCGGCCTCCTCGAGGTACTGCGTGGTGAGGAAGACCGTCACCCCGTGCGAGCTGGCGAGGCGACCGACCTCGTCCCAGAGCGCGGTGCGGCTCTGTACGTCGAGGCCGGTGGTCGGCTCGTCGAGGAACAGGATCCGCGGCTCGTGCACGAGGGCCAGCGCGAGGTCGAGGCGGCGCTTCATGCCGCCCGAGTAGCCGCCGACCTTGCGGTCCGCCGCCTCGGAGAGGCCGACGCGCTCGATCAGCCGCTCGCCGCGACGGCGCGCCTCGGCCTTCGGGATGCCGTGCATCCCGGCCTGTAGGCGCATGTGCTCGTGCGCGGTCAGGAACGGGTCGAGCGCCGCCTCCTGCAGCGCGACGCCGATCGCGTCGCGCACGGCCGGCCCCTCCTTGATGATGTCGTGGCCGGCGACCCGCGCGGTGCCCGCCGTCGGGGGCAGCAGCGTGGTCAGCATGTGCACCGTGGTCGATTTGCCGGCGCCGTTGGGGCCGAGGAACCCGTAGATCTCGCCGGGCTTGACCCGGAGGTCGATCCCGTCGACCGCCCTGGGCCCCTTCTTGAACTCGCGGACCAGGCCCTCGACCTCGATCCCGTTGCCGCCGTAGCCTCCGCTGCCCTCGCCCGCGTTGCCGCCGTTCCGCTCGTTGGCCTCGCCCGCGTTGCCGCCGCTCACGCTTGCGCCGTCGCGTCCCGTCGCCCGTCCAGCTCAGTCACCGTAAGCACCTCGTATGCTTGAAGCCATCAACTATCGAGAGCATAGAGTATCTTTGCCTCGAATGGACGTCGACGCCCGCAAGCACGGTCCCCGGATGCACGGTATCGACACGGGCGATCTGGCCGCGTACGCGAAGGGGCCCGCGGGCGAGGCATGGGTGATGCTCACCGAGCTCTTCTTCGTCCACGGGCGCCCGCGGTTTTTCAGCGTCGGCCAGCAGCTCGAGCTCTCCCCGCCCCAGAGCGTCGTCCTGCGGCTGCTCGACGAGCCGCGCGCGATGGGCGAGCTGGCGGGGCTGATGCGCTGCGACAGCTCGAACATGACCGGGATCGTCGACCGGCTCGAGGAGCGGGGGTTGGTCGAGCGCCAGGCCGCCGCCCACGATCGCCGCATCAAGTTGATCGCGCTGACCGAGCCCGGCCGCGAGCTGCGCTCCGAATTGGCGCGGCGCCTCGCCGAGCCGCCCGAGGCGCTCACGGGGCTCGCGGCGGCCGACCAGCGCGCGCTGCGCGACATCCTCGCCCGCGCGCGGTCCCGATAGATTGCGGCCATGCAGGATCTCGGCGCGCCCAGCTCCTACCTCGTCCTCGCGGACGGCGCCGCGGTCCTCTCCAGCGACGGCCGGTCGCTGGGGCAGGTCGAGCACGTGCTCGCCGACCAGGACACCGACATCTTCGACGGGATCGTGATCGACCGCAGCGTGCTCCCCGGGGGGCACCGGTTCGTCGACGCCTCGCAGGTCGACGAGATCTACGAGCGTGGCGTCGTGCTCAGCGTCGATGCCACGGCGGCCGAGGGCCTGCCGCAGCCGAGCGCGAGCCCGGCGGCGATGGAGGTCAGCGGCGAGGACTTCGTCGAGCGCGAGTGGGACGACGAGCTCGAGGCGAAGCTGAAGCGCGCCTGGGACCGGATCTCGGGCAAGGGCTGAGGAGCCGGCGCTCGGCGATGGCGATCCGCGAGGCGACCGACGCCGACCTCGAGGCGCTGCTGCCGCTGCTGCGCGGCTACTGCGACTTCTACGACGCCGCCCCGAGCGACGACGGCCTCGAGCGGATGGCGCGCGCGGTGATCGCGTTGCCCGAGGAAGAGGCCTTCCTGCTCGTCGCCGTCGATGGCGCGGGGGAGATCTCAGGCGCCGCCGCCGGCGAGGTCGTCGGCTTCGCCGCGTGCGCGTGGAAGTGGTCGAGCCTGCGCGGCGCGCGCATCGTCGTCCTCGACGATCTCTTCGTCGCCGCCGCGGCGCGCGGCGGCGGCCACGCCGACGCCCTGATCGAGGCGACCGCCGAGGTGGCGCGCCGCCACGGCGCACCCGTCGTCACCTGGCTCACCGCCCCCGACAATCACCGCGCGCAGGCGGTCTACAACCGGGTCGGCGGGCACTCGGAGACCTTCCTCGAGTACGAGCTCGAGCTCTGACCGCGCGGCCGGTGGTCGTCGTGGCGGCTCAGACCTCGACCGCCGGCAGGCCGTCGATGCTCGCGCCGTTCTTCTCGCGCTGGTAGTCGGTCAGGGCCTCGGGCCCGCCCACGCGCAGCTTCTTCGCCGCCCACTTGTCGCCGTGCTCGCGCTCGCCCTGGTGCCTCATCAGCGGCACGCCGTAACCGCACGAGTCGGCGATCCGCGTCACCTCGACGACGATGATCGAGCGGCGCGCCTCGGCGGCGGCCGGCGCGGCGAAGCCGCAGCTCCCGAGCAGCTCGGCGAAGCGCCGGTCGTCGGGCGGGACCACCTCGCCGCGGCCGTGCAGACGCAGGATCCGCGGCGCGCCGGCAAAGGCGCAGAGCATGATCACGATGCGCCCGTTCTCGCGCAGGTGGGCGATCGTCTCCGCGCCCGAGCCGACGATGTCGAGGTAGGCGATCGTGTGCGGGTCGAGCACCCGCAGACTGTCGATCGGACCCTTGGGGGAGACGTTGACGTGGCCGTCGCCGCCGAGCGGCGCCGTCCCGACGAAGAACAGCGCCTGGCGCGAGATCCACTCGCGCTGGTGATCGTCGATCTCGTCGAAGACCTTGCCCACGCGACGAGATTACGCCGCCGCGGCGGGCTCGCGGTCCGCGGCCCTGACCTCGACCGGGATCCCGTTCAGGACCGCGTTGCCGGAGGGGGCGTCGACCTCGACCGGCGAGAGCAGGTTGGAGTTGGCGCCGGGGTGCTCGGCGGCGACCCCGAGCCGGACGCCGGGGGCGTCGTGGCCCCAGCCGTGGGGGATCGAGACGACGCCGGGCATGATCTCGTCGGTGACCTCGACCGGCGCCGTGAGCTCGCCGGCGCTCGAGCTGACCCGCGCCGGCCGGCCGTCGATGAGCCCGAGCCGGGCGGCGTCGTCGGGATGGACCTGGACCGTGCAGCGGTCCTTGCCCTTGACGAGCGCCGGGAGGTTGTGCATCCAGGAGTTGTTGGAGCGCAGTTGCCGGCGACCGATGAGCAGCATGTGGCCGTTGTCGGTGGTGGCGCCCGCGGCGCCCGCGAGCTCTCGTTCGAGTCGCGGCAGGTCAGCGACCATCTGCTCGGGGGCGAGCTCGATCCTGCCGCTCGCCGTGCGCAGCACCTCGGGCAGCCGCGGGCGCATCGGACCGAGGTCGATCCCGTGCGGCGCCGCCTCGACCCGCGCCAGCGTCAGCCCCTCGGGGTCGGCGCCGAAGCCTTCGCCGAACGGTCCGACGCGGAGCATGAGGTCGAGCACGCGCTCGGGACCGCGCCGCTCGCCGAGCTCGGCGATCAGCTCCTCGGGCGCGCGCCCCTCGACCCGCGAGCCGGGCAGGGCCACCTCGCGCGCGGCCAGGGTCTGGACCACGAGGTCGTCCCAGGCGTCGAGCTCGGCCTCGGGGCCCTGGCCCGCGGCGATCGCGGCGAGCCGCAGCATCGTCTCCCACTCGTCGGGCTGGTCCTCGGCGCGCGCGATCACCGGGGGCGAGTAGTTGGCGATGCTGCGCACCGCCAGCTGGTAGAGGGCGAAGTCGTAGTGCGCCTTGGCGAGCGGCTCGGGGGCCGGGAGGATGACGTCGGCGTGGCGGGTGGTCTCGTTGACGTAGAGGTCGGCCGAGACCATGAACTCGAGCGTCTCGACGGCGCTCTCGAGCGCCGCCGCGTCGGGCGTCGAGACCAGCGGGTTGCCCGCGATCGTGACCAGTGCGCGCACCCGGCCCTCGCCGGGGGTCGCGATCTCCTCGGCGAGGCCGGCGACGGGCAGCTCGCCGAAGACCTCGGGCCGCTCGCTGACCCGGCTCGTCCAGCGGCCCAGGCGCACTCCCTTGCCGACCGGCCCGGCGCCGGACGAGTTTCGCTGGCCGACGGCGGCGAGCGGGAACATCGCCCCGCCCTCGCGATCGAGGTTGCCGGTCAGGTAGTTGAGGACGTCGACGAGCCAGCTCGCCAGCGTGCCGAAGCGCTGGGTGGTGGTGCCGATCCGCGCGTAGACGGCGGCCCGCTCGGCGGCCGCCAGCTCGCGCGCCATGCGACGGATCTCGCCGGCCTCGATCCCGCAGGCGGGGGCCACCGCATCGGGCTCGAACGGCGCCGCCAGCTCGGCGATCCGTTCGGCATCGTTGGCCTGCTCGGCGAGCGGGCCGGGCTCGGCGAGCCCCTCGGCGAGCAGGACGTTGGCGATCGCGAACAGAAGCAGCGCGTCGTTGCCCGGGCGGATGAAGTGGTGCTCTGAGGCCTCGCGGGCGGTGCGCGTGTGGCGCGGGTCGATGACCACCACCTTGCCGCCGCGCTCGCGGATCGCGCGGATCCGACGGCGCATGTCGGGCGCGGTGAGCAGCGAGCCGTTGGAGACCAGCGGGTTGGCGCCGAGGATGAGCAGGTGGTCGGTGCGATCGACGTCGGGGACCGGGACGCTGAGCCCGGCACCGAACATGAGCCCGGCCGAGACCTGCTTGGGCATCTGATCGACGGTCGAGGCCGAGTAGACGTTCTTCGAGCCGAGCGCCTTGACGAACGGCGCGCCGTAGAGCATCGGCCCGAGGCTGTGCGCCGCAGGGTTGCCGATGTAGACGGCGACCGCGTCGCGTCCGCCGGCCTCGAGCACCCGCCGCAGGCCGGCGTCGACCGCCGCAAACGCCTCCTTCCAGCTCGCCTCGCGCAGCTCGCCGTCGCGGCGGACGAGCGGCCGGGTGAGCCGGTCGGGGTCCTCGTGAAGCTGCTTCAGCCCCTGCGACTTGGGGCACAGAAAGCCGCGCGAGAAGACGTCCTCGGCGTCGCCACGCACCGAGACGACCTCGTCGCCGCGCACGGTGACGGCCAGGCCGCAGGTCGCCTCGCAGAACGGACAGGTGCGGTAGTGGACCGTCTCGCTCGCCACCGGAGCCAGCCTACAGCGGGTCCGCCGCGCCGCAACCACCTCGCGGGTAGGGGCGAGTCAGCTCGGCGCCGCCGTCTCGATCGCCGCCCCCCAGAGGATGTCGTGCTCGGAGACCTCGATCTCGGTCAGGCCGAAGGCGCGCATCACGCCGATCAGGATGACGACGCCGGCGACGATGGTAGGGGCGCGCCCGGCGTGCAGGCCCGTGACCCGCAGGCGCTCGGCGAGCGGCACCGAGGCGAGCTGCGAGCACATCCGCTGGATCGACGGCAGCGAGAGCGTGTAGCCGTGCACCCGCTCGGGGTCGTAGGGGTTGAGCTCCTGCTCGATCGCCGCCAGCGAGGTCGGGGTGCCGGCGACGCCGACCGCCGCGCTCGCGCGCGCGATCGCCGAGCCCTCCAGCGAGTCGCCGATCAACCCGCGGACGTCGGCCGCGAGGTCCTCGAGCTCGGATGCCTCGGGCGGGTCCCGGGAGATGTAGCGCTCGGTGTGACGGACCGTGCCGGCCTGCAGCGAGGCGTAGAAGTCGACCGCCGACCCGTCGCCGATCACGAGCTCGGTCGAGCCGCCGCCGATGTCGACGACCAGGGTCTGGTCGCGCGGGGGGCGCTCCGCGCAGGCGCCCAGATACGTCAGCCGGGACTCCTCGGCGCCGTCGAGGATGCGCGCGTCGAGGGCGAATCGCTCGCGCAGCTCGGCCAGGAACACGGCCGAGTTCGAGGCGTCGCGCACGGCGCTGGTCGCGATCGCGGTGACCCGCTCGGCGCCCAGCTCCTCGTGCAGGGAGATGTAGGAGGCGACCGTGGCGCAGACCTCCTCGATCGCCTCGGAGGCGAGTTGACCCGAGGTGTCGACCCCGCGCCCGAGGCGGGTGACCGTCGACCGGCGCTCGACCTCGTGCACGCGTCCGTCCTCGACGTCGGCGACCAGCAGCCGGGTCGAGTTCGTGCCCATGTCGATCACCGCCACCCTCACTCGCGCACCGGCAGGGATCCTAGGTGCGATCCGCTTCGCGAACCCCGACGCCGGCCGATCTGCCGTAGAACCCTCAGGCGGCCTCGGGCACCTCGCGGCCAGCCGCGGGGACGGCGTCCTGACCGGGGTCGCCCGCCTCGCTCGCCGGGGCGCGGCGCGGTGCCAGCAGCGCCAGCACGGCGCCCGCGGCAAGCACGACGACCGCGATCGGCAGCGCCGCGACGAGCCCGTCGGTGAACGCCTGCGGGCTCTCATAGCCGCCCTTGGCGGCGAACACCGAGGCGAGCACCGCGACGCCCATCACGCCGCCGATCTCGCGGATCGCGTTGGTCGCCCCCGACGCCTTGCCCGCCTCCTGCGGGCGTACTGAGGCGAGGACCGCCTCGGCCGCGGTCGGGAAGACGAGCGCCATCCCGGTCCCGGCGAGCACGAACGGGACGATCAGCTCGCCGAACGCGGTCGACGGGGTGGAGACCACGGCGATCCAGGCGAGCGCGATCGCCTGCAGCGCCAGGCCCGTCGCCATCAGCGGCCGGGTGCCGATCCGGGCGCCGAGCACGCCCGCGATCGGCGCGACGATCATCGGCATCGCGGTCCAGGGGAGCGTGCGAAGCCCGGCCTCCAGCGGCCCGTAGCCCTGCGCTGTCTGAAAGAACTGGCTGAGCAGGAAGATCGATCCGAACGTCCCGAAGAACATCGCGAACGAGAGCGCGTTCGTGGAGCTGAACCCACGCGAGCGAAAGAAGCGCATCGGGAGCATCGGCGCCCTGGCGCGCAGCTGGTAGCGCACGAACGCAGCCAGCACCGCGATTCCGAGCCCGATCGCCGCGAGCACGGTGGCGCTCGTCCAGCCGAG
>WHSW01000094.1 GCA_009379895.1 Solirubrobacterales bacterium
GAGGCTGGCGGCGACGTCCGGGCGGGCGCCGCCGGTGGGCACGGTCGCGACGACACGCTCGCCGACCGCGAGCAGCACCGTGCCGGCCGGGCGGCGGCCGCTCGCGTCCGCGGCCCAGCCCCGGGCGCTCACCGCGGGCCTGGCGGGACGGATCGGCACGCCCGCCGGTGCGCCCTCCGGGCCGTGCTCGACCTCGAGGAAGTTCGGCGCCAGCCCCCAGTCGCAGGGCTGCCCCGCGGCGAGCAGCTGCTCCTCGGCCGGTCCGCCGGTTGTCGCGTCGGCCGGCACCATGAACACGTAGCCCTGAACCTCGGCGACCGGCCTGTAGTTGTCGAGCAGCCAGTCGCTGACCAGGTAGTGGCGGACCGGGTTGGAGATCCCGTCCCAGATCGGCAGCCCCAGGCGCTGGCTCGAGTAGACGACGAGCCCCGGCTTCTCGGCGGCGAGCTCGTCGATCAGGTCCTCCTGGGTGGACTCGCGGATCGCCAGGCTGACCTGGTAGTAGCGGGTCGCGGTGTCGAGGTCGATGAAGTACCCGAACAGCTCGGGGCTGTTGGTGAAGTCGAACAGCTTCTCGCCAGGCGCCAGGTAGCGGTCGATCACCTCCCGCACCTGGCCAACCAGCGCGGGGTCGAGCGACGAACGCGGCGAGTAGCCCGCGCGTTCGAAGGGCGGCGGCTCCGTTGCCGCGACCGAGAACCGGCCCGGCGCGTCCTCGAGCGTGGTCAGAGCCGAGACCGGGGCGAGCACGAGCACGGCGAGCAGGAGCACGAGGGTCAGCGGATGAGCCCCGAGGCGGCCCCGGGTCACCGCGGTGGCCCTGACCTCAAGCGCCTCGAGCACGCGGTAGACGATGTAGGCGACCGGGACGAAGGCGACGCTGGCGACCAGGAACAGGTGGGTGTCGGCCCGCGAGAGGAACCGTAGGTAGTACGGGATCAGCGCCAGGACCGCGGCACCGATCACCCACTCCGGAACCGAGAGCCGGGCCCGGCGGCGAACCCGCCAGGCGACGTACCACCACGCGGCCAGGATCGTGACCAGGGGCGCGAAGACCCAGAACGCGAACGAGGCCGGATGCCCTCCCGACTGCCAGTTGATCGGCAGGGCACCGGTCAGGTAGTGCCCGCTGGTGAACTCGATGAAGAAGCCGACAAAATCGCCGAGCGCCCCCTCCGCCGCCAGGTAGGCGGCGAACGCGGCAAGCATGACGCCGCCGGCGATCGCGCAGCGTCGGGTGCGGGCCAGACTGCGCGCGAGCGGGGCGGCCGGCGCGCGCTCGATCAGCTCGTAGGCGATCACCGCGAGCCACGCGGCGCCTGAGAACAGGAGGGTCTCGGGCACCGCGATCGCGCTCGCCAGCGAGATCGCCATGAAGCCGACCACCCGCACCCAGCTCGGGCGCGAGAGCACGGCGGCGAGCAGGAGCCAGATCAGCGGCACGGCGACCAGCCTCTGGGTTCCGAGCGGCGGCCCGCCGAGCATGAAGTCGCCGATTCCCGGGACCCAACCGAGCACGACGAGGGCGACGATCCCGGCCAGGAAAAGCAGGTTGCGCCGGAACAGATACGCGCAGAGCAGCAGGGTGGTTATCCAGAAGGCGGGGGTCTCGATCACCGCTCGCCCGGCGAACCACCCCCAGCGGCTGTCGCCGAAGATCGCGGTCCCGAGGCTCGGCCAGCCGAGGTCCTCGAGCAGCCCGTGAGCGGAGACGATGTCGCGCCATGGGAAGCGACCGCCGCTGACCAGGTTCATCGAGGCGAGCCGCTCGCCCTCGTGGAAGAGGTCGGGGGCGGGGAGATCGCCGGGCACGGCCGCCAGCAGGAGAAAGAGCGCGACGGGCGCTGTCAGGTAGGCGATCGTGCGCCGCTCGATCCTGATCCAGTCGCGCGGCTCGCCGGCGCGCAGCGCGCGGATGATCAGCGCGGCGACGATCAGCGCGATGACGATCAGGATCGCGGCCGGCAACAGCGGATAGGCGACCCGCTCCCCGGTGCTCACGACCAAGACCTCGATCGCCCCGGACGCCAGCGCGACGGCCAGCAGCAGCAGCGACGCGGCGACGGAGTTGGCGAGCGCGACGAGCGCGCGCCAGGGGCGTCGCGCCCGGCGCGAGACGGCCAGTGCACCGAGCGCGACCGCCGCCACGTAGACGACGATCGTCGGCACGAGCAGCCAGGCGACCCAGCCGTCGCCGGGATCGAGCGCGACGGCGAACGCGACCCCCCAGACGAAGCCGACCGCCGCCAGCCGCGCGATCACCGCGCCGAGCCCGGATCCGTCCTCGCGATCCGCCCGGGGGCGGACCGGAGCCTGGTGCGAGCCGGGTGGCCGGGCCCGCAGCGCTCTCAAGCGGCCGAGCAGGGCCCAGGCGCCGATCGCGAGCACCGGCACGACCACGACCAGCAGCCCATAGCCGTAGATCCAGCGCCGAGCGTCGAAGCCGGCGAAGGTGGGATAGCCGATGATGTCCGTCTGGACGTCGAGGGTGTCGGGGTAGGCGGCCCACAGGGCCCAGCCGAGCGCCGCGCCGATCAGCACCGCGAGCCCGAACCGAATCGCTGCGATCGCGCTCGAGGTCAGCTTGCGCGGTCCGGGTTGCAGGCCAGAGCGACGGTCTGAAAGCCGAACCGGCCACGCCGCCGGTTGAGCCTGAAGAGCGACTCGAAGACCTTCGATCCCCAGCGGATCGCGCGGCTCTCGGGCGGCTTCGCCGACTCGGTGCTGGCGTTCTCGATCAGGCGCTCGCCGAGCGCGATCACACCGAGCCGGTACAGGTTGAAGAAGGGGAAGCCGGCCCCCCGCGCCCAGACCACGTCCAGCCCGGCGCTCGCCAGGACCTCCGCGAGCCCGTCCGGCCGGAAGTGGCGGCGGTGGCCGATGTGGCGATCGAAGGCGGACATTGGACCGCCCGGGACCGTGACCACCACCAGGCAGCCCGGCGCGAGCAGGGCGCGGGCTCCCCGTAGGAGAGCCACCGGGTCGTCGACGTGCTCGAGCACCTCGCTGCAGATTGCGTGATCGGCCCACGCGCGGTCGCCCTCCGCGACCGGGTCGGGGGCGAGCAGATCGCACTCCTCGAATCGGGCGGCCGGCACCTTGCGCCGCGCGATCTCGACGCCGGTGGCGCTCAGCTCGACCCCAAGCACCTCGCAGCGTGGCAGCACGGCCAGCAGGTCGGCAGCGAGATCGCCTGTCCCCGAGCCGATGTCGAGCACCCGGGCGCCAGGCTCGCGCACGCCGAGTGCGGAGATGATCAGGCTGCGCCGGAACGCCTGCGCCGGGTTCTGCTCGGCGGCCCCCGCGTAGCGGGCCCAGTGCTCGTCCCAGTCGTCCGCGCCCGCGGACTCGCCACCGACATCGAAGGAGGGCTCGGCCGAGGTCACGGCGCTCGATTCTGACGATTCGGGTCGGGGACGTGTCGCAGCGTCTCGGTCGGCGGGCGGGCGACGGGTGGTCTATCGTGCCCGTCGCGCGGGGGGCGCCGGGGGTGATCTCGCCCCGCGTACCGATGACCATGCTGATTACTCGTACGCCTCTCCGAATCTCGATCGGCGGCGGTGGAACCGACCTGCCGAGCTACTACGAGCGTCGTGGCGGGTTCTTCATCTCGGCTGCGATCGGCAAGTACATGTTCATCGCGATCAACCGGACGTTCACGCGCGACTACCTGCTCAAGTACTCAGCACTCGAGCGTCGCGCGAGCGTGGAGGAGATCGATCACCGGATCGTGCGCGCCGTGCTCTCCGAGCACCGCGTCGAGCCGGGGGTCGAGATCGTCTCCACCGCCGACATCCCGGCCGGCGCCGGGCTCGGCTCCTCGGGGGCCTTCACCGTCGGCCTGCTGCGGGCGCTCTATGCGATCCGGCGCGAGCACGTCAGCCCCGGGGCGCTGGCCGAGGAGGCCGCGCGGATCGAGATCGAGACGCTCGGCGAGCCGGTCGGCAAGCAGGATCAGTACATCGCCGCGTTCGGCGGCCTGACCTGCTTCGAGGTCGCCACCGATGGCAGGGTCTCGGTCAGCCCGCTCGGCGTCTCCAACGAGACCCTGCACGAGCTCGAGGAGCGGCTGCTGCTGTTCTTCACCGGATACTCGCGATCGGCCGGCGAGATCCTCGCCGACCAGGATCAGCGCTCGCGATCGGACGAGGCCGAGGTGCTCGACGGCCTCGATCGCACCAAGGAGCTCGGCCGCGAGATCAAGCGTGCCCTCGAGCGGGGGGAGCCGCAGCGCTTCGGAGAGCTGATGGGCGAGCACTGGAACGCCAAGCGCGAACGATCTGCGGGCATCTCCAACCCCGAGATCGACCGCTGGTATGAGACCGGCGTCCAAAACGGCGCCGTCGGAGGCAAGCTCGTGGGCGCCGGCAAGGGGGGCTTTCTGATGTTCTACGCGGACGATCCGCCCGGGCTTCGCACCGCGATGAAAGCCCAGGGGCTGCCCGAGACCCGCTTTGCCTTCGACTTCGACGGCTCGACCGTGCTCGTCCGAGACTGACCATGCAGACCGCGATCCTCGCCGGCGGCCTGGCCAGCCGACTGGGCGCCCTGGCCGCGCAACGCCCCAAGTACCTGCTCGACGTCGCGGGCCGGCCGTTCGCCGATCACCAGCTCGCCTGGCTCGCCGACAGCGGGGTCGAGGGCGTCGTCCTGTGCGTGGGGCACCTCGGCGATCAGATCCGGGCCTTCGTCGGCGACGGCGAGCGCTGGGGGCTGGCCGTCACCTATGTCGACGACGGGCCGCGGCTGCTCGGCACCGCGGGCGCCCTGCGGGCCGCCCTCGACGCGGGGCTGCTCGAACCCGCGTTCGCGGTCCTCTACGGGGATTCCTATCTCGAGCTCGATCCGCGCTCCGTCTGGGAGGACTTCGAGGCCCGTCGCCCCTCCGCCCTGATGTGCACGTACCGCAACCGCGGTCGCTGGGATGCCTCCAACGCGCGGGTCGGCGGCGGCCTGGTGACCCGGTATGAGAAGGGGCTCACCGATCCGGCCGCGGCCGGGATGGACCAGATCGACTACGGCCTGGCGATCCTCGACCGCGATCTGGTCGGCGCCGAGATCGCCGCCGGGCAGCCCGCCGACCTCGCCGACCTCTACACCCGGCTCGCCGAGCGCGGCCTGCTCGCCGCCCACGAGGTCGGCGGGCGCTTCTACGAGATCGGCTCCGAGCAGGGGCTCGCGGAGCTCGACGCGCTGCTCCGCGAGCGCGCCGCGTCGGAGCCGCCGCGGTGAGCTCGGAGATCGAGCTGCTGGTCCCGCCGGGCGACGGCGGCGACGGTGAGGTCGAGCTCTCAATCGTGATCCCGGCGCTCAACGAGGAGCTGACGATCACCGACTTCGTCGCCTGGTGCGAGCAGGGGCTGGCCGACGCCGGGGTCTCGGGAGAGATCCTGATCGTCGACAGCTCGACCGACCGCACGCCCGAGCTCGCGCTCGCCGCGGGAGCGCGGGTCCTGCGCGTGCCCAAGCGCGGCCTCGGCCGCGCCTACATCGACGCCCTCCCCCACGCCCGCGGCAAGTGGGTGCTGATGGGAGACGCCGACTGCACGTACGACTTCCGCGAGCTCGCCGTCTTCGTCGAGCGGTTCCGCGCGGGGGACGAGTTCGTGATGGGCTCGCGCTGGAAGGGCTCGATCGAGGACGGCGCGATGCCCTGGCTGCACCAGCACCTGGGCACCCCCGGCACCACCTTCATCCTCAACCGGCTCTACGGTTCGAAGTTCTCCGACATCCATTGCGGGATGCGGGGGATCACCCGCGACGCGCTCGAGCGCATGGACCTGCGGTCGCAGTCCTGGGAGTACGCGAGCGAGATGGTGCTCAAGTCGGTGCACATGGAGCTGCGCACGAGCGAGGTCCCGGTGACCTTCCTAAAGGACCGCGAGGGAAGGCTCTCGCACCACAAGCGCTCGGGCTGGTTCTCGCCCTGGCAGGCGGCCTGGATCAACCTGCGGGCGATGTTCATCTACGGCTCCGACTTCTTCGTCTTCAGGCCGGGGATCGTGATTGCGGCGCTGGGGCTGCTGATCGTCGTCCCGGTCAGCTTCGGAGACCTCGACCTCGGCGCGATCACGCTGTCGCTGAACTGGCAGTTCCTCGGGCTCGCCCTGCTGATCGTCGGCCTGCAGGCCTTCTTCCTCGGCTGCATCGCGCAGATCCTGTTCGACTACACCGGTCGCCACACGCGCCGCTGGATGCGCGCCTTCCCCTACACGCGGACGATGCTGATCGCCCTGGGACTGGTCGTGCTCGGCATCGCCCTGGCGCTGCCGCTGGTGCTCAGCTACTTCGAGAACGACCTGCGCCTGAGCGCCGCCGACACCGTCAGGAACCACCTCGCGGTCACCGGGCTCGGTGCGGCGATCTGCGGGGCCCAGCTCTTCGTCTTTATCCTCCTCCTGCACGGGACGGTCGCCGCGACCAGCGGCCCCCGCCCGCGGACGCGCGCGCCAGACTGATCGAGACGATGTCCTATGCCCGGTACTTCGGTCGCCTTCTGCGCGACTCCGGCTACTCCGTCGCCAAGGGCCTGGCGATGCCGCTCGTGCGCCGCGAGGCGGTGCGCTCGGGCGCGCATGCGATGTCCTATCCGATCTCCACGTACGCGCCCTGGCAGGCCGACCCCGAGTTCCAGGAGATCTACCGGGAGGTGCGCAAGAACACCCTCGTCGACATCTGGCGCTGCTACGAGCTTTGGAGCCTGGTGGGCGAGCTCCGCCAGGTGGCGGGCGCGATCGTCGAGGTCGGCGTCTGGAGGGGCGGCAGCGGCGCCCTGATGGCGAGTCGCGCCGCGCAGCTCGGCCTTGCCGAGCCCGTCTATCTGTGCGACACCTGGGAGGGAGTGGTGAAGACGGGCGCCGTGGACACCTACTACCACGACGGCAAGCACGACGACGCATCGCGCGAGATCGTCGCGGCGCTGGTGGCGCGTCTCGGTCTCACCAACGTCGAGCTCGTACAGGGGATCTTCCCCGACCAGACGGCCGACCGGATCACCGACGGGGCACTCCGCATCTGCCACGTCGACGTCGACGTCTACGAGTCGGCCAAGGGCGTCTTCGACTGGGCCTGGCCGCGGCTCGCCCGCGGCGGGGTCGCGGTCTTCGACGACTACGGCTTCCCGGCCTGTCCGGGGGTGACGCAGTTCGTCGACGAGCAGCGCGGACGCGGCGATCGTCTGGTCCTGCACAACCTCAACGGGCACGGGATCGTCGTCAAGCGCTGATGGCGAGCGCGCGCCATCCGCAGCGCACCCGCGCCTACGGTCAGGGCCGCGCGCCGACCGCGGTCGACCGCCTCGGGGTGTGGCTGAGCGGTGCCGCGGTCCGCCGCCACGCCGACCTGCGCGGCAAGCGACTCGGCGATCTCGGCTGCGGGTTCGAGGCGACCCTCGCGCGCGGCGCGCTCGAAGTCGTCGACGGCGCGGTGCTCGTCGACCTGGCGCTCGCCGACGACCTGAAGCGCGATCCCCGCGTGCGGGCGATCGAGGGTCCCCTGCCGGAGTCCCTGGGCTCGCTGGAGAGCGACGCCCTCGACGTCGTCGCCTGCCTCTCGGTGCTCGAGCACGTCACCGAGCCCCAGCGGCTGCTCGACGAGATCCACCGTCTGCTCGCCCCCGGGGGCGTGGCGCTGATCAACGTCCCCACCTGGCTCGGCAAGGCGTTCCTGGAGCTCTCGGCCTTTCGGCTCGGACTCAGCCCGAAGGAGGAGATGAACGACCACAAGCGCTACTACGACCCTCGCGACCTCTGGCCGATGCTCGTCGACGCCGGCTTTCGGCCCAGCGAGATCCGCTGCCGCCGCCACAAGCTCGGCCTCAACACCTTCGCGGTCTGCCGCCTGCCGGGGGCCCCACGATGACCTCGTTCGCCGACGGGTTCGTCGCCGAGACGACCGAGATCCTCGCCGCGGTCGACACCGGCGAGGTCGAGCGCGTCGCGAGCGGGCTCGCGCGGGCGCGCGAGCGTGGGGGGCGGCTGTTCATCCTGGGGGTCGGAGGCTCGGCGGGCCACGCCGGCCACGCTGTCAATGACTTCCGCAAGCTCTGTGCCTTCGAGGCCTACGCGCCGACCGACAACGTCTCCGAGCTCACCGCGCGCGCCAACGACGAGGGCTTCGACACGGTCTTCGTCGAGTGGCTCCGCGGCTCGCGGATCGACCCCGCCGACGCGGTCCTCGTCTTCTCGGTCGGCGGCGGCGACGCCGAGCGCGGCGTCTCGACGAACCTGGTCCGGGCCCTCGACCTGGCGGTCGAGGCCGGCGCGAATGTGTTCGGCGTCGTCGGCCGCGACGGCGGACACACGAAGCGGGTCGCCGATGCCTGCGTGCTGATCCCGCCCCTGCACGCCGAACGGATCACCCCTCACACCGAGGGCCTGTGCGCCGTGGTCTGGCATCTGCTGGTCAGCCACCCCGCGCTGCAGGCGGCGCCGACCAAGTGGGAATCGATCAGCGGCCGGCGGGAGTCGCGATGAGCGCAGCGTCCACCCGCGGGCGTCCGGGCCGAGCCGCACCGCGAGTTGGGGGCCGCGAGCACCCGGGCGCGGGAGCGCTGCGGGCGTCACCGGGGCCCGGTGGGCCAGGCGCTCGATGGCCGGGCCGACGCCCGCGATTGCACACTCGCCATCGTCGCTCGATCGACTGTGCATTCGAGGGCCATATAGACCCATGGATGTGCACGCTCGGCGGTCGCCGGATCGAGTGTGCATTTGAGGACGGCAGGGGTCCGCGGATGTGCACGCCTTCGGTGCGGGATCTTCGGAGGCACCGCTAGCGTGGCTGACCACCCGCGCGTGATCATCGTCGGCGGCGCCGGGTTCATCGGCAGCCACTTCACCGACGCCCTGCTGGCCGACCCGAGGACCGAGGTGGTGACGCTCTACGACAACTTCAGCTCGGGCCGCGAGTGGCACTACGCCGAGCACGGCGCGGACCCTCGCTTGCGTGTGGTGCGCGGCGATGCCAACGACCTCGAACGGTTGTGCGGCGCCATGTCCGGCCACGATCTGGTCATCCACCTGGCCTCCAACCCCGACATCGCCGCCGCGATGACCAACCCGGCGATCGACTTCGACCAGGGCACCCTGATCACCCACCACGTGGTCGAGGCGATGCGCCGCACCGAGACCGCGGCGATCGCCTACGCCTCGGGGAGCGGCGTCTACGGCGACCTCGGCGAGCACGAGGCCGACGAGGATCAAGGGCCGCTCGTGCCCGTTTCGACGTACGGCGCGAGCAAGCTCGCCGGCGAGGCGCTGATCAGCGCCTACGCGCACATGTTCGGCC
Organism: Solirubrobacterales bacterium; assembly: GCA_009379895.1. Taxonomy (GTDB): domain Bacteria; phylum Actinomycetota; class Thermoleophilia; order Solirubrobacterales; family 70-9; genus WHSW01. The sequence continues at coordinate 9,286 of WHSW01000094.1, forward strand.
TCTCGAGCTCGGTGTTCCGGTTCGGCAACGTGGTCGGCCGGCGCCAGACGCACGGCGTCGGCTTCGACTTCGTCCGCCGGCTGCGAGAAGACCCCGGCAGCCTCGAGGTGATGGGCGACGGCACCCAGTCGAAGAGCTACATCCTGGTCACCGACGTGGTCGCCGCAGTGCTCACGGCCCTCGGGCGTCGTGAGGAGCCACCGTTTCGAGCCTTCAACGTCGCCACCGGGGACTACGTCACGGTGCGCGAGATCGTCGCGCTCGCGCTCGAGGTGCTCGACCTGTCGCCCGATCGGGTCGAGGTCCGCTACGGGCCCGAGAGCCGTGGCTGGAAAGGCGACGTACCGATCGTCCGCCTGGCGACCAAGCGGATCCGGGCGCTCGGCTGGTCCGAGACCGCCGCTTCGGCCGACGCGCTGCGGATCTCGATGCGCTCGATGCTCGAGGACCTCGAGGCGACCGGCACCGGGTCGGCGCCCGCCGGCCGGTGAGCGCCGCCGCGGTCTTCCTCGATCGCGACGGCGTGCTGACCGAGGCGCCGGTGCTCGCCGGGCGGCCGCAGTCGCCGCGGCTCGCGAGCGAGCTCGTCATCCTCGCCGGCGCGGCGGGCGCCTGCGCGACCCTGCGCGACGCCGGGTTTCGCCTCGTCTGCATCACCAACCAGCCCGAGATCGCGCGCGGCGGCCTGGATCCGCGCGAGCTGGAGGCGATGGGAGCGATGCTCGAGCGGGAGCTGGGCCTGGACGAGGTGGTCGTATGCCCCCACGACGACGCCGACTGCTGCGAGTGTCGCAAGCCCGGACCGGGGATGATCCTCGCCGCCGCCGAGCGTCTCGACATCGACCTCGCCGCCAGCTTCACGGTCGGCGACCGCTGGCGCGACATCGACGCCGGTTCGGCCGCCCGAACCCGTACCGTGTTCATCGATCGAGGCTACGATGAGCCACTGCGGGCTCAGCCCGATGTCGTCGTCGGGGGAGTTGAGGAGGCAGCCGGATGGATCGTCGAGCAGACCAGGCAGCGGTGATCGAGCCGCCGATCACCGCGCGCGACCTGCGCGTCAAGGTGTTCGCCGACGGCGCCGACCTGGAGGCGATCCGCGAGCTGGCGGCCGATCCCGCGATTCAGGGATTCACCACCAACCCGACCCTGATGCGCAAGGCGGGTGTGACCGACTACGAGGAGTTCGCTCGCGAGGCGCTGAAGCTGGTCGGCGACCGCCCGATCTCGTTCGAGGTCTTCACCGACGACTTCGCCGAGATGGCCCGGGAGGCCCGGATCCTCGCCAAGCTGGGCGGCGGCGTGTACGTGAAGATCCCGGTCACCGACACGCTGGGGAACTCGAGCGGCGAGCTCGTCTCGGAGCTCAGCTCCGAGGGGATCAAGCTCAACGTCACCGGCCTGTTCACCCAGTCGCAGGTCGAGACGATCTCGAACGCCCTCGCCACCGACACCCCGGCCTGCATCTCGCTGTTCGCGGGCCGGATCGCGGACGCCGGGATCGACCCCGTGCCGCTGGTCGCCGAGGCCGTGCGGTCGATCGCCGACAAGCCCCGCCAGGAGCTGATCTGGGCCTCGCCGCGCGAGATCCTCAACCTCGTCCAGGCGGACGAGGTCGGCTGCCACATCATCACCGTCACCCACGACCTACTCAAGAAGCTTCCCCTGCTCGGCACCGACCTGACCGAGTTCTCGCTCGACACCGTGCGGATGTTCAACCGCGACGCGCTCACCGCGGGCTACCGGCTGGGCGTCTGAGCGCGCGGCTCAGCCGGCCGGGCGCGGGGCGCGCGCCGCGGCGACGAACTGAAACGCGAGCAGCTGCGGCCGCAGGGCGCCGATTCGGTGAGCGAGACGCTCGACCGCCGGACTGCCGAAGATCGGCACCGGCACCGTGAAGTCGAGCCGCTCGACCTCATAGCCCGCGCCCACCAGGCACGCGATCAGCGTGCGGCGTGTGAACAGGTGGGCGTGAGTGCGGTCGAGGATGCCGCGGTCGGTGTAGTGGAAGCGACCGAACAGCAGCTGCAGGCGGATCGTCCAATTGGCGACGTTCGGGGTCGTCAGCACGAGTCGCCCTCCCGGCTTGAGCAGCCCCCGCAGCCGAGCAAGAACGTCCCCGGGGCGTCGCAGGTGCTCGATCAGGTCCCCACACGCGATCGCGTCGAAAGTGGCGGGGTCGAACGGCAGCTCGAGCGTCTCGACGTCGCCGACCAGGACCCGGTCGCAGTGGGCGCCCGCCCGCTCGGCGGCGCGGGGATCAAGCTCGATCCCGCTGACCACGCTCCCGCGCGCGGCGAGGCGCTCGGCCAGGTATCCACCTGAGCAGCCGACGTCGAGGATCCGCCCACCGATCGGCAGCATCTCGAGCAGCAACCGGTGCCCGCCCAGCGGCCGGTCGTTGAACTCGACGTAGGTCGTCTCCGACCCGGTGTCGGGCGGACTGAGTATCGACGGCGTCATCGAGGTCTCGGACGCTACCGACGTACGACTTGGCACGTTGTCGCTGCCGATCCTGGCGATGGCGGCGACGCTCGCGACGCTCGCACCGCTCGCGCAGCGCGAGGGAGCCGGGTGGATCCCGCGCCTGGTCGGCACCGCGCGGCGCCGGCACTCGGAGACCTGAGCGCGGCGCCGGCGTCCTACTAGACTCGCCTCGGTCCGCAAGCCCGACTGCCGCCATGGAAGCGACACCCCGCACAGCCGAGACCGATCTTCGAGCCGACCCCGAGCACCCCGAGGAGCCCGACCGAGTCGGCTACTCGCTGGCCAACGTGGTCGAAGTCCTCGTCGCGTGCCTCGACGCAGCCGGGGTGAGCTCGGTCGTCGAGGTGGGCGCGGACCGCGGCCTGTTGACCCGCGAGTTGCTCGACCGGGCCGGCGGTGAGCGCGGCGTGACGGCGATCGACCCCGCCCCGGCGCGCTCCCTGGAGGCGCTGCAGCGGGAGCGTCCCGAGCTCGAGCTGATCCGCGAGACGAGCCACGACGCTCTGCGGCACGTCGAGATGCCCGATGCGATCGTGATCGACGGCGACCACAACTACTTCACGGTCAGCACCGAGCTGCGGATCATCGGCGAGCGGGCGCCGGGGGCCGATCTGCCCCTGCTGCTGTTCCACGACGTCTGCTGGCCACACGCCCGCCGCGACAGCTACTACGTCCCCGAGCGTATCCCCGAGGAGCATCGCCAACCGCTCGTGCGCGACAGCGCGATCCTCCCCGGCGAGCCCGGCACGGTCGAGAGCGGGTTGCCGGTCGAGTGCGCAGCCGAGCGGGAAGGCGGCGAGCGAAACGGCGTGCTGACGGCGATCGAGGACTTCGTCTCCTCCCGCGAGGGCCTCGAGCTGGCCGCGATCCCCGCCTTCTTCGGCCTCGGCGTCCTCTGGCACCGGGAGGCCCCCTGGGCCGGCGCCGTGGAAGCCGTCGTGCGACCCCTGGACCGCCATCCGGTCCTCGAGCGCCTCGAGGGCAACCGGGTCGACCACCTGGCCGGGAGGCTGAGCGCCTTCCGGGTGATGATGAACCAGCACGATGACATCGAGCGCCTCACCGGCGAGCGCGATCGCCTGGCGGCGACGGCGGCTCGCCAGGAGGACCTGCTGCGGCGGATGCTCGACTCGAGCGCCTTCGGGCTGGCCGAGCGGGTCTCCCGGCTGCGCCAGGGCGGCCGCCCGATGTTCTCCCGCGACGAGGTGCGCCGCGCGATCGACGGCTGACGCGCCGCTCGGTCGCTAACGCCGGCGCATCGCGTGGCGAAGGCGTCGTAGCGAGGCCGTGAGCCGCCAGCTGAGGCTGCCTCGGATCTCCTCGAGCTCGCTCTCGGCGGCCTCGATCCGGCGCTCGTCGCGCGCGGCCGTGGCCTCCCGCACGAGCACCTCACGACCGCCGAGCAGGCGCGCGACTGCGGCCTCGGCCTCGGCCCGGCGCGCTCGGCCCCTCCAGTCCTCGTTGCCCGCGCCGTCGTCGGGGAAGGCGTCCTTCCACTTCTCGGCCAGCCTGACGTGGGCGACGATCCAGGCCTCGGGGTCGGTGATCAGCTCGAGCGAGTGGTGGTGGATGGTGCGGATGTCGGCGGTGACGACCTTCATCCCTCGGGAGCGCGCCTGCAGGCAGATGTCGTAGTCGTAGCCGTGGAAGCGCCCCAGCGATTCGTCGAAGCGCAGCTCACGCAGCGCGCGGGGCGAGAAGCCGAGCACGAAGCCGTCCACCGTGTCGACCTCGCCGAGGCTGGCGTAGGAGGGGGTCTCATCGGCGACCCAGCTCAGCGAGGGAATCTCTCCACCGCCGAGCTCCTCGTAGCGGTGCGTGAACGCCGCCCAGGTCACCGACCCCTCCCACCAGGCGATGCTGCGCACGCCGAGCGCCCCCGCGCAGCCGACCAGGCCGACGCCGGGGTCGGCGAACGCGGTGCGGAGCTTGCGACAGGCGTCGGAGTCGATGATCTCGGCGTCCTGGTGGACGATCACCAGCGCCTCCAGGTCGGGCAGCTCGAGCGCCCGATCGATGATCAGGTTGTAGTTGCGGAAGATCGAGCCCGCGGTGCCCTGCGCGAGCACCGGCGAGTCCGACTCGCGGGCGAGATCGATCCCGGGCTCCGCACAGCGCTCGTAGATCTCGGGGTCGGTTATCGCGCAGCCGAAGGCGATCATCGTCGGCAAACTACCTACACTCGCTCGCCTTGTCCGTCGCAGGAAAGCTCCGGCACGGCCTCGCGCCGCTCGCCCCCGAACCGCTCGCACGACGTCTGGACAGGTGGCGGGCGATCGCGCGCGGGACGATGCCCGAGGCAAGCTGGCGACGCGATTGGCGCGCCGGGATCGCTGCGGTGGCCCTGCACGAGCGCCTGCGCACCACCCGCGAATCCGGCCTGACGCTGGGCAGAGTCCCGCTCGCCGGCCTGCGCTGCAACCCCGGCCCCGAGAGCGCCGTGATCGGCGACGAGCGGTTCGGCTGGTCGTACGCCGAGAGCGATCCCGCCGAGCCGGCCATGCTGCGAATGCCCCCGGGCACGCGGGCGACCTACCGGCTGCGGATCGAGGCCGGGGCCCGCTTCGAGGCGCGCCTGCACGCCGAGGGTGACACCACAGGCGGCGACGATCCCGGGGTCGAGCTGAGCGTCATCGTCCGCGCGCCGGGCGGAGCCGAGCTCGAGCGCTGGTCGCGCCGGCTCGGAGGGCCCGGCGACGGGACGATCGAATCGATCAGCCTGCCCCTGCCGGCCGTGGACGGGGTCGCGACCCTCGAGCTCGCCGCGACCGCGCCGGGCGATGGGAGCGATTCGGCACCGCAGGCCGCGAGGGATCCGGGGGGCCAGCCCGCGAGCGAGTCGCCGGCACAGACCGCGCTCTGGATCGACCCGTGCCTGGTCGCGGGGGGCGCCGGCCGGCGCCCCAGCCGGGGCGCGACGCCGCGCTTCCCCGGCTCGACCCCGGCTCGCGCCGCCCTTGCGGCACTGCCGCGTTCTCCCTCGCCGCCGGCTCTCGGCGAGCGGCCGGACCGCGCTGCCCCGCCGCCCCCCGCCGCCGGCTCTCGTCCGCCCCGCTTCTCGATCCTCAC
>WHSW01000095.1:0-441 GCA_009379895.1 Solirubrobacterales bacterium
ACCCTCTACATCAGCGAGAAGACGGTCGAGAAGCACCTCGCCGTCGTTTCTCTCGCACGATCGCTGTGTTCGAGTTCGGTGCGCCCACGGTCTTGCTCGTTGAGCGGAGTGCCCGCTCCCGGGTGTCGTCCCGAGCGGGAGATGGGCCATAGTCCTGGACGCCTAGATCTGCGAGAACGGAAGGTGGCGGCATGCCCGACGTGCAAACCCTGATCGCCGGAATCGTGTTCGGCGAGCAGCCCCGCTGGCACGAGGACCGGCTGTGGTTCTCCGACTGGGGTACCCAGGAGGTCATCGCCGTCGATCTCGACGGCACCAGCGAGGTCGTCCTCAAGGGCCCGTCGTTTCCATTGTGCGTCGACTGGCTGCCGGATGGTCGTCTGCTGCTGGTCTCGGCGAGAGACGGGCGCCTCTTGCGCCGCGAGCAGGACGGCTCGCTGG
>WHSW01000095.1:451-14736 GCA_009379895.1 Solirubrobacterales bacterium
TGGACAGCCGCGCCAACACCTACGTCAACGGTGGCGGCTTTGACCTCATGGCAGGAGAGGAGTTCGCCCCTGGAATGATCGCGCTGGTCAGTCCCGATGGCTCGGCTCGACGGGTAGCCGATGGCATCGCCTTCCCCAACGGTATGCACGTAACGCCCGACGGCACGACGCTGATCGTTGCCGAGTCCTACGCGAAGCGGCTCACGGCGTTCGACATCGCGGACGACGGCGGCCTCGTGAACCGGCGGCTATGGGCCGACCTCGGCGAGGGAGTCCCCGACGGCATCTGCATCGACGCCGAGAACGCCGTCTGGTACGGCGACGTCCCCAACAAGCGGTGTGTACGCGTGTGTGAGGGTGGCGAGGTGCTTGAGAGGCTCGAGCTCGACCGGGGTTGCTTCGCTTGCGCGCTCGGCGGCGCCGACCGGCGGACGCTCTTCATGATTGCGTCCGAGTGGAACGGCCCCGAAAACATGTTCACGGGGCCGCGAACTGGCCAGGTGCTGACCTCCGACGCGCCGGCACCGGGCGCCGGTTGGCCATAGCCCGCGACACCGGGCGGGATGGGAGCCGGGTCGGAGCCACCGGGATGCCCGCAGGGCCTGGGTGCACGCTGGCTGCGAGTCATTGACCGACCTCCGATCTCCGTGGTCGGCGTTGGTACGTTGGTGAGATGGCGGAGGCACCGGATCGCCAGGAGCTCTTGACCGCTCTGACCACCGAGCACTTCACGCTCCAGGGCGCCCGCTCGCAGACCGCGAGCGAGAGCGCCTCCCGCGCCTCGCTCTACATCCTCTCGGTCTCCAGCGGCCTGGTCGCGCTGGGGTTCATCGGCCAGGCATCGCAGGTCGGCACCACCTTCGATGTCTTCGCCCTCACCGTACTCCCGACGCTCTATGTCCTCGGCGTCTTCACCTTCGTGCGAGTGGTCGAGTGCGGTGCCGAGGACTTCCGCTACGGCGTCGCAATCAACCGGATCCGCAACTACTACAAGCAGATCGCCGGCGACCAAGCGAAGCTCTTCCTGCTCTCCGGGCACGACGACGGACGAGGGGTGTTCGAGAACGCCGCGGTGCCGCCCGAGAGGCGCAAGCAGTTCTTCACCTTCGCAACGGTCGTCGCCGTGATCACCAGCGTGGTCGGTGCCAGCGCGATCGCGATCGCGCTCGGTGCGATCGCCGATGCCTCGCTTGGCGTAGCCGCGGGCGTGGGCGGCGTCGCGGCGCTCGTTTCCCTTGTTGCTCTGCTCCGTTACGCCGACCGGCTGCTCGAGGAGCGCACGGGCCGCACCCAGTCGATCTTCCCTTCGCCGCGGTAGCGTCCGAGAACCGCAGCGCCGATCGAACCCGTGGGGCGGCTGCGTCACTGGTATCGCCCTCGGTAGGGCTGTCCTTCGGTCCAGTTACCGCGGCGCTCGCGCGCTCACCGCCCAAGTCGATGCCGGGGCGATGACGGCACCGCCCTCGACGACGAAATCCGCGAGCGCAGCGCGCAGATCGGCAGCGATCTTCGGCCTGATGTCATCCACGCGCTCGCCCCACATGCGCAGCACCTCGGCCGCGGGGCCGAGTGCCATGTTGAACGCGACCGCGTGCTCGAGGTCGTTGCCGACCTTGTATGGCAGGTCCTGGCGGGCCAGGCGGATGTCGTCGTAGCCGGCGTGCATGAGCACGTCGGTCACGGTGTCCGCGTTGGCCATCGAGAACGGCCCCGGCCCGCAGCGCGGCGCGTCATAGTCCTCCGGCTCGTCGAGGTACTCGGCGACGACGAGCTCCGCTCGGTGCATGACCTCGTTGTCGAGCTTGCGCCGCCAGACCACCATGTTCAAGAGCCCGCCGGGCGCCAGCGCCTCGCGCACGTTGCGAAGCGCCGCCACCGGATTCGCGAAGAACATCGTGCCCATGCGCGAGAACGCGTAGTCGAAGGTCCGCTCGAAGCTTGTCATCTCGACGTCGCAGGCTTCGAAGCTGACGTTCTCGATCCCGACCTCGGCGGCCTCCTCGATCGCCGTCTCGATCATCCGCTCGGCGACGTCCACGCCGTGCGCGTGGCCCGCGGGGCCGACGAGGCCCGCGAGGCGCACGGTCGTGTCGCCAAGCCCGCAGCCGATGTCGAGCGCGCGGTCCCCCTCGTGCGGCGGGCTGGCTGCGAGCGCGGCCTCCCCGTGATCGCGAAACCCCGCGGCGACGATGTCGCGGTACTCGATCCAGATCTCGAACAGCGGGCCGTTCCAGGCCTCGGTGGCCTCGACGTTGTCCTCGACCTCTCGGATCGCGTCCCCCACGATCTCTGAGTCTACGTCCGTCTCATTTCGTTTCAAGCCGGAGCGCGTTTGGCCCCCTCACCCGCGAGCTCCCTGGGCGGCGTCCCGCCACGGTCATCATCAGTAGGTTCACCACCTCCCGGAAGCGATCGGCCGTTTCGTTCTCGCCACCGGCGGTGTCTCGACGGGCAAGAGCCAAGAAGCTCGCATTTCAACCACGCAAGACCCAAGGAGGCAATGTGATGACGAACCACAGGGTCGGAACCCAGGAGGAGTGGCAGGCCGCACGGGACGCGCTGCTGGCGGAGGAGAAGGACCTCACCCGCCGCAACGATGAGCTCGCGAAGAAGCGGCGGGAGCTCCCCTGGGTGCCCGTCGAGAAGGACTACAGCTTCGAGACCCAGGCGGGGACGAAGTCGCTCGTCGAGCTCTTCGACGGTCGCTCGCAGCTGCTCATCTACCACTTGATGTTCGGCCCGACGTACGAGGCTAGCTGCCCCGTCTGCTCATCGATCGCCGACACCATCGATCCGAACGCGGTCCATCTGGCGGCACGGGACGTGACCATGCTGCTCGCGTCGCGCGCGCCGCTTGAGCCCCTTCAGGCATACAAGGAGCGGATGGGCTGGAGCATCGACTGGGTCTCGAGCGCCGGCAGCGACTTCAACCGCGACCTCGGCTTCCTGCACACGGAGGAGGAGCTGCGACCGTTCCTGGAGGGTGAGATCCCGCCGACCGTGAAGCACAACGCCGAGTCTTGCGGGACCGACGTCGCCGCCTACGTCGCGGAGGGACCCGGCCTGAGCGCGTACGCGCTCTCGGACGGGACGGTCTACCGCACCTACGTCACCACCGCGCGGGGACTCGAGCCGGCGATGGCCTACTACGCGCTGCTCGACCGCACGCCAATCGGTCGCAACGAGGGTGACGCGGCGGTGCGCTGGCTCCGGCGACACGACGAGTACTGATGGAGGCGGCGACCCTCGGTCGCACCCCACCACGGTCCGGGCCGGTCCAGGTCGGCCTGGGCTGGACCGCGGCGTCCTCGCCTGGGACGAGGCCGGACCGTACGTCGCGGGCGGCGCGATCCTCGGCGCGGCCATCGACCAGCTCAGCCCGCTGAAGAACCGCACCCTGCGCCGCTGCCGGAACCCGCGCGCGTTCGTCTCCGAGGACTAGCGCCCCGGTCCCGTCGGCGCACTGCGGATGGGGATCGAGCACGGTCGGGTGTGTTTGGCCCGAGAAGCTCCTGCCGTGGCGGGCGGTTGCCACCCGTGGGATCGCGGTTCTGCTCGCGGTGCTCGGGATCGCCGTTGCCTTCGCACCCGCGGACGTGCCCGGCCTGACGGTTCGGGGCTCGTCCGACGCGTCCCCGCGCTGGAGGCGATGGGCATGCAGTAGGGCGGGCGGCGCACTCCCAGAGGTGGCGGCGCCCGAGCGCCCGGGCTTGCTCTCTCCTGCGGCCGGGCAGCGATCGCCGTCCAGCTACCGCGACGCGGCGAGGTCGCCTCAAGCGACGGGCGGCGGTTCGGCGTTCCCTGGCAGGTCGTGCCTCTCGCGCGCCGCCAGCCAGTCATCGAACGCGCGGGCGACGATCCGCTCGTCGTGGACTGCGGCGGCGTCCGGGCCGGCCAGCCAGACGATCGGCGGCCCCAAGATCGCCGGGTCGAGCAGGTTGGGCCGCAGCTCGTCGATCATCTCGTCGGGGATCATCGCGGTGGCGGTCGCGCCGCCGGGCAGCAGGATGTTGGCCGTGACCGGCGTCGCGGCCAGGTCGGCGGCCATCACCCGGGCCAGGGCCCCCACGGCGGCCCCCGAGGGCCCGTAGGGGATGAAGCGCCGGTCACCAGGACACGGGTCTCGCTCAGCGGCTCAGCCTGGCCAGACCGGGTTTTCGAGCGAATCCTCTCGCGCCCGGTCACGGCACCTCGTGGAACTGAGGACAAGAATTGACCTAAACCGCGGATAGCGTGGACCTCGCCCGCTGTCCAAATGGGCCGCTTCCGTTCGTCTTAAGGGTGAAGCGTGAACCACGCATGAACGAAAGGAGCCGACGTGGCATCCCGACCAGAACAGGACATCCCGATCGACGATCTTCGAACGCGGCTCGAGGGCGAGCTGATCAGCTCGGACGAACCCTCCTACGACGAGGCGCGACAGGTCTTCTTCAAGGGCGTCGACAAGCGGCCGCTCGCGGTTGCGCGCGTCGCCGGCGCCGCGGACGTTGCAGCGGTGATCAGCGCGGCGCGCCAGGGCGACCTCGAGCTCGCCGTCCGCAGCGGCGGCCACAGCCGCCCCGGGTACGGGACCGTCGACGGCGGCCTCGTCATCGACCTCTCCGAGATGGACCGCGTGGAGATCGACGCGCAGGACGGAACCGCCTGGGTCGAGACCGGCGCGACGGCGGGCAAGTACACGCTTGCCACCGCCGAGAAGGGACGCGTGACCGGACTCGGCGACACCGGCTCGGTCGGCGTCGGCGGGATCACGCTGGCGGGCGGGATCGGGTTCCTTGCGCGGAAGACCGGGCTGACGATCGACAACCTGCTCGCGGCCGAGGTGGTGACCGCCGACGGCGAGATCGTTCAGGCGAGCGAGCGCTCGGAACCGGACCTCTTCTGGGCGATCCGCGGCGGCGAGGGCAACTTCGGCGTCGCCACCCGCTTCCAGCTGCGCCTGGCCGAGATCTCGGAGATCGTCGGCGGCATGCTGATCCTGCCCGCGTCGCCGCAGGTGATCACTGGCTTCCTCGAGGCCGCGCAGGCGGCGCCCGAGGAGCTCTCCACGATCGCGAACGTGATGATCGCGCCACCGATGCCGTTCGTGCCCGCAGAGGCGCACGGCAAGCCGGTGGTGATCGGCGCGTTCGCGTACGTCGGGCCGGCCGACCGGGGCGAGCAGGTGATCGCCCCCTTTCGTGCGCTCGCCGAGCCGCTCGGCGACATGGTGCGGCCGATGCGCTATCCGGAGCTCTACGAGGGCCCCGAGCCGGAGGTCCTCTTCGGGGCCGGCACCAACTTCTTCGCCGACTCGCTCGAGCCGGCGGCGGCCGAGGCGATCCTCGAGCAGCTGCCCAAGTCGACAGCGCCGATGAGGGCCGTCCAGCTGCGCGTGCTCGGGGGCGCGCTGGCGCGAGTCCCGAACGACGCTACCGCGTTCGCGCATCGCGACCGGGCGCTGTTCGTGAACGTCCAGGCGATGTACATGGACGCCGGCGAGAAGGACGTCCATGACGCCTGGGTCAATGGCCTCGCGAACTCGCTCGGCAAGGACGGGGGCGGCGGCTACGTCGGCTTCCTCGGTGAGGAGGACGAGGAGACGATCCGCGCGGCCTACCCAGGGGCGACCTGGGACCGGCTCCGCGAGCTGAAGCGTCGCTACGACCCGGACAACCTCTTCCACCTCAACCACAACATCCCGCCAGCCGACGGCTAGCCAAAGGCCTCAGAATGGGCTCACCGGAGCTGTTCGCGCGGGTGATCCCGTGCGCTCGGCGTATACCTGGGGCGGGATCGCGGACGTGCCGCCGGCCTCGCTCAAGGGCTTGCGGCTGGCAGTCGTCCGGCGCCTCAGTCTCGATAGCGACCAGATCGCTGTTGAGAGTGAGGCCATCGGGTGGCAGAGCCGGTTCGGGCACGTCGGCTGAGTGACCAGGAAGGTCAGCGGCTTACCCAGATCGTGCGGCGAGGCAGAGGCGAATCGATTCGAGTCCGCCGGGCGATGATGATCATGGCGTCGGCGTCCCGGACGCCGGTGCCGGCGATCGCCCGGCTGGTCGCCGCGGACGAAGACACCGTCCGGGATGTGATCCACGCATTCAACGAGAAGGGGCTGGCCTGTCTGGACCCTAAGTGGGCGGGAGGTCGTCCCCGCCTGATCAGCGACGATGACATCGCCTTCATTGTCGAGACGGCCACCACACGCCCAGCGAGGCTGGGGACCTGGAAGGAATCCCGGGACCCGGACAAGGAAGCCAAGCTGGATCGGATCGAGTACGTCACCAGCCACTTCCCCGAGCGGTGCTTCGCCTTCGACCAGTTCGGACCGCTTTCGATCCGGCCCTGCCACGGATCGGCGTGGGCGCCGCGGTCGCGTCCGGACCGGCTGCCGGCGACTTACCGCCGCACTCATGGCATCCGCTACTTCCACGGCTGTTACTCCCTGGGCGATGACCAGTTGTGGGCCGTGATCCGCAGCCGCAAAGGCGGTGATCACTCGCTGACCGCCCTGAAGTCGATCCGGGCCGCCCGCCCCGACGGCGCCCCGATCTACGTGATCATGGACAACCTGTCGGCGAACAAGACCCCCACCATCCGCGCCTGGGCAAAGAAGAACAAGGTCGAGTTGTGCCTGACCCCGACCTACGCGTCTTGGGCCAACCCGATCGAGGCCCAGTTCGGGCCCTTGCGGACCTTTGTGATGGGCGACTCGAACCATCCCAACCACGCCGTGCTCGCCCGCAGGCTGCACGCCTACCTGCGGTGGCGTAACGCCAACTCCCGGCATCCCGACGTCCTGGCCGCCCAGCGCCGCGAACGCGCCCGCATCCGCAGCCAACGACAACAGCGCTGGGGCCGCCCCCGCGCCAAGGCAGCGTGATCAAACTCTGCGAACGTTCGTGGTCACCGCACTAGCTGTTGGAGGGCCGCGCCTACTTTCGCACACGGAAGCGGAGCATCGTGATGGCGCCCGACTGGGTGTTGCTGAAAGGTTCCAGGTCGATCCTGTCGAGGCTTGGGGGCGAGAAGCGGACGCCGTCGCCCAGTAGCACCGGTAGGACATACACCAGGATCTCGTCGACGAGCCCGCGCTGCAAGCACTGGGCGGCCACGTCGGCACCGAGGATCTCCAGGTTCTTGCCGCCCGCGGCGCTGCGTGCCGTGGCAACGGCTTCCTCAAGTCCACAGGTGAGGAATGTGACGGTAGGGTCCGGCTCGTCGGGAGGCTTGTGGGTGAGGACGAACTGTGCTCCCCCGTCGTAGGCGGTGTCCTGGTCGGCCATACGCTTGGCGACCTCGTACGTGCCCCGGCCAATGAGCATGGCGCCCGTGGCCGCCATGACCTCCGGGAACGCGTCCGCAGGCAGGTCCTCGGCGATCCAGTCCATCGCGTGGCCAGGACCGGCGATGAAGCCGTCCAGCGACATCGCCCTGTTCACGACCACTTTGCCGGTGCCGATAACCACATCACTCATGCGTTTTCTCCACGGATCTTGGAGGCCCGAGGCCGAATCGTAGTTCGGCCGGTGGGGAAGGCGGGAGTTGCAAGCGTATCTGCGGTGGCGCAACGCGAACCACCGGCACCCGGATGTGCTGGCCGCACCGGTTCAGCCCGGCACCCTGGGTAGCGTCGCGACAGCCGTGAGGATCAACGGGAGAATGCCGGTGGAGCCGGTAGGCCGTGTCGGACGTCGTGCTGGGATCGGACCCGGCGTGGGTTTGTCTGCTCGAGTTCGGCGCAGGAGGACCTCGACGCTTGGGTCGCATACGACCGTGACCTGCGTGCCGTGGGTGGTCTGCTTTGGCCACGGCATGCCACTGCGCGACCGGGGCGCGTTCGCCGCCGCCGTGGCCGCGCTCGGCCGACCGCGGTGCCCCGCCGGCTACTCCAGATCCTCCTGCGACATCCGCGGGCGCGGGTGGATGTTGGTCAGGTGGGCGGGCGCGTCGCCGACGTTGACGAACTTGTGCGCGCTGCCGGGCGGCGCGATCACGATCTGACCGGCCCCCGCCTCGATCGTCTGGTCGTCGACGGTGAAGTTGAGCCGGCCCTCGTGCACGACGAAGGTCTCCTCATACGGGTGGCGATGCAGGCTTGGCCCACGGCCCGGCGGCGTCCGTGCGAGGAAGAACGACACGCCGGCGCCGTGATCGGCGCCCTCGAACCGCCCCGGCAGCTCGTCCTGTTCGATCCGGGCCGGGCCCGCCACGCCGAGCAGCACCTTCATCCGGTCGACGGCGTCGAGGAGCGTCGCCAGCGGCCTGACCATCAGCGTCAGCTCCGAGATCGCCCGATCGAGCTCACCGGTCGCCAGCAGGACGCCGTCGCCGGCGCTGCCCTCGAGCTCGGCGGTGAACGCCAGCAGCGTCTCGTCGGAGCCCTGGATCAGCCGGCTGGGCTGCGGCACGGCCACGACCTGGGTGACCGCTGTGAGCACCGCGCCGATCCGCTCGCGGCCTTCGTAGTCGGCCACCGGGCTGTGGAAGACCGCATCCGGAGCGAGCTCGCCGACCATCGCCGGCGCATCCCGTGCGAGGAACGCGTCCGTCAGCCGGCGACCCGCTGATCGCTCGGTGGTCATCGCCGACATTGAAACACGGCGACCCGAGTGTTCGCGCCATGCCCTTCTCCAACACCCCCGCTCCGTGACGAGATCGCCCGGGCCGTGCCCGACTGCCCGTGTACGATCGTCAACCGGCACGACGCCCCCTGCCCGCTCGCGCATCCCATCGATCCCGGCGACCTCGCCGGCGGTCAGCGCGGCAGCCGGCGGTCCACCACCCGGACTGCCTTGCCCTCGCTGCGCGGGACCGTCCCCGCGTCGACGACCTCGACGGCGATCCGGATTCCGGTGTGCTCGCGCAGCACCCGCTCGAGGCGCTCGCCGAGCAACGATCGGTCGACGCCGTCGCCGGCGGGCTCGCAGCGGACGGTGAGCTCGTCCATGCTCTCGGGGCGCTCGACGGTCAGCTGGTAGTGGGGCGAGACGTCCTCGACACCGAGGAGCAGGTGCTCGATCTGGGAGGGGAAGAGGTTGACGCCGCGCACGATCAGCATCTCGTCGCGACGGCCCCGCAGGCTCAGCAGGCGCGCCGTCGTGCGCCCGCATGCGCACGGCTCGGTGGTCAGGGACGCGAGGTCGCCGGTCCGGTAGCGGATCAGCGGCAGCGCCTCCTTGGTCAGGGTGGTGAGCACCAGCTCTCCCGGTTCACCCTCGGCGAGCGGCTCGCCGGTTCGCGGGTCGACCACCTCGGCGAGGAAGTGGTCCTCCTGGACGTGCAGGCCGTCGCGGACGGCGAGGCACTCGGCGGCGACCCCGGGGCCGCACATCTCCGAGAGGCCGTAGAAGTTGACCGCGGAGAGCCCGAGCTCGGCCTCGATCTGGCCGCGCATGGCCTCGCTCCACGGCTCCCCGCCGAACAGCCCGAGCTCGAGCCGCGGGCGCGCCGGCGCCGTCTCCGCCTCGCGGATCGCCTGGGCGATCGCGAGCGCGTAGGAGGGGGTCGAGACCAGGACCTGCCCGCCGAGGTCGCGGAGCAACATCGCCTGGCGGGCGGTGAAGCCGCCCGAGACAGGGATCACCGTCGCGCCGAGGCGCTCCGCTCCGTCATGGAACCCGAGGCCGCCGGTGAACAGCCCGTAGCCGTTCGCGTTGTGGACCACCATCCCCGGCCGGACGCCGGCCATGGTCATGCAGCGGGCCATCAGCTCCGCCCATGTATCGAGGTCGTTCCGCGTGTAGGCGACGACGGTCGGCTTGCCGTGCGAGCCGCTCGAGGCCTGGATTCGCGCGACCCGCTCGCGCGGCACCGCCAGCAGCCCGAGCGGATAGTGCTCGCGGAGGTCGTCCTTCCAGGTGAACGGAATGCCGGCGAGATCTTCGAGCGATGCGATGTCCTCGGGGGCCGCGATGCTCGCCTCGGCGAGCCGGGCCGCCCCGGGAGGTTGGCTCGCGATCACGCGCGCGACCGTCGCTCGCAGGCGCTCGAGCTGCAGCGCGCACAGCTCCTCGCGTGAAGCCGTCTCGACCGGATCTCGGACCGCGCCCTCGAGGGCCGCGCCCGGGAGGCGCTCAGACGCTTCGCTCGCGCGCATTCCAATGCTCCTCGAGGTTGCGAACGAGCGCCGGGCTCAGGTGGCAGTGGGCCTGCTCTTTGGCGAACGTGGCCATGTAGCGGCGGAAGAGGTCGAGCGGCTCCTGGCCGACCCGCAGCGCGCGGCGGTTAGCCGCCGCGTTGACCAGCCCGGAGCTGGTCAGCGCCCGCACTCGCGCCGCGATCGCCTCGTCCACCGCCTCGGGTTCGACCACCTCGTCGCAGAGCGGGTCCGCCGCCGCCGTCCCCGCCTCGAACTCGAGCCCCGAGACGATCGCCCGGCGAGCCAGGCGGTCGCCGACGAAGCGAGGGAGCCGCAGGTTGGACGCCCCCGGGATGATTCCCTCCCTGCGTGCCGGCAGGTAGAGCCGGCAGCCACGCGCGGCGATCACGTGGTCGACCACGTGCAGGAGCTGGCAGGCGCCCCCGATCGCGTAGGTCTCGGCCGCCGCGATCCAGAGCTTCTCGGTGCTCTCCTCGGGCTCGCCCGGGTGGTGCTCGGGGCCGCTCAGCCCGCGGTAGATCTTGTTCACGTAGCCGAGGTCGCGGGTGATGAAGAAGAGGAACGGGATCCGCCCGCGGTACAGGCGAGTCAGGTTGAGCCCGGCGCCGAAGACTCGGGCGTCGCGGTGGCGGGGGTGGTCGACCGGGCCGCCGCGCAGCACGCCGACCTCGATCTCGGGATCGAGCAGGATCAGGTCGACCCCGCACTCACACGCCGCCAGGGTCGTGTCGTCCTCGGCGTTCAGGTGGCGCGGGTTACGGAGCTCGAGGAACCCGGCTCGCCCGCGCCGGGTCACGTGGGCCGGGCCGAGGTCGGCCACGCCGGTGGCGCGGAAGTCATCGAGGCGCTCGAGCGCCTCGCCGGTCGGCCGCAGCATCGCGTGGATCAGGTGCGAGCCGGCGCGTGGGGAGGAGAGCACGTGCGAGAGGAACAGGCCCTGGGCGAGCTCGGCGCCCGCCTTGTCGCCGAGCTCGAGCTCCAGCTCGGCGGCCAGCTCGGCGCGCGTCGGGGTCAGCCCGGGGAAGCGCTCGGCGGCCTCCTCGACGAGCTCGCGGTCACGAAGCGGCCTGCTCAGGTCGGCCGTCAGGGCGCCATAGACGGACTCGACGTGCGCGCGCAGGAAGCGCTCGCGGGCGTCGTCGAGGGCCGCCGCGATCGCCCGGGCCGCCGCGCGCTCGGTCTCCGTGCGCCGCGGTCGCGCTGGGAGGCGGCCCAACAGTCGCTCGCCGTGGGTGAGGAACTCGCTCGCCGCGCGGGCGTCGGCGGGAAAGGAGCCGCGTGCGCTCGGTTCCAGCGCCGACCAGGCGGCGATCTCCCGGCCCGGAAGCCCGGCTCCCGCGAGGACCCCGGCCGGGACGGGGGTCGTCGCCGCGCTCACCGCGCCGCTCCGGATCTCGGCGGAAGACTCAGAAAACCTGACAATATGGCACCCGCCCGTGGAGAGCACGATGAGCGAGACCGGCCAGGTGATGTGGACCCCACCCGCCGACGCGCGCGAGACGACCCAGCTCGGGCGGTATCTCGACTTCGTGCGCGACGCGCGGGGCAGAGACCTGGCGGGCTACGACGAGCTCTTCGAATGGTCGATCGCCGACCTGGAGGGGTTCTGGGGCTCGCTCTGGGAGTTCTTCGGCGTGCGAGCGCGAGTCCCGTACGAGCGCGTCCTCGGCGCGCGCGAGATGCCGGGCGCGCGGTGGTTCGCGGGCGCCCGGCTCAACTACGCCGAGCACATGGTCGGCGCCGCCGAGGACCTCGCCGAGCCGGCGGTGCTCGCGCGCTCGCAGACGCGCGCGCCCTTCGAGCTCACCTTCGGCGACCTGCGCGAGCAGGTCGCGCGCGCCCGCGCGGGCCTGCGGCGCCTCGGGGTCGGCCCGGGCGACCGCGTGGTCGCCTACCTGCCCAACATCCCCGAGACGCTCATCGCGTTCCTCGCCACCGCCAGCCTGGGCGCCGTGTGGGCCACCTGCGCAGCGGAGTTCGGCGCGCGCAGCGTGGTCGACCGCTTCGGGATCGTCGAGCCGAGGGTGCTGCTCGCGATCGCGGGCTACCGCTACGGCGAGAAGCGAATCGACCGGCGCGCCGAGGTGGCCGCGATCCGCGCCGCCCTGCCGACCCTCGAGCACGTCGTGCACGTGCCCTACGCCGGCGGCGCCGATGACGAGCTGGCCGGTGCGGTCGCCTGGGACGACCTGCTCGCCGAGCCCGGACCGCTGGAGTTCGAGCCGGTGGCGTTCGAGCACCCGCTCTACGTCCTGTTCTCGTCCGGGACCACCGGGCTGCCGAAGGCGATCGTCCACGGGCACGGCGGGATCCTGGTCGAGCACTTAAAGAACCACGGCCTGAGCTGGGACCTGGGGCCGGGCGACCGGCTGATGTGGTTCACCACCACGGCCTGGATGATGTGGAACGCGCTCGTCTCCGCACTGCTGCTGCGGTCCTCGATCGTGATGCTCGACGGCAACCCGGTTCACCCCGACCTCTCCGCCCAGTGGCGGCTCGCCGAGGCGACGCGACCGACGGTGATGGGCGCGGGACCGGCGCTGCTGATGGGCTGTCGCAAGGCGGGCCTGCGGGTCGGCGAGGAGTTCGACCTCGCGACGATCCGCCAGCTCTGCGCCGCCGGCTCGCCGCTACCCCCCGAGGGGTTCGACTGGGTATACGAGCAGCTCGGCCCCGAGGTGCTGCTCAACGTCGGCAGCGGCGGCACCGACGTCTGCTGCGGGATCGTGCAGGGAGGCCCGCTGCAGCCGGTCTACCGGGGCGAGATCGCCGGCCGCTGCCTGGCGGTCGACAGCGCCGCCTACGACCCGGCCGGGCGCGAGGTGGTCGGCGAGCTGGGCGAGCTGGTGATCCGCCAGCCGATGCCCTCGATGCCGGTCGGCTTCTGGAACGACCCCGATCGCCGGCGCTATCGCGCCGCCTACTTCGAGGATTACCCGGGGGTCTGGCGCCAGGGGGACTGGATCGTGTTCACCGAGCGCGGCAGCTGCGTGATCACCGGCCGCTCGGACGCGACGCTCAACCGCGGCGGCGTGCGAATGGGGACCGCCGAGTTCTACGCGGTGGTCGAGGAGCTCGACGAGGTCGACGACAGCCTCGTCGTCCACCTCGAGGACCCGGCGGGCGGCCTGGGCGAGCTCGTCCTGTTCGTGGTCATCGCCCCCGGAGCGGTACTCGACAATGACCTCGAGCGCCGTATCCGAGCGCAACTGCGCCTGCTCCTGTCACCCCGACACGTCCCAGACACCATCCACGCGGTCGACGTCGTTCCCCGCACCCTGACCGGGAAGAAGCTCGAGGTTCCGGTGAAGCGGATCATGCTCGGCGCGCCGGCGGCCGAGGTGGCGAGCCGCGACGCCCTCGCGGACCCCGGCGCGATCGACGCCTTCGTCGCCTACGCCGGCGAGCGGGCTGAGACGAGGAGACAGGAGGAGAGATGGCGAGGTTCGTGATGGTCCACGGCGCCTTCGTGGGCGCCTGGTGCTGGGAGCCGCTGATCGGGCCGCTGGAGGCGCCCGGGCATACGGTCGAGACGCTTGACCTGCCGGGCTCGGGCGACGACCGGACGCCGGTCGAGCAGGTGTCGCTCGGGGCCTACGCCGAGCGCGTCTGCGCGGTGCTCGGCGAGCGCCCCGAGCCGGCGGTCTTGGTGCCCAACAGCATGGGCGGCATGGTCGCCACCCAGGCCGCCGCCCGCCGTCCGGACCGGGTGGCGTCGATGGTCTACGTGGCGGCCTTCCTGCCGCGCGACGGTCAGAGCCTGCTCGACCTGACCGGGACGCCCGAGGGTGCCGACGACCAGGTTCAGGCCAACATCGTCGTCGAGGGCGAGCCGCCGGTGGCGACCATGCCCGAGGCGGCCTCGCAGCCGAGCCTGTACGGGTGCTGCGCGGACGAGGTCGCCGCGTGGGCGATCGCCCACCAGCGGCCGCAAGCGGTAGCCCCGTTCGGCGAGCCGGTCACCGTCGGCGACGGGGCCTTCGACGAGATCCCGCGCAGCTACGTGCTCTGCACGCGCGACCGAGCGATCCCGCCGGCCCTGCAGCGCCGGATGACCGCGGAGGCCGGGATCACGGACGTGATCGAGCTCGACACCGACCACTCCCCGCACATGTCGAGGACGGCCGAGCTGGCCGAGATCCTGGATCGGGCCGCTCGATAGGGCCCGGCACCCGGCCGGATCACGCGGCCGGGCGGGTGGAGT
>WHSW01000096.1 GCA_009379895.1 Solirubrobacterales bacterium
GGTCATGTACGCCGGGCGCGTGGTCGAGTCGGGGACCCTGGACGAGATCTTCTACGACCCGCAGCACCCCTACACCTGGGGCCTGCTGGGATCGCTGACCCGCGCCGACCAGTCGCGCACGGAGCGGCTGGCGCAGATCACCGGGCAGCCCCCGTCGCTGATCTCGCCGCCGGCGGGGTGTCATTTCCAGCCGCGTTGCCCGCACCGCTTCGACCGCTGCGCCGAGGTGCCACCGCTGGAGCGGCGGGTCCCGGGCAGCGGCCACACCGACCGCTGCTGGCTCGACCCGGAGACCAAGCGACGGCTGCGGGTCATCGACGAGCTCGGCACGATCGGGCTCGAGGTGCCCGAGTCGGTCGAGGCCTCGGGCTGATGAGCGCGACCGGCGCCACCCCGCTGCTCGAGGTCACGGACCTGGTCAAGCACTTCCCGATCAAGAGCGGGATCCTGTTCGACCGCGAGGTCAACCGGGTCAAGGCCGTCGACGGGGTGAGCTTCTCGGTCTCGCCGGGCGAGACGCTGGGCCTGGTCGGTGAATCGGGCTGCGGCAAGTCGACCCTGTGCCGGACGATCCTGCACCTGATCGAGCCGACCTCGGGCTCGGTGCGCGTCGAGGGCACCGAGATCAGCTCGCTCGACCGGCGCGCGCTGCGCCCCCTGCGCCGCGAGATGCAGATGATCTTCCAGGACCCCTACGCGTCGCTGAACCCGCGCAAGCGGGTGGGGCAGATCGTCGGCGACCCGCTGCGGCTCAACGGCGTCGCCTCGGGCGCGGAGCTGCGCAGGCGAGTCGAGCGCCTGCTCGACCGCGTCGGGCTCACCGCCGAGCACTACAACCGCTTCCCGCACGAGTTCTCCGGCGGCCAGCGCCAGCGGATCGGGATCGCCCGGGCGCTCGCGCTCGAGCCGAAGCTGATGATCGCCGACGAGCCCGTCTCGGCGCTCGATGTCTCGATCCAGGCGCAGATCATCAACCTGCTCGAGGACCTCCAGGACGAGTTCGACCTCACCTACGTCTTCGTCGCCCACGACCTCGGCGTCGTGCGCCATGTCTCGGACCGGATCGCGGTCATGTACCTGGGCAAGATCGTCGAGATCGGTCCCGCCGAGGACGTCTATCAGAATCCGATCCACCCCTACACGGTCTCGCTGCTCTCGGCGGTCCCGATCCCCGACCCGCGCGAGAACGCGGCCCGTGAGCGGATCGTGCTCGAGGGTGACGTGCCGAGCCCCGTCGACCCGCCGTCGGCCTGTCGCTTCCACACCCGCTGCCCGCGCGCGACCGAGATCTGCTCCGAGATCGAGCCGCGGCTCGTCGACTACGGCGACGACCACTGGGCGGCCTGCCATCACCCGGTCGGGCGCGGCCCGCGGGCCGACACCGCGGGCGACCAGGTGCGGGCCCCGGCGGCGGCGTCATGATCGGCCCGGCCGCCATCCACCGGCGTGGTGATTGGGTTCGCGTTAAGGACTTCGAGCGCATCGCCCGGAGCGCCGCCCGGTCGGCTAGGCTGCGCAGCGAGAGAGAGGAACGCCGCCCACGGCGGCATCGAGACAGGGAGTGGATATGCGTCGGATGAGACGGCTCGCGGGCGCCGTGGTGGCGGCCGCAGTACTCGGTTTGGGGATCGCGGCCTGCGGCGACGACGACTCGGGAGGGACCAGCGGGACGATCATCCGCGGGACCACCGATCAGCCGGTCGCTTACGACCCCGCGGGGGCCTACGACCTGCCCTCCTACGACGTGATCTACAACGTCTACCAGAACCTCCTCACCTACCCGCCCGGTGAGACCAAGCCGCAGCCCGAGGCGGCCGAGTCGTGCGAGTTCACCGATGATGTGACCTTCGAGTGCACGATGCGCGACGGCCTCAAGTTCTCCGACGGCTCGCCACTGACCGCCGAGGACGTGGTCTTCTCCTTCGAGCGCAACGTCGAGATCGCGGACCCCAACGGCGCCTCCTCCCTGCTCGCGAACATGAAGAGCATCGAGGCGCCCGACGACAAGACGGTGGTCTTCAACCTCAAGGAGCCCGACGCGACCTGGCCCGCCGTGATCACCACGGCGTCGTTCGCGATCGTGCCCTCCGACACCTACCCGGCCGACAAGCTCCAGGACAGCGCCGAGGTGATCGGCTCGGGCCGTTACCAGGTGGCCGAGTACGAGCCCGGCCAGCAGACCGTGCTGCAGGTCAACGACGAGTACACCGGCGACGACCCGCCGAAGACCGACCAGGCGATCATCCAGTACTTCGACAAGGCCTCGGCGCTCAAGCTGGCGCTCGAGCAGGGCGACGTCGACATCGCCTACCGCAGCCTGAGCCCGACCGACATCGAGGACCTGCGCGGCGCCGAGGGCGTCGAGGTGGTCGCGGGCGAGGGCGCCGAGATCCGCTACCTGGTCTTCAATCTGAAGCTCCAGGACGGCACCGACGAGCAGAAGCAGGCCGTCCGCCAGGCGGTCGCGCAGACCATCGATCGCCAGTCGATCGTCGACAACGTCTACGGCGGCACGGTCAAGCCGCTGTACTCGATGATCCCGGCGAGCCTCGACTACTCGACCGAGGCCTTCGCCGACGCCTACGGCGAGGCCCCCGACCTCGAGGGGGCCGAGCAGACGCTCGCCGACGCCGGCGTGAAGACCCCGGTGCCGCTCGAGGTCTGGTGGACCCCGTCGCACTACGGGGCCGCCTCGGGCGACGAGTACGCCGAGATCAAGCGCCAGCTCGACGAGAGCGGGCTCTTCGACGTGACCCTGAAGTCGACCGAGTGGAACCAGTACTCGACGTCCGCGTTCACCGACAAGTACCCGCAGTACCAGCTCGGCTGGTTCCCCGACTACCCGGACCCCGACGACTACGCGGCGAGCTTCTACGCGCCGACCAGCTTCCTCAACATCCACTACGACAACCCGGAGATGAACAAGCTGCTCGCCGAGGAGAAGGCGGCGACCGACCCCGCCGTGCGCGAGAAGGCGTTCGCCAGGATCCAGGAGATCGGGGCCGAGGAGGTGCCGACGATCCCGATCTGGGAGGGCGACCAGGTCGCCGGCGCGCGGGAGGGCGTCGAGGGCCTCGCGGAGACCTTCGATCCGGCCTTCATCTTCCGCTTCTGGCTGCTCAGCAAGGAGAGCTGACCGCCTCGGTGGTTGGGGGAGCGACCGGCGCCGCGCAGCGCGGGTCGCTTCGCCCTGCCGCGCCGCCGCGGGGAGCGGGGCGTTCGGCGCGGGCTGATGGGTACGGGGGCGGGCGAGGCGCGTGAACGCGCACGGCACCTCGCTGCGCCGCTACGCGCTCACGCGCGTGGCGCTCGCGATCCCGACCGTCCTCATCCTGCTGACGATGGTCTTCCTGCTCATGCGGGTGGCGCCCGGCGACCCGATCCAGTCGGCGCTCGGTGGGCGCCTCTCCCAGCAGGAGCTCGACCAGCGGCGCGCCGCGGCCGGCTTCGACAAGCCGATCCTCGAGCAGTACGTCGAGTACATCGGCGACGTGTTCACGCTCGACCTCGGCACGACGCTGACCGACAACCGCACCGTGACCTCGATCATCGTCGACAACGGGACCGCCACCCTGGAGCTGACGGTCACGGCGTTCTTGATCACGCTCGTGGTCGGGATCAGCGTCGGCCTGCTGGCGGGGCGCTATCGCGACACGCCGATCGACCTCGGCGGGCGATTGTTCGGGATCATCATCTACGCGGCGCCCGTGTTCTTCTTGGGCTTTCTCGCCCAGCTGCTGTTCGGCTCGGTGCTCGGCTGGTTACCGACGTCGGGGCGCGCCAGCCCGGTGGTCAACTTCGAGCTCGACACGGTCACCCACTTCTATCTCATCGACTCCCTGATCACCGGCAACTTCTCGGCCTTCTGGGACTGCGTGCAGCACCTGATCCTGCCCGCGGTCACCCTCGGGCTGGTGATCAGCGGGGTGCTGATCCGCCTCGTGCGGGTCAACCTGCTGCAGACGATGAAGGGCGACTACGTCGAGGCGGCCCGCGCGCGCGGCGTGCCCGAGCGGCGCATCGTCCTGCACCACGCCTTCCGCAACGCGATGGTGCCGGTGGTCACCGTCGCCGGGCTGCAGTTCGCGATCCTGCTCGGCGGGGCGGTGCTCACCGAGCAGACCTTCAACTGGCCGGGGATCGGCTCGGAGCTGATCCGCTACCTCGACGAGCGCGACTACATCGCGGTCCAGGGGATCATCACGATCTTCGCCCTGGCCGTGGTCATCATCTCGCTGCTGATCGACATGGTCACCGCCTTCATCGACCCGCGGGTGAGGTACTGATGGCCGCGCGCGCGAACCGGGCCGCGCCCACGAACCGCCGGGGGGCTCGGCGATGAGGGTGCCGCGCTTTTTGCAGCCGGTCTTCGAGGTCCGCGGGATGGCGCGCTGGCTGCTGCTCAGCGGGCTGGCGGTGGTCGTCTTCTTCGTCGTCCTGGCGATCTTCGCGCCGCTGATCGCGCCCTACGGATTCGACCAGGTGAGCGCCGACGGGGTGCGCTTCCCCAAGCAGGCCTCGCCCTCGGGCGAGCACCTGCTGGGGACCACGGTGCAGTCGACCGACGTGCTCTCGCGGGTGATCTGGGGCTCGCGCACGGCGATCGAGGTGGTCGTCCTGGCCGTCGTCTTCTCGCTCGCGATCGGGGTCCCGCTCGGGCTCATCTCCGGCTACGTGGGCGGGCGGGTGGATCGCGCCCTGGTCCTGGTCATGGACGCGCTGTTCGCCTTCCCCTATCTGCTGCTGGCGATCGTGATCGCCTTCCTGCTCTCGAGCTCGGTCGGCCAGGGGGTGTTCACGGCCGCGGTGGCGATCACCGTCGTCTACATACCGCAGTACTTCCGGGTGGTCCGAAACCACGTGATCAGCGTCCGCGAGGAGCCCTACGTCGAGGCGGCGCGCGCGCTCGGCGCGCCGCGACGGACGGTCATCCGCCGCTACGTGTTCCACAACGTGATCCAGAGCGTGCCGGCGATCGCGACCCTGAACGCCGCCGACGCGATCCTGACCCTGGCCGCGCTCGGCTTCCTCGGCTACGGCATCCAGCCCACCGAGGCGGCCGAATGGGGCTATGACCTGCAGCGCGCGATCGACGACGCGGGGGCGGGCATCTGGTGGACGGGGCTGTTCCCGGGACTGGCGATCGTCCTGCTGGTGACCGGCTTTACCCTGGTCGGCGAGGGCATCAACGACGTGCTCAACCCACTGATCAGACAGCGCGCGGTCGAGCCGCCGGTGATCCCGGCGCAGCCCGACTCAGAGCTCCCGCCCCCCGGCGCGGAGCCGCCGCCGCGCGGCGCGACCGAGGCGCGCGCCACGGAGGTGCACCGTGAGTGAGCCAGGAGGATCCCCGCCGAGCGAGCCCGGCGAGCCCGTGACGAGCGGGCCTGGAGAGCCCGCGGAGGGCGGGCCCGGCGAGCCCCTGCTCGCGGTGCGCGGGCTGCGCGTCTGGTACGGGACCGGCGGCGACCCCGTACGCGCCGTGGACGGGGTCTCGTTCGAGATCGGCGCCGGCGAGACCGTGGGGCTGGTCGGCGAGTCGGGCTGCGGGAAGTCGACCCTCGGTCGCGGGGTGCTCGGGCTGCTGCCCGACAACGCGACCGCCGCCGGCGAGGTGCGCTACCGCGGCCGCGACCTGGTCGGGCTGAGCCGGCGCGAGCTTCGCGACCTGCGCGGCCCCGAGATCGGCCTGATCTTTCAGGAGCCGATGACGCGGCTCGACCCGCTGCACACGATCGCCGACCACTTCCGCGAGACCCTTCGCATCCACGAGCCCGAGCTCGGCGACGAGGAGACCCGCAAGCGCTCGCTCGAGACGCTGGCGCGGATGGGGATCCCGCCGACCCGCTTTCGCCAGTACCCGCACGAGTTCTCGGGGGGGATGCGCCAGCGGATCATGATCGCGCTCGCGCTCGTCCTGCGCCCGAGCCTGCTGATCGCCGACGAGCCGACCACCGCGCTGGACGTGATCGTCGAGGCGCAGATCCTGCAGATCCTCGCCGACCTGCGCGAGAACTTCGACACCGGCCTGCTGCTGATCACGCACAACCTCGGGATCGTCGCCGAGGCCTGCGACCGGGTGGCGGTCATGTACGCCGGGCAGATCGTCGAGGAGGGTGAGGCCCGCCGGGTGTTCAGCGAGCCCGCCCACCCCTACACCCGAGCCCTGCTGCGCTCGACGATCTCGCTGCGCACGACCGGCCTCCATTACATCGCCGGGGCGCCGCCGAACCTGATCGACCCTCCGCCGGCCTGTCGGTTTCATCCCCGCTGCCCGGACGCGATGGCGGTCTGTCGCGAGCGCGACCCGATCGAGGTCTCACTCGCCGCCGACCAGCGGGTCTCCTGCTGGCTGCACGGGCCCGAGGACGAGATCCCGCCGCAGGGCGCCGAGCCGCTCGAGCGGACCGAGATCGCGATCGCGGAGGAGGCGTAGGTGGTGGCCGATCCGACGACCGATCCGCTGCTCGCGGTGCGGGACCTTCGCACCCACTACTCGGTCCGCGGCTCGTTCATCGACCGCCTGCGCGGGCGCGAGGCGGGCGCCGTCGCGGCCGTCGACGGGGTCAGCTTCGACCTGCGCCGCGGCGAGGTGCTGGGCGTGGTCGGCGAGTCGGGCTCGGGCAAGACGACGCTCGGGCGCACCCTGCTCGGGCTGGTGCCGGCGACCGGCGGCAGCGTCCACCTGCGCGGGCGCGAGATCACCGGGCTCCCCGAGCGCGAGCTGCGGCCCCTGCGCCGCCGGCTGCAGATCGTCTTTCAGGACCCGCACGCCTCGCTCAACCCGGCGATGACGATCGGCGCCGCGATCGCCGACCCGCTGCGCTTTCACGGGATCGCCGCCGACGCGGGCGATCGCAAGCGCCGCGTGGCCGCGGCGCTCGAGCGGGTCGGGCTCGCGCCCGCCTCCCAGTTCGCCGACAAGTACCCGACCGACCTCTCCGGCGGCCAGAAGCAGCGCGCGGTGCTGGCGCGCGCGATCGTGCTCGGCCCCGAGGTGCTGGTCGCCGACGAACCGGTCTCGATGCTCGACATGAGCGTCCGGGCGAAGATCCTCGAGCTGATGATCGCGCTCAAGGAGGAGCTCGACCTGACCTACCTCTACATCACCCACGACCTGGCGACGGCGAAGTTCTTCTGCGACCGGATCGCGATCATGTACCTCGGCCGGATCGTCGAGATCGGGCCGGCGAGCCAGATCTACGACGACCCCAAGCACCCCTATACGGCATCGCTGCTGCGGGCGATCCCCGAGCCCGACCCGACCCGCAGCGTGCCGCGCGACCTGCCGCGCGGTGAGGTGCCCGACGCCGTCTCCCCGCCGCTGGGCTGTCGCTTTCACCCCCGCTGCCCGCGCGCCTTCGAGGTCTGCGGCTGGGAGAGCCGCGACCTGCGCACCCTGCTCGAGACGCGCTGGACGAGGATGGCCGAGGAGGAGTACGAGCGCGAGCGTGAGCTGGTCGGCGAGCTCGACTCACTCGACGAGCCCGCGGTCGAGGCCAGCCTCCCCGCCGGCCCCGGGCACACCGACGAGGAGGCGCTCGGCGTGCTCGAGGCGATGCGCGCGGAGGCGCCGGACGACCCGTTCTGGAAGGGCGTCGCCGAGCTGCAACCCGACGGGTCGGGCGCGCGGGTGCGCTTTCACGAGCCGCTCGTGCCCCGCGACCTCGAGGTCGACGGCGCGCGGGTGGAGTGCCACCTGCACGATCCCGAGGCGCTGGCGGCGGCTCGCGCGGCGGCCGCATCCGACGGGCCCGCCGTCGTCGCCGAGCCCACGTGAGCCGGTGGGGGCGCACCCACCTGACGCCCGACCTGCTCGAGTTCATCCGAACCTGGCTGCCGGCGCCGCCGGCCAGCGTGATCGAGGTGGGCTGTGGCGACGGCCGGCTGACCGCCCACCTGCGCGAGCGCGGCCATCGGGTGATCGGGATCGACCCCGAGGCCCCCGAGGGCGCGCCCTTCATCGCCACGACCCTGGAGCGGTTTCGGACCGATGATCCGTTCGACGCGGCGGTCGCGATCCGCTCCCTGCACCACGTTGGCGACTTGCCCGCGGCGATCGACAGCCTGCACGCGGCGCTGCGCCCGCGCGGGCGCCTGGTCATGTTGGAGTTCGCGGTCGAGAACGTCGATGACGCGGCGCGGCGCTGGCAGGCCGAGGTCGGGCTGCCCGAGACACGGACGGCGAACATGCACGACGTGATCGCGCTCACCGAGGTGCGAGGCGCGCTGGGGCGGCGCTTCCGTGAGCTCGCCTTCGAGCCGGGGCCGTACCTCGCCCGCGAGGCCGAGCGCGAGGACCTGCTCGGGCGGGAGCTCGCCGCGATCGAGGCCGGCGAGCTTCGACCGGTCGGGGCGCGCCTCGCCTTCGACGCGATCGAGCCGGACGAGCAGGGGGCGCGCTCGGCACGCTGAGCGGGGACTCGACGGGTTGTTCTCACTCCGCGAGAGAAGCCCGTCGCGCCAGCGGGCGGCTCGGCGGCGCGTCAGTGCGCGAGGCGATCGCGCAGCCAGCCGGCGTTGCGAACCGCGAACGCCTCCCAGTCGTTGTTCGCGTAGACGAAGATCTCGGTGTCGCGACGCCAGGCGGCCAGCCTGCGTTTCCACCTCTCGAGCTCCGAGACCGAGTAGTTGCCGCGCCGCCCCCGGGCCCCGTAGTGCAGGCGCACGTAGGTCCAGTCGGCGGTGCGCTCGTGGCTTTGGAAGGAACGCTCAGGGTGGTCGCCGATCACGAGCGCGACGCGGTGGCTGCGCAGCAGCTCGTAGACCTCGGGCACGAACCAGCTCGGGTGGCGGAACTCGAAGGCGTGCCGCCAGCGATCCGGGAGCTCGGCGAGCGCACCGGCGAGCCGCTCGTCGTCGCGGTGAAAGCTCTCGGGCAGCTGCCAGAGCACCGGCCCCATCTTGGGAGTTTGGGCGAGCGGCTCGATCCGCTCGGCGAAGTGGGCGATGCCGCCCTCGAGCGGGCGCAGGCGCTTGATGTGAGTGAGATAGCGGCTCGCCTTGAGCGAGAAGACGAAGTCGTCGGGCGTCTGCTCGACCCAGGCGGCGACCGCGTCGCGACTCGGCAACCGGTAGAAGGTCGAGTTGACCTCGACCGTGTCGAACAGCGTCGCGTAGTGCTCGAGCCAGCGCCTGGCGGGCAGGCCCTTCGGGTAGACGACCCCGCGCCAATCGCGGTAGTTCCACCCTGAGCAGCCGATCCGGATGGGCTTCATCGCCCTATTCCTACCCGCTCCACGCCCCCCTCGACGCCCGACCGACGTCGGTGGCTGCGAGGATTGGCGCGTGACCACGGAGACCACCTCGGCACGGGGCGCCCGTCGCCTGACGGCCGTGCTGCGCCAGGAGGAGCAGGTCAAGCCGCTCGAGCTGTTCTTCGATCTCGTCTTCGTGCTCGCGATCACCCAGTGCACGGCGCTGATGTCCGACAACCCGACCTGGGAGGGGCTCGCCAAGGGGCTGCTGGTGCTCGGGGTGCTGTGGTGGTCGTGGGTGGGCTATGCCTGGCTGACCAGCGTCGTAGATCCCGAGGAGGGGATGGTGCGCCTGGTGCTGCTCGCCGCGATGGCCGCGCTGCTGGTCGTCTCGCTGTGCGTGCCCGAGGCCTTCGACGACCTGGCGCTGCTCTTCGCCTGTGCCTACGGCGTCGTCCGCGCCGCCCAGATCGCCCTCTTCGTGATCGCCAGCCGCGACGACCCGAACCTGCGCCGGTCGGTGATCGGCCTCGCCGGGGGCACCGCGGTCGGGGTCGGCATCCTGGTCGGCGCCTCGTTCGCCGACGGGCTCCTCCAGGGCGCGCTCTGGGCCCTGGCGCTGCTGCTCGACATGGGCGAGCCCTACCTGTTCGGCGCGGAGGGGTGGAAGCTGGTGCCGGGGCACTTCGCCGAGCGCCACGGCCTGATCATCATCATCGCCCTCGGCGAGTCGATCGTCGCGATCGGGATCGGCGCCGAGCATGGGATCGACGCCGGCGTCGTGATCGCCGCGGTCCTCGGCGTCGCGGTCGCGGGCGCCCTGTGGTGGCTGTACTTCGACGTGGTGGCGCTGGTCGCGGCGCGCCGGCTCTCGAAGGCCGCCCCCGGCCGCGAGCGCAACGACGTCGCCCGCGACTGCTACTCGTACCTCCACTTCCCGATGGTCGCGGGGATCGTCCTGGTCGCGTTGGGGCTGAAGAAGACGCTGGCGCACGTCGACGATCCGCTCGAGCTCGTCCCCGCCGTCGCCCTGCTCGGCGGCGCGGCCCTCTACCTGCTCGCCCACGTCGCCTTCCGCTGGCGCAACGTCCACCGCTTCAGCGTCCAGCGGCTCGGCTGCGCGATCCTCCTCCTGGCGCTGATTCCGGCCGCGACCGAGCTCACCTCGCTGACCACCCTCGCGATCCTGGCCGCGATCCTGGCCGCGCTGATCGCCTGGGAGGTGCGCCGGTTCGCCGAGCTCCGCGATCGCCTGCGCCACCAGATCGCCTCCGAGACCGCGCAGGCCTGAGGTTCTAAGGGCCGCGGCCCGGCGATTTGACGGTTTCGGGGACCCGGTGATATACATGCAGTACGCATGCATCTTCAACGACGGCTTGGCCCGCTGTTGCTCTTGACGCTCGCGCTCGCGGCGCTCGGCGCCGGCTGCGGGTCCGACCAGGACGGTGGCGACCCGCAGCTCGACGCGGCGATGATCCGCGAGCTCCTCGGCCCCCCGGTCGAGGCGCCGAGGGTGAGCCGGCGGATGGTCACCGTGCCCCGCCTGGTCGGGGTGCCCGAGGATCGCGCCGTGCGCGAGCTGAATCGGCGCGGGCTTCACACCGCGCCCCGCTTCCCGGGCACGGTGGGCAACCCGCACCTGAAGCCGACCGGCTGCTACTCGTACGCGAGCCAGGGCCCGGCGCCCGGCACCCGCGTGCCGCGCGGCTCGACCGTCGCGCTGACCGTCGTCCTCTGCTCCGAGGTCAACGGACAGGCGAACCGGCTCAGCGGCCACGGCTCGTCGTGAGCTCCGAGGCGCGCTCCGGGTCGACGTGAGCGCCGACGCGCGGACCGCGAACGTCCTCGCCGCCCTCGCGCTCGAGCTGGACGGCCGGATGAGCGCGGCCACCCGCGAGGCCTCGGGCCTCTCGGCGTCGCAGGCGGCGGCCCTGGTGGCGCTGATCAACTTCGCCGAGGATCAGCCGCTGGCGATCCTGCAGGAGGCGCTCGGGCTCTCCCAACCGGCGATCGGGCGCATCCTCGAGGGGCTCGAGGGGCGCGGGCTGGTCGTCCGCGCGCGCGGCCACGCCGGCGACGGGCGCCGGCTGCGGGTCCGGGTCACGCGCAGCGGCCGGCGCCTGGGCGCGCACACGGTCGAGGCCCGGCTCGAGGCCGTGGCCGAGGCGCTCGGGGCAATGCCAGCGGGCTCGCGCGCCGCGGTCGGCCCGGCCGTGGAGCCGCTGCTCGACGCGCTGACCGGCGGGCGCGCCGACGCGCGCCGGATCTGCCGCCTGTGCGAGCCCGACATCTGCGGGCACCCAGAGCGCTGCCCGGTGACGCTCGCGGCCGACCGCGCCGAGGCGCTCGCGGGCTGAGCGCCGAGCGGCACCCGGCGGAGCCGACCGCCGTGGCCGCCGGGGGGTAGGGTCGGGCCGCGAGATGGCCAGCTGCATCGTCGGCGGAAGGACCCTCGCGTTCGAGCGTCACGGCGCGGGGCCGCCGGTCCTCGTCCTGAACGGCTTCGCGGCCACCCGAAACGACTGGGATCCGAGCTTCATCGCGGCGCTGGCGGCCGAGCGCGAGCTGGTTTGCCTGGACCACCGCGGCATCGGCGGCCCGCCCGGCGACGGCCTTGCCTTCACGATCGAGGATCTCGCCGCCGGCTGATCTCGCTGCTCTTACCGCCCGACCGCGCGCCGGTGATCGACGAGCAGTTCGGCGAGCTCGTCGCCCGCGCTCGGGCCGCCCTACCGGTGGACGTAGTGGACGAGCAGTGGCGCGCGATGGAGGGCTGGGAGCGCGGCGGGGCCGCAGCTCGGCTGGCGAGCGTTCCCTGCTCGGTACTGGTCGCCATCGGCAGCGAGGACGTCGTGATCCCGCCCCAGAACTCCCTCGCGCTGGCGAGCGCCATCCCCGGTGCCTGGCTCGCCCGATTCCCGGGCTCGGGCCACGGGGTCATGGCGGATCACCCCGCGGCGCTGGCGCGGTTGATCGCGACCTTCCTCGCGGTCGATTGAGCATCCGCGACCGATGACTTTGCCGACCGAGCCCGGTCAGGGATGTAGGCAGATCGTCCAAGACGACTTCGATGCGACGAAAGGCAGGCGGCAGTGGCAACGGTGATCGCGGGGATGACGGTTTCGGTGGACGGCTTCGTGGCCGACCCGAACGGCAGCGTAGGTCGCCTCTATCCCGACCTCGGCGACCTGCGGGGAACCGACTACATGAACGCCGCCATCGAGCGCACGGGGGCGGTGGTGATGGGACGGCGGACGTTCGAGATGGCGGATCCCGATTCGTACGTCGGCCGCTATGAGTTCCAGGTGCCGATCTTCGTCGTGACGCACCACCCGCCGGCGTCTGCGCCGCGGCAGGACGAGCGCCTGACGTTCACCTTCGTGACCGATGGGGTCGAGTCCGCGATCGGCCAGGCGAAGGCCGCGGCGGGAGATGCGGACGTGCAGGTGGTCGGCGGCGCGAGCGTCGCGCAGCAGCTGCTGCGGGCCGGACTGGTCGACGAGCTGCGGATCGACATCATGCCGGCGGTGTTGGGTGGTGGCCTGCGGTTGCTCGAGAACCTGGACCCCGACCAGGTTCGCCTCGAGAAGCTGGCCGTTGACGAGGTCGGGGCGCGGACCAGCCTCGGCTTCCGCGTCGTCAAGGGACCTTGATCGAGCCCTACGCCGTCGCCGGCACCCTGGCGCCGAGCTCCTCGAGCGCGTTGAGGAAGACCTCCGAGAAGGTCGGAAACGGCTGGATCACGTCCCTCATCACCTCCAGCGGCACGCGGGCACGGATCGCCAGGGTCGCCTGCTGGAGCCACTCGCCCGCCTCGGGGCCGAGCGCATAGGCGCCCGTGATCCGCTCGCCATCCGAGACGAGGGTCATGAAGCCGGGCCGCTCGTCATAGGCCCGGGTGTAGGTCGAGGTCCGGGGCACCTCCGCCAGCGAGGCGGTGGCGGTGACCGCGCCCTCGGCCTCACCCACGGAGGCGGCCTGGGGGTCGGTGAAGACGACACGGGGCACCGCCTCGTAGTTGGCCTCGCGCGGCGTGCCGAGGATGTTCGCGGCGGCCACCCGCCCCTGGTACTTGCCCACGTAGGTGAGCGGCCAGATGCCGGTCACGTCGCCGATCGCCCAGACGCCGTCGGCGACGTTCATGCGCGCGTCCACCTCGATGCCGCGCCGCCCGGGGTCGATTCCGACCGTGTCGAGGCCGAGGCCGTCCACACGGGGAACCCGCCCGGTGGCCACCAGCAGCCTGTCGCCGCGCAGCTCGTCGCGCTCGGGGAACTCGAGCACGTACTCGCCGTCCTCTCGGCGCGCCGCCGAGGCGTGCTGTCCGAAGCAGAGCTCGATGCCCTCGGACGTCAGCGCCTCGCCGAGCGCCTCTCCCAGCGGGGCCGGCTCACGCGCGAGCACGCGGTCCATGCCCTCGACGAGCGCGACGGAGCCGCCCATGGAGCTCACGGCCTGGCCCATCTCCACGCCGACGGGCCCGCCGCCGAGCACGAGCAATCGCCGCGGGACCTCGGTCAGGGCGGTGGCCTCGCGGTTCGTCCACACCCCCTCCAGGTCGGCCAGGCCGGGGATCGGGGGCACGACGGGGTCCGAGCCGGAGGCGATCACCACGTTCTGGACCGCGTAGGAGGCGCCGTCGACCTCCACCCGGCCCGGACCCGCCAGCCGCGCGTCGCCGCGCAGCACGGCTATGCCCCGACCCTCCAGCCAGCCGGCCTTGGCGGAGTCGTCGTAGTTGGAGACCATGAAGTCGCGCCATTCGAAGGCGGCGCCGGGGTCGAGCTCGCCGCTCACGGCCTGCGCGGCGCCGGGCGCCTCGCGCGCCGCCTGCAACGCCTCGCCGGGACGAAGCAGGGTCTTCGAGGGAATGCAGGCGTAGTAGTCGCATTCACCACCCACGAGGTCGCGCTCGGCCAGCGCAACCCGCAGGCCGCCGTCGGCCAGGTGGGCGGCGCAGTGCTGTCCGGCGGGCCCGCCGCCGATCACGATCGCGTCGTACTCCGCGCTCACTCGCCGAAGCCCATGGCCTTGTCGATCTCCCACGCGGCGGTGATCAGGCCGATGTGGCTGAACGCCTGCGGGAAGTTGCCGAGCTGTTCGCCGTTCGCCGTGTCGATCTCCTCCGCCAGCAGGCCGAGGTCATTCGCGCAGCCGGCGAGCCGGTCAAAGAGCTCCTCCGCACGCTCGAGCTCACCGGACCTTGCGAGGCACGACACGAGCCAGAACGAGCAGATCACGAACGTGCCCTCCTCGCCGGTGAGCCCGTCGGCGTTCAGCCCCTCGTCGTTGCGGTAGCGAAGCACGAGCCCGTCCTCGGTCAGGTCCCGCGCGACCGCCTCGATCGTCGAGCGCATGCGCTCCTCGGTGGCGGGGAGGAATCCGAGGATCGGCATCAGGAGCGCCGCGGCGTCCAGCTCATCAGAGTCGAAGGACTGCGCGAAGGCCTGCCGCTCCTCGCTCCAACCGCGTTCGAGGACCACAGCCCGGATCTCGTCCCGCGCTGCCTCCACTCGGACACCTTCGCGTG
>WHSW01000097.1 GCA_009379895.1 Solirubrobacterales bacterium
GGGCTGACGGCGTTGATCCGTACGCGCCGCTCGAGGCTGAGGGCGCCAGCACGCACGAAGCCTTCGACGCCGCCGTTTGCGACGGCGAAGCTGGTCGCCTGCGGGATCGGATCGTCGAGGACGTAGCCGGAGATGAGCGTGAATGAGCCTCCCTCGGAGATCAGCGATCTGCCGAGGAGGACGAGGCGCATCTGCCCGAGGAGCTTGCTGTGAAGCCCAAGCGCGAGCTCTTCCTCCGTCACGGTCTCGAACGGGCCGAAGTGCGCCTCGCCGGCCGCGCATGCGAGCGCGTCGAAGCTCCCGATCCGGCGGTACATGGACCGCACGGAATCGCGCGAGCTGATGTCCACCTGCACGTCGCCGGACTGCCTTCCGGCCACGACCACGTCATGTCGAGCCGAGAGGAGCTCGACGACGGCCGTGCCGATGGTTCCGGCGCCTCCAACCACGATGATGCGCACGAGACTGCCCTCCGATAGACGCTGTGGTGCCCAACGGTGCCACGCCGCGTCACGACGACCAAGCGCCGTTCGCCACAGCCGAACGGCGCGAGGCGCCGCGTCCGCCCGCACCGAACCGCGACCTAACCAACCGCTCGCAGGGGAAGTCGGCGCCTGCCACCTCGGTCTCGGGATCCGTCCCGCAAGCCGACGGGCGTCAACCGGGACACCCGCCGCTCCCGCTCTCGCGGCGGAAGCAGCCGTCCCACGCAGCTTCGCGCCGCTCTCCCTCCGGACGACGAGCAGAAGCGCTGATACCTATGCGGCTCGCTCCAGCTTCGCGCGAGAGCCGGTAGCCACGCAGACCGGCAACCAGCCGCCCCGAGATCAGTCGCTTCCGAGAAGGAACCGCTCGAACTGCACGGCGAACCCGGGTGCTGCGGCGACGAAGTGCCCGGCGCCGGGTGCGACCAGCCGGTCGGCGTCGATCGCGGAAGCTAGGGCGTCGCAGATGCGTTCGATCCCCGGCGTGTGACCGCCTGAGGCCACCAGCGCCGGGAAGGCAGCTTCGCGGATCCGATCCAGCTGCGGACGGGCCTCGCCGGGAACCCGGCCGCCGTGGGCGCGCCGCACGCCATTGGCGACCGATTCCGGGAGCGGCCCGTCGTCGACCCCGGGGGCGCCCGCCATCCGCAGGAACTCACGCAGCGTCTCCGGGTCGGCGTCGAGGCCGTGAATTAGGACCGCGTCCCCGATGCGCTCGAGGTGTTCGATCTCCGGATCGCCCGGCAGGACGTGGTAGAGCGGAGGCTCGATCAAGGTCAGGGAGCGCACGTCCATCGGCCGCTGAGCCACAGCGATTAGCGTTCCGAGCACTCCATAGGAGTGAGCGACGACATGAGGACGCGAGGCAAGAAGCGGAAGCACGTCCTCGGCATCGACCTCGAAGTCCTGGCGTCCATCCACGGGCGGCGGGCTGGGCGCGTAGCCGCGACGATGGACCGACGCAAGCGTCCAACGAGCGCGGAGCGCCGCGAGTCCGCCCCAGGTCGCGTCCGGACTAGCACCCCCGTGGACCAGCAGGATCTCGGGGCCATCCCCCTTGCGTGTCACGGAGACCATCTCCACGGCGTGAGCGTAGAGGGCCGGCGCTTCCGCTTCGCGCGAGTGGCGAGACGCATGTGAGCGCCGGGCACGTCTGTGCCTGAAAGGCCGACTCCTCGGGATGCAATCGAGCAATCGTCCCGGTTACCCGCTCCCAGACTGGCATTGGCGGCCGACGCCGGTGCGGTCCGGATCGCCTCAGTGCCCATTTGTGCCCGGCAAACAGGCGGTTTGTGCCTAAATGAAGTCGGTCGATCCAGGTCACTCGGCCGTATCGCGAGAGCCGAAAATCGCTTGGCCAAGCCCTAGACTCGCCGCAGGCCCCGATAGCTCAGCTGGATAGAGCGACTCCCTCCTAAGGAGTAGGCCCCAGGTTCGAATCCTGGTCGGGGCGTTTCGCCACTACTCCTCGGCGAAGAAGACGTCGTACTTCGCGCTCAGCCTCTCGATCTCGGCCGGGTCGGGCTCACCGCTCGCCGTCGCCGCGCCCGCCTCGACGAAGAACCCCTCGATCCCGCCGGGCACGTAGGCGTTGACGCAGGTGGCGGGGGCGTCGGTCGAGTTCGAGAACGCGTGGACGACGCCGGGCGGGATGAACAGAAACGAGCCCGCCGGGGCGTCGACCGTTTGCTCGCCGGCCGTGAAGGTCAGCGTTCCATCGACCACGAAGAAGGCCTCCTGGTGCTCTCGGTGAAGGTGGGGCGGCGGGCCTTGCTGACCGGCATCGACCGTCCATTCGGAGAAGCACTGGCGACCATCCGCCTGCTCGCCGTCGACCTTGATCGTGCCGCGGAAGCCGCTCTGCTCGTAGAGCCGACCGGCGCCGGGCGCCAGAAGGAAGACCTGACCGTCGGTCCCCGCACCGTGTCCGCTCTGCGCCATGGGTCCTCCTCGATCGAGTTGCTCCCCAGCGCGCAGAGCCTATGACTATCCCTGCTCCATGTAGACCAGCTCCCAGACGTGACCGTCGAGGTCCTGGAAGCTTCCGCCGTACATGGGGCCCTCTTCCACGGTCGGCTTCCACGGCTTGCCGCCCGCCGCGATCGCCTTCTCGATCGTCTCGTCGACCTGCTCCCTGCTGTCGGCCGAGAGGGCAGTGATCGCCTCCGTCGTCGCGGGGTCGGCGATCTCGCCGTTGATGAAGCCCTTGAACTTCTCCTCGACCAGCAGCATGGCGAAGATGTTGTCGTCGACGACCATGCAGGCGGCGGTGTCGTCGGAGAACTCGGGGTTGAACTCGAAGCCGAGCTCGCCGAAGAACCCCTTGGAGGCCTCCAGGTCCTCGACCGGCAGGTTGACGAAGATCATTCGCATCGTTCTCGCTCCCTCACTCGTGTTTCCATGCACCGTGGCAGGACGCCCGTTCGTTGATCGTCTCGGTCCTACACACCCACCGAGGCGCGACAACTCATCGGCCGTGGCGGCCTCGGAGCCGCTCGGCGCGCCGCGGGGCCCGCGCCGCGAGTCAGGGCCTGGTCAGCTCCTCGAGCGTGAAGACGAACGACTCGTAGGCGCGGCCGGTGCCCTGCTGGAGGCCGATCTCGCAGGTGCGGTTGCTGCACAGGTGCGCGTCGAGCTCGCGACCGGCGAGCTCGGACGCCTGCTCGCGGGTGGCGGCCGCCGGCAGCTCGGGGTGCAGCAGGCCGCGGTCGCCCGCGAAGCCGCAGCAGCCGGCGCCGAGCGGGACCACGACCTCATCGGCGAGCCGGCGCGCGATCGCCTCCAGCTCGGAGTCGAGCTCGAGGTGGCGGCTGGCGCACGGCGGGTGGACGGCGACCGCTCCGAGGCGCCGTTCGAGCTCGAGCCGCGACAGCAGGCGCTGCGCCCAGGCGATCGAGTCGAGCACCTCGAGCTTCGCGTGGCGCTCGGCGTCGGCCTCGGTCAGCAGGGGCACCATCTCCTCGCCGAGCCCGAGGCTGCACGAGCTCGCGTCGCAGACCACGGGCAGGCGCCCCGCTTCGCTCCAGCGCCACAGCGCCGCGAGCGTGCGCTCGGCCATCCGCCGCGCGCCCGCCTGATAGCCCTTCGAGATCCATGGCACCGCGCAGCAATGTCCGGGGACGTCCTCGGGGATCCAGAGCGCCATGCCCGCGCGGGCCGAGATCGTGACCATCGCCTCGGGCAGGCTCGGGGTTTCGGACCCTCCGGCCACCGATCCGTCCGCCGCTCCGCCCCGCGGCCGACCGAAGATCCGGTTCACGCAGGCCGGCAGGTAGACGGCGGCCGCATCCTCGCGGGCGGTCACCGGCAGCTCGCTCGGCGCCGGATGGGGCATGTTGGCCGGCCATTCGGGCGCCAGCTCGCTGCTGATCGCGCGCCGCGCGGCCCGGGTCGCGCCGCCCAGGGCCCGGCGCGCTGCCGGCCCGTGGTCGCCCGCCCGCAGGCCGGCCCGCGCCGCCCGCTCGACCGCGCCCCAGCGCTCGGCAAGCCGCGTGGCGACCCGCTCGGCGCGAGGGGAGTGCTGGCGGCCGCGCAGGTCCTTGACCAGCTCGCCGGTGTTGATCGCCACCGGGCAGGCCAGCGCGCAGGTGCCGTCGGCCGCGCACGTCTCGAGCCCGTCGTACTCGAACTCGGTCAGCAGCGCCTCGGCGAGCGGCGATCCGGCCGGCTGGCGGGCCATCTCGCGCCGCAGGACGATCCGCTGGCGCGGCGTCGTCGTCAGGTCGCGACTCGGGCAGACCGGCTCGCAAAAGCCGCACTCCACGCAGGCGGTCGCCGACTCCTCGATCGCCGGCGTCGTCTTCAGGTGGCGCAGGTTGACGCCGGGGTCGTCGTTGAGCATCACGCCCGGCGCCAGCACCCCCTCGGGATCGGCGAGCCGCTTGCTGCGTCGCATCAGCTCCGTCGCCTTCGCCCCCCACTCGCGCTCCACGAAGGGCGCCATGTTGAGCCCGGTGCCGTGCTCGGCCTTCAGCGAGCCGTCGTAGTCGTCGATCACCAGGTCGACCAGCCCCTCCATGAAGGCGTCATAACGGCGCAGGTCCTCGGCCTTGGCGAAGTCCGGGGTGAGCATGAAGTGCAGGTTGCCCGCCGAGGCGTGGCCCGCGACCCCCGGGAGGAAGCCGTGCTCTCCGAGCAGAGCCTGCAGGTCCTTGGCGGCCGGGGCGATCCGCGCCGGCGGCACGCAGATGTCCTCGACGATCAACGCCGTCCCGGGCGGGCGCAGCTTGCCGACCAGCCCATGCAGGCCCTCGCGCACGCGCCAATCCATCGCGACCGTCTCGGGGTCGCGGTGAAACTGCGGCTCGCGGATCGTCGCGTGGGCGGCGAGCACCTCGGCGACCCGACCCTCGGCGGCGTCGAGCTCGGCGTCGTCTGAGCCCCCCATCTCGACCAGCAGGGCGGCCGACGCCGGGTCGAGCTGGCGCCAGCTCTCGGGGGCGCCGCGGATGTTGTAGCTGGCGGCGATCAGCGCCGGGGCGGTCATCAGCTCGACCGCCCGCGCCCCGGCCGCGACCAGATCCGGCACCGGGGCGACCGCGGCGTCGATGTCGGCGAAGTGAAGCCACGCGCAGGTGGTCGCTGCCGGCTGGGGAACGGTCTCGAAGACCGCCTCGGCGACGAAGCCGAGCGTGCCCTCCGAGCCGACCAGCAGCCGGCGCAGGATCTCGACCGGGGTCTCGGCGTCGAGGAACGCGCAGAGCCGGTAGCCCATCGTGTTCTTGATCTCGAACTTGTGCCGGATCCGTTCGCTGAGCTCGCGGTCGGCGACGATCTCCTCGCGGATCGCCAGCAGCCCGCGGCAGAGCTCGGGCTCGGCGGCGGCCAGGCGTGCCTCGGCGTCCGGGGCGGCGGTGTCGATCGTCGTCCCCGAGGCGAGCACGAAGGTCATCTCGCTCACGGTGCGGTAGGAGTCGTGGACCACCCCGCAGCGCATGCCGCCGGCGTTGTTGGCGATCACCCCGCCGACGCAGGCGATCTCGGTCGAGGCCGGGTCGGGCCCGATCCGAGCGCCGTGCGGGGCGAGGACCCGGTTGGCGTGGCCGAGCACGGTCCCCGGCCGCACTCGGGCGCGGGCGCCCTCGTCCTCGACCGCGACCCCGCGGAAGTGGCGCCGGACGTCGACCAGGATCCCGTTCGACTGCGCCTGCCCGTTGAGGCTCGTGCCGCCGGCGCGGAAGGTGACCCCGATCCCGTTCGCGCGCCCGTAGGCGAGCACCCTGGCGACGTCGGCGTCCTCGCGGGCGACGACCACCGCCCGCGGAAGGAGCCGGTAGGGGCTGGCGTCGGAGGCGTAGCGGACGATGTCGCTGGCGCGGGTCAGGACCCGGTCGGCGCCGAGCAGCGAGAC
Source organism: Solirubrobacterales bacterium (assembly GCA_009379895.1). GTDB lineage: Bacteria > Actinomycetota > Thermoleophilia > Solirubrobacterales > 70-9 > WHSW01. The sequence continues at coordinate 5,836 of WHSW01000097.1, forward strand.
GAGCTCGCCGCGCAGCGGCTCGGGCGTCCCGGAGGCGACCCAGTCGGGGGCCGCGTCGGGGCTCGGCTCGCCGGCCGCGGGGGCCAGGGCCGCCACGCTGGGCTCCGCCAGCGCCATCGCTAACCGCCCTTCGGGCGCGCCGACCTCGCGGTCCGCAGGGCGCGGATCAGAACAGCCACATCCCCGGCGCGACCCCGACCTCGACCAGCTCGGGGCGATCGGAGGCGATCGCGGCGGCGAGCGCCTCGCGCAGCTCCTCGGCGCTCGATACCCGGCGCGAGGACACCCCATAGCCCGAGGCGATCGCGGCGGTGTCGAGGTTCGGCAGGTCGAGCCCCGGGGCGCCGCTCACGCCCTCGATCTCCGCGAACCACTTGAGGATCGCGTACTCGGCGTTGCGCAGCACGCAGAAGGTGACCGGCACCTCGTAGGCGACCGCGGTCCAGAACGCGGTCACCGCGTACTGCACCGAGCCCTCGCCGACCACGCAGACGACGGGTCGCTCGGGCTGGGCGAGCTGGACCCCGATCGCCGCCGGGAGCCCGAAGCCGAGCCCGCCACCGGCGGCGAAGAAGTAGCTGCCCGGGCGCGAGAGGCGCAGCTGGTTGCGCAGCGCCAGGGTCGCCGAGGGCGCCTCGAGCACGACGATCCCGTCCTCGGGGAAGGCCGCGGCCAGGGCGTGCATCGCCGCGGTGCCCGTGATCGGGTCCTGCTCGGGACCGGCGACCGGCTCGGGCAGCGGCTCGCCGGGGTCGCGATCGGCCGCGCCGACCGCGGCGAGCAGGCGCTCGAGTGAGAGCCCGACATCGGCGACGATCGCCTCGCCCATCGGCGCCCGGGCCGCCTCGTCGGGGTCGGAGGTGATCGCCACCAGCTCGGCGCCCGCGGGCAGCAGGGCGCCCGGGATGTAGGGGTAGTAGGCGAACACCGAGGCGCCGACGACGAGGACCAGGTCGTGTCCGGCGAGCGTCTCGGCGACAGGCCCGATCGCCGGCGGCAGCACCCCGCGGAAGTTCGGGTGGCCCTCGGGAAAGCCGAGCCGCCCGCCGCCGGGGGCGGGGATCGCGAACACGGGCAGGCGCTGGCGCTCGGCGAGCGCCACGGCGGCGTCCCAGCCCCCGGCGGCGTCGACGTCGGGGCCCGCGACCAGGACCGGGTTGGCGGCCGCCTCGAGCCGCCCGGCGAGCTCCGCGATCGCCTCGGGGTCGGGGGCGGCGCGGCCGACCGTGCGGCGGTCGACCGCGGCGCGGGCGTATCCGTCGTCGACCTCGGCGTCCCAGTCGTCCATCGGAATCGAGACGAACGTCGGTCCCCTCGGTGGCAGGGCCGCGAGGTGGATCGCGCGGGCGAGCGCATGCGGGACCTCGGCGGCGAGCACCGGCTCGTGGCTCCACTTGACCAGCGGGTGGGGCATGCGAGTCGCGTCGCGGTTGGTCAGGTTGGCCTGCATCGTGATCGCGGGCCGCACCTGCTGGCCGGCGGTGATCAGGAGCGGCGAATGGTTGGCGTGGGCGTTGAAGATCGCCCCCATCGCGTTGCCGAGCCCGGGGGCGGTGTGCAGGTTGACCAGCGCCGGGGCGCCGCGCGCCTGCGCGTAGCCGTCGGCCATCCCGACGACGACCGCCTCCTGGAGCCCGAGGACGTAGGTGAAGTCGTCGGGGAAGCCCTTCAGCATCGGCAGCTCGGTCGAGCCCGGGTTGCCGAACATGGTCGTCATCCCGTGCGCGCGGAAGAGCTCGTAGGAGGCTTCGCGGACGGAGGGCACGGGCGCGTGACTCTACCCACGTCCCACCGCGCGCCGTCGGGCCCCAGCGGCGGGCCGAGCGCCGCGGTCGCCGGCTCAGCGCTCGGGCCGCTCCGGGTAGAGGTCGTCGATCGTGGTCAGCGTCTCGACCGGGGCGCCGATCGCCTCGGCGATCGCCTCGGCGCCGCCGGCGAGCCGGTCGACGACGCACAGCCCGCCGGTGATCTCGAGGCCCTCCTCGCGCATACGCTCGATCGCCGTCACGGTCGAGCCGCCGGTGGTCACCGTGTCCTCGACCACCAGGCATCTGGCGCCCGGACCCACCGGGCCCTCGACCCAGTGCTGCAGCCCGTGATCCTTGCGCTCCTTCCGCACGAAGAAGCCGACCAGCCCGTCGCCCCCCGGGACGGCGATCGCGGCGCAGGCGAGGGGGATCGCGGCCATCACCGGGCCGCCCACCGCCTCGGCTCCGAGCCGCGTGGCCGCCGCCGCGATCAGCTCGCCCGCCGCCCGAAACCCGGCCGGCCGCAGCAGGGCCCGCCGCGCGTCGACGTAATACGACGCCGTCCGCCCGCTCGAGAGCGTCACCTCGCCGACGATCAACGCGTGCTCGCGAAGCTCGGCGATCAGCGTTTCGCGGGCGCGGTCCAGGCTGCTCACACGGGCAACCTACCCGCGGCCTGGGTGCCGGCCGGGCCGAGAAACGTCACCACGCGTGACGAAAGTCGGCCCACCCCCTGGTGCTGCGGTGGCGCGGGCGTCCATCTGCGCTCAGTAGACGAACATCTTGTCGCCGAGGTCGATCCAGTTGTAGATGAAGACCGAATCGGGGATCGGATTGCGGATGCAGCCGTGGCTTGCCGGGTACGGCGGCACCGAGTGATAGCCGTGGGTCGCCTCGCCACGGTTGTAGTAGACCGAGTAGTACATCCCGATCGAGTTGAAGCCGGGGTCCTTGCGATAGAAGGTGAACCCACCGGTGTCCGACGGGGTCGCCGCGGCGCCGGTCGCGACCATGAACACGTACTTCGGCTTGCCGCCGTCGGCGAGCGCCATCACCTGGTGGCCGATGTCGACCTCGACGTGCCTGCCCTCGTTCGGGTAGCGAAGCTTGAAGCCGCCCCTGCCCTGGGCGAGCAGCTTAAAGATCTCCGGCGTCGCCTGGAAGTTGCGCGCCATCCCGTTGACCTTGCGGAAGGCCATCACCGCGCGCTCGGTGTGCGAGCCGTAGTTGCCCTTGTCGGTGTCGAAGTAGGCGCGCTTGCGCAGCAGCTGATTGAAGAGCTCGACCGCCGGGCCCGAGTCGCCGGGGTCGAGGTCGGGGTACTTGAGCTTGAACTGCCTGGACTTGTCGCTGCCGCCGGCCTGTCCGCCGGTCGGCGCCTTGCGGACCCGGACCCGATACTTGCCGGGCTTGCTGAGCGGCTTGGAGCGCAGCTTGACGCGACCGAAGTCCTTGCCCTTGACCCGGCGTACGAAGGGCGTCTTGGAGGCCACGGTGTGGCCGCGGTTGCCGAGCTTGATCTCGACGCGCTGGCCGCCGACGAACGGGGTCACGGTGCCGATCGCCGTGACCCGGTCGCCGACCTTGAGCTCGCCGTTGCGCAGGCCCTTGAGCTTGAGCTTGATCTCCGCCGGCGCTTGGCCGCCGCCCTGACCCTGGTCCTGGCCCTGCCCGGCCTCGCCGCCCTGGCCCTGGTCCTCGTCCTGGCCGGCCTGGCCCCCCTGGCCCTGGTCCTGACCGTGCCCGGCCTGTCCACCCGGTCCACCCTGACTCTGACCCTGCCCGCCCGGTCGCGGGCCGCCGTCGGCGGCGGCAGTCGGAGCCACGGCGGGCGACTGAGCGGGGGCGCCATCCTGGGCGAGCGCGGCCGCGGGGAGCACCAGCGCGGCGGCGATACCCCCCACGACGACCGAGGAGCGAAGCTTCACGGCGCAGATTGTGCCATGCGCATCGCCCGAAGACCATGGGCGCCGATGGTCGTGGGCGCCGGCTGTCGCGTGGAGGCCGGGTTCACGAGGTCAGCAGCGTGAACGCGAGCGCGTTGTTGAACGCGTGCACCGCGATCGTCGGCCAGATCGAGCCGGTGCGCTCGTACAGCCAGGCCAGCGCCACGCCGAACACGGCGAGCTGCAGGACCACGCCCCACGAGCCCTCGCCGGTGTAGTGAAAGACGCCCCAGATCGCGGCGGAGATCAGCGCGGCGACCGCGAACGGCGTCGAGCGCCGCAGGCCGGCGAACAGAAAGCCGCGAAAGAAGATCTCCTCGGTGAGCGGCGCGGCGCCGACGATCAACAGGCCGGCGACGATCGTACCCAGGGCGCCCTCGTCGCTGCCGAGCGCGCGGGTCACGTCCTCCTGCTCGGGCGCGAGCAGGGCCGCGATCACCAGCGCGCAGGCGATGTAGCCGAAGTAGGCGATCAGCATCGGGCCGATCCACGAGCGTGGCGGGCGGCGCAGCCCGAGCGCCGCGGCGGGCGCGAACAGGCCGGGGCCGGGTCGCGCGGCGGCGAAGGCGACCGCGAGCAGGGTCCCGGCGAGCAGGGCCTGCAGGGTGAGTCGGGCCGCGAGGCTGTCGATGTCGGGGTCGAACGCCGCGACCACGACGGCCTCGATCGAGAGCACGACCAGGAACGCGACGAGCGCCGCGATCGTCCGCCTCGGCCCCCAGGCCGCATCGGTCGGCCCGCCCTCGCCGGATGGCGTCGGCGGCGGCGCCGGTGGCGCCGGAGGCGGCGGCGGGCCGGCGGCGTTGTCGAATCCCTGGCTCACGGGCGCAGATGCTCTTCGATCTCGGCCAGCGACGCGATCTCCCCGCCCCCGGAGCGGTCGAGCAGCAGCGGCACGACCCCCGCCGCGCGCGCCCCGGCGACGTCCTCGGCGGCCGTGTCGCCGACGTGGATCGCCTCCGCGGGGGCGCACCCGGCGAGCGCCAGCGCGGGCGCGAAGATCGCCGGATCGGGCTTGCGCGCCCCCGCGCCGGCCGAGCTGACCACCCCGTCGAGAAGCCCGTCGAGGCCGCAGCGGGCGAGCACGTCGGTCAGCGAGACGTCCCAGTTCGAGACGCAGACCAGGCGCAGTCCGTCCGAGCGCAGCCGCTCGAGCGCCGGCGCGACGTCGTAGGCGCGAAAGCGGATCGACGCCAACAGCGTCTCGACGCCGACCTCGCGGCCGAGCTCGCGCGAGAGCAGCGCCGCGCAGCGCGCCCGCAGCTCGGCGAGGGCGGCCTCGTCGGTGCCCTCCTGGGCGTGCGCCCGGTAGTAGGACATCTCGGCGCGCACGGCGGCGATCAGCCGCTCGTCGGGCTCGACCCCGAGCGCGGCGGCGAGGTGCGTCCAGGGCGGATCGAGCTCGACCAGCGTGCCGAGCGCATCGCAGAACACGGCGCGGGTCGCCATCGGACGGTGCACCAGGTCGCCAAGGTTGGCAGCATCGGGTCCGTGGAGCAGACCTTCTGGGACTCCAACGGTGACTGGATCGCGGCGCTGATCTCGCTGGCGGTCGCCTTTGCGATCGCCTTCGTCGTCGACCGCTTCGTGATCGCCCGGGCCACCAGGGTGGCCGGCAGGGTCTCGGAGACGACCATGTCGCGGGGCGTCCGGACCCGGCTGCGGATGATCCGCCGGCTCGTCTTCGTGGCGATCATCGTGGTCGGGGTCGGGGTCGCGCTGAGCCAGTTCGACCGCCTCGACAAGCTCGCGACCGGGATCCTCGCCTCGAGCGCCGTGCTCGGCATCGTCCTCGGCCTCGCCGCGCGGCAGGTGCTCGCCAACCCGCTGGCCGGGATCCTGCTCGCGGTCTCCCGGCCGATCAGGATCGGCGACACGGTGACGATCGCCGAGGAGACCGGGCGTGTCGACGACCTCACCCTCTCGCACACCTTCATCGACACCGGCGACGGGCGGCTGGTGATCGTCCCGAACGAGATCGTCGTCACCAACGTGGTCGTCAACCGCTCGACCGGCGACCTGACCGCGCCCGTGATGGCCTCGATCTGGGTCCCGACCGACGCCGACGTGGGCCGGGCGCGCGAGGCGCTGGCCCGGCTGGAGCCCTCCCAGGTCGAGGTCGCCGAGATGACGCCCGACGGGATCCGGATCGAGATCCACGGCCCCCGCCGGCCGGGGGGAACCCGCGCCTCGGGTGAGGAGGCCGCGATGCGCGAGCGCGCGCTGCGCGCGCTGCGCGAGGCAGGGGTTCTCGGCCGGGCGTCGGAATAGTCACTCAGCGACTCCCGCAACGGCTCACCCGCGCACCGGGGGGCAGATGAACACCTCGCTACCCTTCTCTCACTCATGAGCGCACGGGCACGCAGACGCCATCGGCGTTCAGGGGGCTCGGTGGGCAAGAAGGTTCTGCTCGCCTTCGCCGTCCTGCTGACGGGGATCGCGATCGCGGCGGGCTACGGCGCCGTCTGGGTCCTCGACACCGCCAACTCCGCCCCCTCGATCGACAGCCTCAAGCCGCTCAACAGCGGCGCGAACTCCGAGGTCTTCGCGGCCGACGGGTCGAGCCTGGGCTACGTGCAGACCGACATCAACCGCGAGCCGGTCAAGCTCTCGGAGATCCCCAAGCGCCTGCAGCACGCCTCGATCGCGATCGAGGACGAGAACTTCTACGAGCACAGCGGGGTCGACTACAGCGCGGTCGCGCGCGCCGCGATCGAGAACATCGAGGCCGGGGAGGTCAAGCAGGGTGGCTCGACGATCACCCAGCAGCTCGTGCGAAACCTCTACATCGACGACCCCGAGGACACGATCGAGCGCAAGATCATCGAGGCCGAGATGGCGCGCGAGTACGAGGACGAGCACTCCAAGGACGAGATCCTCAACCGCTACCTCAACACGGCGACCTACGGCACCAACGACGGCCGGACCGCCGCCGGGGTCGAGGCGGCGTCGCAGGTCTACTTCGACAAGCACGTCTCCGACCTCAACCTGACCGAGGCGGCGCTGCTCGCCGGGCTGCCCCAGGCGCCCACCGATTACAACCCGTTCCTCAACCCCGATGGGGCCAAGAACCGCCGCAACCAGGTGCTCAAGGCGATGCACGAGCAGGGCTACATCAGCGCCTCGAAGTACGACAAGGCGCGCCACGACGGGCTTGGGCTGCACCGCGGCTACCACTACGAGACTCGCCAGCAGCAGTACTTCTTCGACTTCGTCCAGCAGGAGCTGATCAGCAAGTACGGCGTGAAGACGGTCCGCGACGGTGGGCTGAAGGTCTACACGACGCTCGATCCCAAGCTGCAGGCGGTCGCCGAGCAGGCGATCGCCAACCACCCGATCACGGGCGCGGCCTCCGCGCTGGTCTCGACCAAGACCGGGACCGGCGAGATCATCGCCATGGCCTCGTCGGAGTCCTATGAGGACGACCAGTTCAACCTCGCCGCGCAGGGCCGCCGCCAGCCGGGATCGTCGTTCAAGCCCTTCGTGCTCACCACCGCGGTCGACCAGGGCATCGACCCCGACGCGACGTACTACCCGGCCCCGTCGTCGATCACCCTCTACCCGCCGGGAGCCGAGCCATGGCCGGTGAGCGGTGGCGGCAGCGGGTCGATGAGCCTGCGCGACGCGACCGTGCACTCGGTCAACGTCGTCTACGCGCAGCTCGGCCTCGACGTTGGGCCCGAGAACTTCACCGACATGGCGCACCGGATGGGCATCACCTCCCCGCTGCTCGGCGTTCCGGCGGAGGCGATCGGCGGCACCTACCAGTGCTGCAGCCCGCTCGAGATGTCGAACGCCTTCGCGACGCTCGCCGACGGGGGAGTGCATCACAAGCCGACCGCGATCGAGCGGGTCGAGTTCCCCGACGGCAAGGTCGACGAGCCCGACGACCCGGCCGGCGACCGGGTGATCAGCGACGGCGTCGCCTACACGGTCGCCGACATCATGACCGGCGTGCTCGACTCCGGCACCGCCGCCTGCTGTGACATCCCCTGCCCGGCCGCGGGCAAGACCGGGACCACCGATACCCAGGCCGACGCCTGGTTCGTCGGCTACACGCCGCACGTCTCGACCGCGGTCTGGACCGGCAACCCCGACGCCCGTATCCCGCTGCCCGGCTACGGCGCCGACCTCTCGGCGCCGATCTGGCAGGAGTACATGAGCGTCGCGGCCGCCTCTCCCTGCGACGACTTCCCGGCCCCGGAGGACCCGGCCGACCTCTCGCCCTACTACAGCGATCAGACCACCTCCTCGAGCTCGGACTCGGACTCGGACTACGACTCGACCTACGGGACGACGACGCCGACCACGCCGGTCACGCCGACGACGCCGACCACGCCCGACGGCACCGGCGACACCGGCGGCTACGACCCCGACCTCTACGCTCCCGGCGCCGGCCAGGATCCGGCGCCGACCCCGCGCGAGGCGACCGGCGGCACCGGCAACTGAGCGTCCCGGACCGCCCGCCCCGGGCCGCGGCGCCCCGGCTCGCGCTTCAATGGGCCGATGAGCGGTGAGTTCGAGCTGATCGCGGCGCTGCGCGAGCGGGTCGCGGCCGCCGGCGCGCCGGAGCGCTCGCCCGGTCTGGTGCTCGCCGGCGGCGACGACGCCACGATCGCGGCCCGCCCGGGCGCCGCGGTGACCAGCGTCGACGCGCTGGTCGAGGGGGTCCATTTCCGCATCCCACCGTTCGGGCTCGCCGCCGTCGGCCACAAAGCGCTCGCCGCCGCGCTCTCCGACCTCGCCGCCATGGGCGCGGAGGCCCGCGACGCCTACGTCCAGCTCGGGGTTCCCGAGCGGCTCGACGACGAGCGGCTGCTCGAGGTCGCCGACGGCCTCGGCGCGCTCGCCGCCGAGCACGGCGTGGCGATCGCGGGCGGCGATCTGACCCGGGCGCCGGCCCTGTTCGTCGCGGTCACCGTCGTCGGGCACGCGGACGACGAGCGGGCCCTCGTGCGGCGCGCCGGCGCCCGGGCAGGCGACGTCCTGGTCGTGACCGGCGAGCTCGGTGGCGCGGCGGCCGGGTCGCTGCTGCTCGAGCGCCCCGACATGCGCCCGCACCTCGGCGGCTACGACGCCGAGCGGCTCAGCTACAGGTGGACCCCGATCGACCCCGACAAC
>WHSW01000098.1 GCA_009379895.1 Solirubrobacterales bacterium
CGCGACGAGAACACGGGCGACTCGTTCCGCCTCGCGGTGGAGGCCGGTGGTCGGATCCGCGATCCGGAACTGGTGCAGTTTCACCCCTCGGGCCTGATCGAGCCGGAGAACGCGGCGGGGACCCTGGTGTCCGAGGCTGCGCGCGGCGAGGGCGGCATCTTGCACAACGCCCTCGGCGAGCGCTTCATGGCCCGATACGACCCGCAGCGCATGGAGCTGTCCACGCGCGATCGCGTCGCGCTCGCGACCTACACCGAGATCATGGAGGGTCGTGGCACCCCCAACGGCGGCGCCTGGCTCGACGTCTCGCACCTGCCCCGCGAGACGATCATGCAGCGCCTGCCGCGCGTCTACCAGACCCTGCTCGAACTGCAGATGCTCGACATCACGAAGGACCCGATCGAGGTCGCACCAACCGCGCACTACTCGATGGGAGGCGTCTGGACGCACCCCGAGGACTACGGCACCGGGATCGAGGGGCTCTACGCCATCGGCGAGGCATCGAGCGGGCTGCACGGCGCCAACCGCCTCGGCGGGAACTCCCTCATCGAACTGCTCGTGGTCGGGCGAATCGTCGGAGCAGCCGCCGCCGCGTACTCAGCGCAGCTCACCGCCCAGCAGCGCTCCGCGACCGCGCTCGCAGAGGCACGCTCCGAGGTCGACGAGTTGCTCGGCGCCGACGGGCCGGAGAACGCCCGGGCCCTGCAGCGCACGATCCGGGACACGATGACCGAGCATGCCGGGGTTGTCCGGGACGAGTCGGGGCTCCTCGCGGGGCTCGCCCGACTCGACGGCATCGAGGCGCGCATGGCCGAGGTGGGCGTGCACCCCGACGCTGCCGGCTTTCACGCGCTCGCGCACGCCTTCGACCTGAAGTCCGCGGCCCTCGCGGCCCGGGCGACCCTCGAGGCCGCCCTCGAGCGGCGCGAGACCCGCGGCTGCCACAACCGCTCCGACTATCCAGAGCTCGACCCCGCGCTGCAGGTCAACCTCGTCTGGTCGGCGACGGGCCCCCTCGCTCGCGAGGAGATCCCCGCGATCCCCGAGGGGATTGCCGCCCTGATGCACGAGGTCTCCGCGGCCGGCAAGCTCATCGAATAGCCCGGAGAGCGAGTCGCCGACGAAGCTCAGCGCCGCCGACGCCGCGCTCTCCTAGCGCACGCGCCGGTAGACGAGGGTGAGGACCCCGTCGGAGCCGACGGGATTCGACTCCGCCAGCTTCCAGTTCGTCCTCTCGGAGAACTCGCCGAAGACGCGATCGCCGGTGCCGAGAACGACGGGAAACACCATCAGCCTGATCTCGTCGACGAGGTCGTTCTCGAGCAAGGTCTGCACGAGCCGGCGGCTGCCCGCGATCAGGATCTGGCCGTCGATCTCCTCCTTCAGCTTCTCCACCTCCGCGGCGACGTCGCCGCTGCCGTCGATCACGGTCGTGTTGCTCCACTCCGGGTCCTTCAGCGTCGACGAGACCACGTACTTGGGATCGGCGTTGAGCTTCACGGCGAACTCGCCCATCTCCGGATCGCCTTCCCGCTCGGGCCAGGCGCCGGCGAAGCTCTCGTAGGTGATGCGGCCGAGCAGGTGCGCCTTCGCGTTGAGGACCTCCTGGAGCTTGAAGTTGTTGCCGTCCTCGCCGCGGTCGAACTCGAAGGTCCAACCCTCGTACTTGAACTTCTCGCCTCCGGGCGCCTGCATCACGCCGTCCATCGAGACGAACTCAGTCACGACCAGATCTCCCATCCCATCTCCTTCCATCGGTTCGTCGGGGACGCGCACATTATTCAATGTCGGCCGCTTGGCTGACGACCGAACCACGCAGCGGCAAGGTGCGGGCCGTCGGGGCGCCCGCGCCCGGCGCCGGATGGCCGCAGTCGCCGTCGGCGCGAAGCTCGCTTGCGGACGGCAAATGAGTACCTTCCAGATCGATACCCGCCGCCGTTCGAGCCTTTCGCGTCCCTCTCACTTGATCGTGTGGCCTCCCCGGGAGGGAGGAGCAGGACGAGGAGGAGATGGACCGTCTTGCATCCGGGCGGCTCCGATGGGCGGTCACGCGGCGAGCGCGAGGTGAAGGGCCTGTGGACAAGCGGCGGCTGAGCACCGGGCTCGCCAAGTACCTGATCAACCCGCCGGCCCGGATGCTGGCCGGAAGGCGGCTGTGGCCGTTTCACGCGCTGCTCGAGACCCGGGGCCGCCGCAGCGGCCGCCGACGACGGGTGCCAGTCGGCAACGGGCTCGACGGCGAGGTGCTGTGGATCGTCGCGGAGCATGGTCGGCGCGCGGGATACGTCCGCAACCTCGAGGCCGACCCCCGGGTGCGGGTGAGGGTCGGGGGGCGTTGGCGTGACGGCGTCGCCCGGGTGCTGCCCGACGATGACCCGCGCGAGCGCCAGCGGCGAATCGGACACGGGTTCAACACCCTCGTCGTCCGCGCGATGGGCACCGACCTGCTCACGGTTCGGGTCGACCTCGACGAGTAGTTTGCGGGTCGGATGATCCGACTCACGCCCGCGCCGCTGCTCGAGGTCGCCCCATGGATCGGCGACGGCCTCGATGAGGAGGAGCGGGGCGCGCTCGCGGCGACGCTCGTCGTCGAGCGGGTGGCGGTCGAGCCGGGGCCGTGGATCTGGGACGGCAGGCCGCTCGAGGTGGGCCTGCAGATCGTCGCCGGGCGAATCGCGCGCGGGTTGCGCGTCGAGGACGCGGGGGCGCACGGGATCGAGATCCTCGGCGAGGGGGACCTGCTGCGGCCCTGGACCTTCCGCGGCCCCAGCGCCTCGGCCCCCTCGACGGTCGATTGGACCCTGATGGCGCCGATGGAGTGCGCGCTCCTCGATCACGAGTTCGTCGCCGCGAGCACGCGATCGCCGAGACTGATGATCAACGTGCTCGACCTGGCGATCGAGCGCAGTCGCACCTTCTCGTACTTCCTCACCGCCCGCCAGGTATCGCGCCTCGAGGGACGGATCCTGCTCACCCTCTGGCACCTCGCCGACCGCTGGGGCCGCGTCAGCGGCGAGGGCGTCGTGCTCGACCTGCCGCGGCTCACGCACGAGATGATCGCCCGCATGATCGCCGCCCGCCGGCCGTCGGTGACCACCGGCATCCGCCACCTGCGTGAGCTGGGCCTGGTCGAGACCGACCACGGTGGCCGCTGGGTGCTGCTCGGCGACCCCGCGGCGGCCCTGCGCTTGGTCGACACGCATCCCGCCCCCAAGCTCGACACGCACCCCGCCTAGCGGGCTGATGTAGGTGATTCGCTGGCGCCAGCGGGTACCCGTCATAGGCAAGCAAGTCCCGAGGAGGAACGGATGAGCATTCTCGACAAGATCACCGGCCGCGCCAAGAAGGCCGCCGGCGATCTCACCGGCGATCGAGGACTTCGGTCCCAGGGCGCGCGTGAGGAACGAAAGGGTGAGGCCAAGGAGGAGGCCCAGCAGGCCGAGGAGCAAGCGTCGCAGAAGCGCGGGGAGGCCGCCGACCTCGACCGCCGCACCTGAGCCGCTGTCGGCGAGCGCGGCTCGACCGCTCGCCGACGAGACCAGCGCCGATTGCGCGGCGGCTGATCGGGTACGCATCGTCCGCAAAGCGAAAGCAGCCACGAGGAGGGTGCGATGCCGCCACGCGGAGTCAAGAAGGGCACCAAGAGAGCGCGCCAGTACGAGCACGTCAAGAAGAGCCAGCGCAGCCAGGGGCGCTCCGAGGGCCGCGCCGAGGAGGTCGCGGCCCGCACCGTCAACAAGGAGAAGGCTCGTTCGGGGCAGTCACGCACCGCCTCGCGCAGCTCGACCCGCGACATCTCGTCCGGTCGGCGCGGCGGTCAGCGCTCCGGCTCGGGCGGCGGCGGGCGCACCCGCGAGCAGCTCTACAACGACGCACGCAAGCTCAACATCTCGGGCCGCTCCTCGATGAACAAGAAGCAGCTGCTGGCCGCCGTCAACCGCAAGAAGGGTTGACGCAAAGGGCGGCCCGAAGGGGCGGCCCGAGCGGCCGGCGCAAGCTTCTAACCGCCGGTCGGAGCGCCGCCTGAGGCAGCGAACGTGCAGGGCCGCTCACCGGGCGCGTACAGCGCGCAGGCGGCGATCGGGTCGCTGAACTCGATCGCCGGCAGCGTGTCGCCGTCGAAGAGGAATGAGGCCCGACGACGAGACGCAACGAGAGACCGATGATCTGCCCTGGCGATCCGGTCGTGGGCGACCCCGCGGCCGTCGATGGCCGCGGCGTCGTGGCGCGCTGTCCCTGGTCGCGCTCGCCGTCGCGATCCTCCTTGCCGGGGTCGTGGCGGCGGCGCCGGCGGCGGGCGCCGATCCGCAGACCAAGGTCAAGGATCCGCTCCCGCTGCTGGAGTTGATCGCGCCCGGGGGAAGCGGCCGTCTCTACACGCTCAACCAGCGCGAGGCGCGCGTCGCCGTCGAGCAGTACGGGTACCGACTCGAGCCCGTTCGCACCGGCTATATGCGTCAGGCCCGGTTCGCCGGCTCGCGGCCCCTCTTTCGGCTCCGCCTCGAGGCGCGCCCCGCCTACCTGATCACCGCCTCGAGGGCCGAGCGCGACGCCCTCGTCGCCTCCGGGCGGTTCGTCTACGAGGGGGTGCTCGGCCATGTCGCCGCTCGGCCGAGTCCCGCCACGACGACCCTGTGGCGCTACTCGAACGGCTCGGAGTGGCGGCTGACGCTCGAATCCGGCCGGGCCGAGCTCGAGCGACAGGGCTATCGTGCCGACGGCCGGCTCGGCTACGTCCCGGAGCAGTGGATCCGCGCCGGGGCGCTCTACTTCGGGAGCTGGAACTCCGGCGCGCGCAACATCATCGACGCCACCAAGCGCGTCTACGGTCGCTCCGGGGACTGGTTCGGGGGCGTGCGCGACTATTCCGGCCAGGACCCGCGCGTGCCGACCAACCGCTGGCTGTGGCCGAACGACGACTTCTCGCACCTCAAGCCGGCGATCGGCTGGTACGACGACTCGCGCCGCAGGACGTCCGAGGCTCACATCGCCGAGGCCAGCTCGGCGGGGCTGTCCTACTTCTCCTTCTACTGGTACTGGGACGGCACCGCCGAGCGCGAGTACGTGGCCGGCGGCCTGCATTCCTTCCTGCGCGCCCGCAACCGCAACGCGATCGACTTCGCGCTCGGCATCTGCTCGCACGACTACCGGCCGCTGGAGATTCCCGTGGAGCAATTCGACCGAGTCGCCAACCTGCTCGCGCGCAAGTACCTCTCACGGCCGAACTACCTGCGCGCCAACGACGGGCGGCCGATCCTCGAGATCTGTGACTCGCGGGGGCTCGGCTCCGGCTCGGATGCGGACGTGCGGGCGTTCGTCGACGCGGTGCGAGATGCGGCGCGCCGGGCGCTCGGCGAGGAGATTCTCGTGCTCGGCGAGTGGCAGCTGGGGCTCGATCCGGCCACCGGCGCCGAGGGGCGGTACTGCGGGGCCAGGGTCTCGCGCCCCGCCGGCTCCTACCGAACCTACGTCGACACGCACCGCGCGTTCCTCGACTCGATCACAGGGACCTTCGTCCGCTGCGCGATGTCGGACTTCGACGAGCGACCCCGCTACCCGATCCAGATCACCGATCCCGAGCGTGTGCGCTGGTACGCCGACCAGACACCGCAGCTCTTCGCGCGCTCGGTGGGGATCGTCGCCGACGACATCGCCGTCTCGACCCGCCCACCCGTGGTCGACAACTTCGTCCAGATCTACGCCTGGAACGAGTGGCACGAGGGCGGGATCATCGAGCCCAACCTCAAGGACGGCTGCACCTACCTGGACATCATCCAGCGCGAGCTGGCGCTGAGGGGAGGGGGTGCCGGATACCGCCGCCCGTAAGGGAGGTGACGCGGAGGCGATCGAGGCTTGCCGGCGCCGGGCAACGGTGATATGAGAGGTCGACGAATGGCGCGGTCGATCCCCCTGATCGAGCAGCTTCGCGGCGACCCGAGCGGTCGCGGCCGAGCCGCTCGCTCGGCGCGCTCGGCAAGCCTCGAGCCGCGCACGGCGCGCGCCGATCGCGTGGTCAAGTCGATCTGCCCGTACTGCGCGGTCGGCTGCGGCCAGCGGGTCTTCGTCGAGGACGAACGCGTGACCCAGATCGAGGGCGACCCCGACTCGCCGATCTCGCGCGGTCGGCTGTGCCCGAAGGGGGCGGCGTCGAAGCAGCTCGTCAACACGCCGACCCGCCTGCGCAAGGTGCTCTACCGCCGCCCGTACGCCGGCGAGTGGGAGGAGCTCGACCTCGACCGGGCGATGGAGATGATCGCCGACCGGGTGATCGCGGCCCGCGAGCAGACCTGGGAGGGCGAGGACTCCGAGGGTCGCAAGCTGAACCGCACCCTGGGCATCGCGAGCCTCGGCGGCGCCACCCTCGACAACGAGGAGAACTACCTGATCAAGAAGCTGTTCACGGCGCTGGGCGCGATCCAGATCGAGAACCAGGCGCGCATATGACACTCCTCCACCGTCCCCGGTCTGGGGACGTCGTTCGGTAGGGGTGGCGCCACCACCTTCCAGCAGGACCTGCAGAACTCCGACTGCATCCTGATCGAGGGCTCGAACATGGCCGAGTGCCACCCGGTCGGCTTCCAGTGGGTGATGGAGGCCAAGGAGCGCGGCGCGAAGGTGATCCACGTCGACCCCCGCTTCACCCGCACCAGCGCGATGGCCGACCTGCACGTGCCGCTGCGCGCCGGCAGCGACATCGCCTTCCTCGGCGGGATCGTCAACTACATCCTCGAGCACGGCCGCGAGTTCCGCGAGTACGTCGCCGCCTACACCAACGCCGGCGCGGTCATCGACGAGCGGTTCGCCGACACCGAGGACCTCGACGGGCTGTTCTCGGGCTGGGACCCCGAGCGGGGCAGCTACGACCTGGCGAGCTGGCAGTACGAGGGCATGACCCCGTTCTCGGCCGCCGGCCGGCGCGACGGCGCGCAGCTCGGCGAGTCGGCCGAGCGCGGCCAGCTCGAGGGCGGAGACCCGCCGCACTTCGACGCGACGCTCGAGCACCCGCGTTGCGTCTTCCAGCTCCTGCGCAAGCACTACCGCCGCTACACGCCCGAGATGGTCGAGCGGATCTGCGGCGTGCCGGCCGCGACCCTGATCGAGGTAGCCGAGACGCTCTGCGAGAGCTCGGGCCGCGAGCGCACGGGCGCCTTCGTCTACTCGGTCGGCTGGACTCAGCACACGGTCGGCGTCCAGTACATCCGCACCGCGGCGATCATCCAGCTGCTGCTCGGCAACATCGGCCGCCCCGGAGGGGGGATCATGGCCCTGCGCGGCCACGCCTCGATCCAGGGCTCGACCGA
This sequence comes from Solirubrobacterales bacterium, assembly GCA_009379895.1. Classification (GTDB taxonomy): domain Bacteria; phylum Actinomycetota; class Thermoleophilia; order Solirubrobacterales; family 70-9; genus WHSW01. The sequence continues at coordinate 7,302 of WHSW01000098.1, forward strand.
CATCCCGACCCTCTTCGACCTGCTGCCCGGCTATCTGCCGATGCCGCGCGCCGACGCGCATCAGTCTCATTCCGACTACGTCGCCGACAACTCCGCCGCGACCGGCTTCTGGGGCAACATGGAGGCCTACTACGTCTCCTTGATCAAGGCCTGGTTCGGCGAGCACGCCGGACCCGACGACGACTGGTGCTTCGACTACCTGCCGAAGCTGACCGGCAATCACTCGACCTACCCGACCGTGCTCGGCATGCGCGAGGGCAAGGTCAAGGGGATGTTCTGCCTCGGCGAGAACCCCGCCGTCGGCTCGGCGAACTCGCGCCTGCATCGGCTCGCGATGGCGGAGCTCGACTGGCTCGTGGTCCGCGACTTCCAGGAGATCGAGTCGGCCGCCTTCTGGCACGACTCGCCGGAGATCGAGAACGGCGAGCTGCGCACCGAGGACATCGCGACCGAGGTCTTTCTGATGCCCGCCGCGGCGCACACCGAGAAGGACGGCAGCTTCACCAACACGCAGCGCCTGCTCCAGTGGCATCACAAGGCGGTCGAGCCCGAGGACGACCGTCGCTCCGAGCTCTGGTTCATGTACCACCTCGGGCTGCGGATCCGCGAGAAGCTGAGGGGCTCGCGCAAGCGCCGCGACCGCCCGATCCGCCACCTGACCTGGGACTATGAGACGGACGGCCCGCACGACGAGCCCCGCGCCGAGGCGGTGCTGGCCGAGATCAACGGCGCGCGGGCCGACGGCGCGCCGCTGTCCAGCTATACCGAGCTCGAGGCCGATGGCTCGACGGCGTGCGGGTGCTGGATCTACTGCGGGTGTCGCGCCGAGGGCCGAAACCAGGCCGCGCGTCGCAGGCCGGGCTCCGAGCAGAGCTGGGTGGCGCCCGAATGGGGCTGGGCCTGGCCCGCGAACCGGCGGCTGCTCTACAACCTCGCCTCCGCCGACCCCGACGGAAGGCCCTGGTCGGAGCGCAAGCGTTATGTCTGGTGGGATGCCGAGCGGGAGGGCTGGACCGGCGAGGACGAGCCCGACTTCGTGGCCGGCCGAGAGCCCGGCTACGAGCCGCCCGAGGGCGCCAAGGCCGAGGATGCCCTGCGCGGTGACGAGCCGTTCATCATGCAGGCCGACGGCCGCGCCTGGCTCTTCGCGCCGGCCGGCCTCACCGATGGGCCGTTGCCGACCCACTACGAGCCGCACGAGTCCCCCTTCACCAACCCGCTCTACGCTCAGCAGGCAAACCCGGCGCGCGAGCTCTACGACGCGCCCGACAACGACTACAACCCGACCGCCGGCGAGCCGGGTTCGGACGCGTTTCCCTACGTGATGACCACCTACCGGCTCACCGAGCACCACACGGCGGGGGCGATGTCGCGCACGCTCGGCCACCTCGCCGAGTTGCAGCCGGAGATGTTCTGCGAGGTCTCGCCGCAGCTGGCGGCCGAGCGCGGCCTCGAGCACGGAGGCTGGGCGACGATCGTCAGCTCGCGGACCGCGATCGAGGCCCGGGTCATGGTCACCGACCGGATCAAGCCGCTGCGCGTCGACGGCCGCGTCGCCCACCAGGTCGGGCTGCCCTACCACTGGGGCTCGCGCGGGATCAGCACCGGCGACGCCGCCAACGACCTGTTCTCGCTCGCGCTCGACCCCAACGTCCACATCCAGGAGGTCAAGGCGGCGAGCTGCGACATCCTCGCGGGGCGCCGCCCGCGCGGACCCGAGCTGCAGCGCTTCGTGGCGCGCCACCGCGAGCGGGGTCGAGAGACGGGGCGATGACCGCGACCGTGATCCCGACGCCCGGGGCGGAGAGCTACGGCCCCGAGCCGGAGCCGCGCGTCGGCTTCTTCACCGACACCTCGGTCTGCATCGGCTGCAAGGCGTGCGAGGTGGCCTGCAAGGAGTGGAACGATGTCCCGGAGGAGATCGAGGGCTTCACCGGGTCCTCCTACGACAACAGCGTCGCGCTCGGCGCCAACCGCTGGCGCCATGTCGCCTTCATCGAGCAGCGCGTCGAGGTCGGCGGGGTCTCCGACTCCGCGCCGGACTCCTTCGTCGCCGAGGCCGCCCGCCAGCAGCTCGTCGACCAGGGCCTCGAGCCACACTCCGGCGACGACGGCTTTCGCTGGCTGATGAGCTCGGACGTCTGCAAGCACTGCAGCGAGGCAGCCTGCCTCGACGTCTGTCCGACCGGCGCCATCTTTCGCACCGAGTACGAGACGGTGGTCGTCCAGGAGGACGTCTGCAACGGCTGCGGCTACTGCGTCGTCGCCTGCCCGTTCGGCGTCCTCGACCAGCGCCGCGACGACGGCCGGGTCTGGAAGTGCACCCTCTGCTACGACCGCCTGCGCGACGACATGGAGCCCGCCTGCGCGCAGGCCTGTCCCACGGACTCGATCCAGTTCGGGCCGCTCGACGAGCTGCGCGAGCGCGCCGACCGCCGGCTCGAGCGCCTGCACGAGCGGGGCCACGGCGAGGCCCGCCTCTACGGGCGCGACACCGGCGACGGGGTCGGCGGCTTCGGCGCCTTCTTCCTGCTCCTCGACGAGCCCGAGGCCTATGGCCTGCCGCCCGACCCGGTGGCCACGACGCGCAAGCTGAAGCGCAACTGGGCCGCCGCCGGCATCGGCGCGGTCGCGCTCGCGGCCGGGATCGCGGGCTCGTTCCTCGGAGAGCGCGGGTGAGCGACGGCGCGAACGGCGGCGGCGCCCCGCAGACGCGGGCCGGCGTCGGCGCCCGGGGGCGGGGCGGGGGCGAGCGCAGCATGGTCCCGCGCGAGAAGCCGCGCTCCTACTACGGGCGGCCCGTGGTCAAGCCGCCGGTCTGGACCTGGGAGATCCCGCTCTACTTCTTCACCGGCGGCACCGGCGGGGCGTCGGCCGCCCTCGCCTACGCCGCCGAGCGCGCCGGCAATCGACGGCTCGCCCGCAGCGCCTGGAAGGTCGCCTTCGCCGGGATCTCGGCGAGCCCGCCGCTGCTGGTCTCCGACCTTGGCAAGCCGCGGCGGTTCTTCAACATGATGCGCGTCTTCAAGCCGACCTCGCCGATGAGCGTCGGCTCCTGGATCCTGCTCGCCAACGGGGCGGCGATCGTTCCCGCCGCGGCCTACGGCGTCCTCGGGCGCTTCGGGGCGATCGGCCGGCCGGCCCAAGCGGCGTCGGCGGCGGTCGGTCTGCCGCTCGCCACCTACACCGCGGTCCTGGTCGCCAACAGCGCGGTCCCGGTTTGGAGCGAGGCCCGCTGGGAGCTGCCCCTGAGCTTCGCCGGGTCGGCCGCGGCGAGCGCCGGCGCCGCCGCCACGGTGCTCACGCCGCCCGAGCATGCCGCCCCCGCGCGGCGGCTGGCGATCGGCGGGGCGCTGATCGAGACCGCCGCGACGGAGGTCATGCACAGGCGCCTCGGCGACCTCGGCTCCCCGTACGGGGAGGGGACCGCCGGCCGGTTCGCGAAGGCCGCGAAGGGTCTCACCGTCGGCGGCGCAGCCCTGTTGGGAGCGTCGACCAACCGCTCGCGAGCGGGAGCCGTGGCCGGCGCCGCGATGCTGATCTCCGGGTCGCTGTGCGAGCGATGGGCCGTCTTTCGCGCCGGGGTGCAGTCGGCCGGCGACCCGTCCGCCACCATCGGCCCGCAGCGCGAGCGCCTCGGCCGCGACTGACCGCACGACGGCGGGCGCAGCCACCTACCTCAGCGGTGGGATCGGGCGCCGACGCGCACCGAGCCCGCCGGCCCGTCGGCGAGGTGCCCGATCCTGACCCCGGGCGCGTCGGCGGCGCGCTCGGGCGGGACCGCGATCAGCAGCCCCCCGGACGTGTTGGCGTCGGCGAGCGCGAACCGGCGCGGCCCCTCGGGCTCCCCGGCCCAGTCGGTGAAGCCCTCGGCGTGGGCCGCGTTTCGCTCGCTGCCCCCGGCGCGCGCGCGGGGGTCCGCGGCCAGCTCGAGCGCCCCGTCGATCACCGGCACGTCCTCGGGCACGATCTCGGCCGCGCAGCCGCTCGCCCGGCAGAGCTCGTGCAGGTGGCCGAGCAGGCCGAAGCCGGTGACGTCGGTCATCGCCCGGGCGCCGGCGGCGAGGGCCGCCCGCGACGCTTGGTGGTTGAGGGTGGTCATCTGGTCGATCGCCCGCCCGAGCAGGGGAGCCTCGGCGATCCCGCGCTTGGCCGCGGTCGTGACCAGTCCCACCCCGAGCGACTTAGTCAAGAACAGCTCGTCCCCGGGCCGCCCGCCCGCGTTGGTCAGCACCCGGCGCGGATCGACGGTGCCGGTGACCGCCATCCCGTACTTGGGCTCGGGATCGTCGATCGAGTGCCCGCCGCCGATCGCGACCCCGGCACTCGCCGCCACGTCGGCGCCGCCGCGCAGGATCTCGGCCAGCGCCGCTTCGCCGAGGCGCTCGAGCGAGTAGGCGACCAGGTTCAGGGCCAGGACCGGCTCGGCGCCCATCGCGTAGACGTCCGACAGCGCGTTGGCCGCCGCGATCCGCCCGAAGTCGTACGGGTCGTCGACGATCGCGGTGAAGAAGTCGACGCTCTGGACTAGGGCGAGGTCGGCGCGGAGGCGGTAGACCGCCGCGTCGTCGGATGTCGCGGCCCCGACCAGCAGGTCGGGGTCGGTGGCGGTCGGCAGCGACTCGAGCAGCGGTGCCAGCTCGGCGGCGCCGATCTTGCACGCGCAACCGGCCCCGTGCGAGTGAGCGGTCAGCGCCACCGGCGCGCTCCCGCCGCCGTGGTTCGCGCGAGCGCGTGCCATCGGGCCGAGGGTACCCTGGACGCACCGTGGCCGATGCCGCCGCCAACGAGAGCCTGCGCCGGCTGCCGTCGGTCGAGGAGCTCGCCGCGGCGCTCGACCCCGCGGCCCCGCGGGCCGTGGCCGTGGTGGCGGCCCGCGAGGAGATCGCCGACCTGCGCCGGCGCATGCTCGCCGGGGAGCGGATCGACGCGGTCGGCGAGTCGGCGAATCGGGGCGCCGCCGCGCGCATCAAGCGGCTTCGCGCTCCCAGCCTGCGCGGGGTGATCAACGCCACCGGCGTCGTCCTGCACACCAACCTCGGCCGGGCGCCGCTACCCGCGGAGGCGGTCGAGGCCGTCGCGGTGGCCGGGGCCGGTTACTCGAACCTCGAGCTCGACCTCGACAGCGGCGAGCGCGGCAGCCGCCACGCCCACGTCGAGGGCCCGCTTCGCGAGGCGAGCGGCGCCGAGGCCGCGATCGCGGTCAACAACAACGCCGCCGGGGTCCTCCTCGCGCTGGCGGCGACGGCCGCCGGGCGCGAGGTCGTCGTCGGGCGCGGTCAGCTGATCGAGATCGGCGGCTCGTTTCGGATCCCCGAGATCCTCGCCCAGTCGGGGGCGCGGCTGGTCGAGGTCGGGACCACCAACCGCACCCGTCTGGGTGACTACGAGCGCGCGATCGGGCCCGAGACGGCGGCGATCCTGCGCGTGCACCAGTCGAACTTCCGCGCCGTCGGCTTCGTCGAGGAGGTCGAGCTCGCGGCGCTCGCCGAGCTGGCGCGGAGCAACGGCATCGCGCTGATCGACGACCTCGGCTCGGGGGCGCTGACCCCGATCGGCGACGAGGCGCCGCTGCGCCGCAGCGTCGAGGCCGGCGCCGACCTCGTCTGCTGCTCGGCCGACAAGCTGCTCGGTGGGCCGCAGGCCGGGATCATCGTCGGGGCGCGGGGCGCGGTCGAGGCCTGCCGTCGCCATCCCCTGGCGCGGGCGCTGCGGCTCGACAAGCTGCAGATCGCGGCGCTGGAGGCGACCCTGCGCGCTCATCGCGACCACGGCCCCGCGGCGATCCCGGCGCTGGCGATGCTCGCCGCCACCGAGGAGGAGCTGCTCGCCCGGGCCCGGCGCCTGGTCGACGCGATCGGCCCCCGCGCCGCCGTTGGCCGCGACGCCGCTCGCCCCGGTGGTGGCTCGCTGCCGCTGGTCGAGCTGCCGGGCCCGGTCTGCGTGATCGACCCCGGCGACCAGGGCCCGGATCGCCTGGCCGCCGCGCTGCGGGCGGGCGAGCCGCCGGTGATCGCGCGGATCGCCGAGCAGCTGGTGCTGCTCGATCCGCGGACGATCGCCGACCGGGAGGTGGATCGGGCCGCGGCCGCGGTCGGGCGGGTGCTTGTCTGAGTCACCGGCGATCTCGGCGGGCCCCGCCCCGACGCCGGCCCGCCCGGCACTGATCGTCGGCACGGCGGGCCACATCGACCACGGCAAGACGGCGCTCGTCCGCGCGCTGACCGGCGCCGACACCGACCGCCTCGCCGAGGAGAAGCGCCGGGGGATCTCGATCGAGCTCGGGTTCACCGAGCTGGCGCTCGACGATGACCTGCGCCTCGGCCTCGTCGACGTGCCGGGCCACGAGCGGTTGGTGCGAACCATGGTCGCCGGCGCCGGGGGCATCGACATCTTCCTGCTCGTCATCGCCGCTGACGACGGGGTGATGCCGCAGACCCGCGAGCACCTGGCGGTGTTGCGGGCGCTCGGGATCGAGCGCGGGCTGATCGCGGTGTCGAAGGTCGACATCGCCGAGCCCGAGGCGCGCGAGCTCGCGCGAGAGGAGATCGCCGAGCTGCTCCCGGGGGCGCCGGTGGTCGAGGTGAGCGCGCGGACGGGGGAGGGGATGAGCGAGCTGCGAGCGGCGCTCGCGCGCCTGGCAGGCCAGGCTGGGGCCGCGGCCGACGGGCGGCGCATCGACCGGCCCGCCGTCATGCACGTCGACCGCGCGTTCACGATCAAGGGCGCCGGGACGGTGGTCACGGGGACGCTGGCGACGGGACGGATCGCCCGCGGCGACCGGCTCGAGCTGCCGGCTGCCGAGGTCACCGCCAGGGCGCGATCGATCGAGGTCCACGGCCGCGAGCGTGAGCGGGCGGTCGCCGGGGAGCGCGTCGCCGTCAACCTCGCGGGGGTCGAGCGCTCGGCGGTCGCGCGCGGCGACGTCGTCGCGCAGCCTGGGGCCGGGCTGCGGGCGAGCTACCGCCTCGACGTCGAGCTCGACGCCGCGGCGCAGCGCCACGACCTCGATCGCCGCCGAGCCCAGGTGCACCACGGCACCCGCGCCGCGCCCGCGCGCGTGATCGCGATCTCGGGCGACGGGCTGGCCCAGCTTCGCCTCGAGTCGCCCCTGTTCGCCGCCGCCGGTGACCGCTTCGTGATCCGCCGCATCGCCCCGCCCGACACCCTCGGCGGCGGCCGGGTGCTCGACCCCGCCCCGGCGCGCCACGCCAGATCCAAGATGAGGACATGGAACGAGTCATCACGTTGACCCTCGAGGACAAACCGGTGGACGCGACCCACTGGAGCACGCGTTCCATGGCCAAG
>WHSW01000099.1 GCA_009379895.1 Solirubrobacterales bacterium
CAGCCGATCGTGCCGCTGCCGGCGACCGCGGGCCGCGCGTAGCCGCTCATCCCTCGCCTGCCCGGCGGCCGCTCGCCATCAGGCGGATGCCGTAGTCGACGGGGTCGGGGGTCGCCGCCACATTTGCGCGCGCGAGTCTCCCACAAGCGCTCGGCCGGCAGCGCCCCCACGCTCGGTTGCGCCCGTCGCCAGATTGACTCGCCAGTCAATCGATCGAGTATCGTCAGAGGAGGCTTGATCCGGCGCGTCGCGTCGCGTCGTCGACTCTGAGACGGAGGAACTGAAGATGGCTGGCAACGGCAAGTTCGGTGGCCGCGAGGTAGTGATCGTCGAGGCGGTACGCACCCCGGTCGGGCGCGGGCACGAGGAGAAGGGCTACTACAAGGACGTCCACGCCTCGACCCTCCTCGCGCGGACCTATTCCGAGCTCATCGACCGCGCCGGCATCGACGCCGCCGAGGTCGACGACGTGATCGCCGGCTGCGTGCAGCAGTTCGGCGAGCAGGCGATCAACATCGGTCGCAACGCCTGGCTCGAGGCCGGGCTGCCGGTCGAGACGCCGGCGACGACCGTCGACCGCCAGTGCGGCTCCGCCCAGCAGGCGGTCAACTTCGCCGCCGCGCTGATCGCCTCCGGGGTCTGCGACGTCGCGATCGGCGGCGGGGTCGAGCACATGGGGCACATCTCCTTCGCCGACTCGATCGAGGTCCAGAAGGAGCACGGGTTCGCGTTCAGCCCGCAGCTCATGGAGCGCTACGACCTCGTCCCGCAGGGCATCTCCGCGGAGATGATCGCCGACAAGTGGGAGATCCCCCGCTCCGAGCTCGACGAGATCGGCCTGCGCTCACACCAGCTCGCCGCCAAGGCGACCGAGGAGGGACGCTTCGAGCGCGAGATGGTGCCCTTCACGGTCAACGGCGACACCTACACGACCGACCAGGGCATTCGCCCCGACACGAGCCTCGAGAAGCTCGCCACCCTGCGGCCGGCGTTCAAGGAGGACGGCAAGATCACCGCCGGCAACTCCTCGCAGGTCTCCGACGGCGCGGCCGCGGTGCTGCTCATGACCCGCGAGAAGGCCGCAGCGCTCGGGCTCGCTCCCAGGGCGCGGGTCGTCGACCAGACCACGGTCGGCGTCGACCCGGTGATCATGCTCACCGGCCCGATCCCCGCCACGCGCAAGATCCTCGCGCGTAACGGCATGGCGATCGGCGACATCGACCTGATCGAGATCAACGAGGCCTTCGCCTCGGTGGTCGCCGCCTGGCGGCGCGAGCTCGACCCCGAGATGGACCGCGTCAACGTCAACGGCGGCGCGATCGCGCTCGGGCACCCGCTCGGCTCGACCGGCGCGCGGCTGCTGACCACCCTCCTGCACGAGATGGAGCGGACCGACAAGCAGACCGGCCTGGTGACCATGTGCTGCGGGGGCGGGCTCGGCACGGGGACGCTGATCGAGCGCGTGTAGTCCGGCTCGTGGCCGGCCGCCCCGCCGCCCTCGACCGGGTCCAGATCGCCGGCCTCGGTGACTCCCTGGACGAGCTCGCCGAACAGGCCCGAGAGGCCGAGGCGGCCGGGATCGACTGCGTCTGGGCGGTCGAGCTCTTTCGCAGCTCGTTCACCCAGGCGATGTGGCTCGCCGGCACGACCGAGCGCGCCGCGGTCGGCACCGGGATCGCGTGGGCGTTCGTGCGCAGCCCGATGATCGTCGCGCTCGAGGCGCTCGACGTCGACGAGGCCTCCGGCGGGCGCTTCCGGCTCGGCCTCGGCGCCGGGGTCAAGCGCCTGAATGAGACGTGGCACGGGGCCGAGTACGGGCGCCCCGCGCCCCATCTGCGCGAGACGGTCGAGGCGACGAGGCTGATCATCGAGAGGGCGGGCAGCGGCGAGCCGATCCGCTACGAAGGCACCTATCACGACATCGACATCAAGGGTTGGCTGCGCCCGCACGCGAAGGCCCGCGAGACGATCCCGATCTACACCGCCGCGGTCCAGGAGGGGATGGCCCGGGTCGCGGGCGACGTCGCGGACGGGATGATCGGTCACCCGATGTGCTCGATGCGCTGGCTCGACGAGGTCCTGGTCGCGAACTTCGAGCTCGGCCTCGCTCGCTCGGCGCGCGAGCGCTCGAGCTTCGACTTCCTGCCGACCGTCTGCTGCGCGATCGACGACGACGAGGCGAGGGCGATCGATGCGGCGCGCAGGACGATCGCCTTCTACGCGACCGTGCGCACGTACGCCCCGCTGTGGGAGATGCACGGGTTCGGCGCCGCCGCGGCCGCCGTCGGCGACGCCTTTCGCGCCGGCGACTACGCCTCGATGGCGGGGCACGTCACCGACGAAATGGTCGACACCTACACCGCGGCGGGGCCGCTCGACAAGGTTCGCGAGCGGGTCGAGGCGGTCGCCGAGCGCGGCGACGGCGTCTGGTTCACGCCACCCACCTACTTCCTCGCGCCCGAGCAGCTCGCCACCTATCAGCGCCGGATCGTCGCCGCCTTCGGACCGGCCACCGCATCATGCTCGCCAGGGCAGACGCGCAGCTGAGGGGGCTCTCCCCCTCCTACTTCGCGCTGGTGATGGCGACGCTGCTCACCGGGATGCGTCTGATCCGCCACCGCGCGGCGGCCGTCGCCGACCTCATCGACCATCAGCGCGACCCCGGCTTCCTCACGGTGGTCGCGGCGACCGGCGTCCTCGGTGCGCAGGTGATGGTGATCGGCGGTCGTCAGGCGATCGCCGCGGCCCTGCTGGTGGTGGCGATCGTGCTCTGGCTCGTGCTCACCTACACGATCTTCACCGCCCCTGAAGGATGCGCCCGGGCCGGGGCCGCGCGGCCTGTCAGCATCGGGCGACGATGACCGAAGCGACCGCCGCCGTCCGCCTCGCGCCGCTCACCACCCTGCGCCTGGGAGGGCCCGCGCGGCGGCTCGTGCGGGTGACCAGCGAGGCGGAGCTGGTCGAGGCGGTTCGTGCCCTCGACGCGGACCGCGAGCGGCTCTTCGTGCTCGCCGGCGGCAGCAACGTGGTGGTCGCCGATGCGGGGGTGCCCGCGACGGTGGTGCAGGTGGCGACGAGCGGCGTCGAGCGCCGCGAGCTGGGCGAGGGGCGCGTGGCGCTGACCGTACAGGCGGGCGAGGAATGGGACCGCGTCGTGGCCGGCGCAGTCGACGACCGCCTCGCCGGCATCGAGTGCCTGTCGGGGATCCCGGGCTCGACGGGCGCGACCCCGATCCAAAACGTGGGCGCCTACGGACAGGAGGTGTCCTCGACGATCGCCGCGGTGCGGGTGCTCGACCGTGAGCGCGGGGCGGTGCTCGAGCTCGGTCCCGAGGACTGCGGGTTCGGCTATCGCACCAGCCGCTTCCGGCGCCGCGACCGCCACGTCGTCCTCTCGACGACGTTCGCGCTCGCGCCGGCGGCCGCCCCGGGCTCGGAGCCGATCCGTTACGCCGAGCTCGCCCGCGCCCTCGGCGTCGAGCCCGGCGGACGCGCCCCGCTCGCGGACGTCCGCGAGGCGGTACTCGCCCTGCGCCGGGCGAAGGGCATGGTCGTCGACCCGGCGGACCCCGACTCGGTCAGCGCCGGCTCCTTCTTCATCAACCCGGTCCTCGCCGACGCGGCGGCGGTCGAGCTGCGGCGCCGGGTCGCCGAGCGGCTCGGGCCGAACGCGGCGCCGCCGACCTGGCCGGGGCCGGACGGGGGCGTCAAGGTCTCGGCGGCGTGGTTGATCGAGCGGGCCGGGTTCGGCCGCGGCTACGGCCGGGGTCGGGTGGGGGTGTCGGCCCGCCACACCCTCGCGCTCGTCAACCGGGGCGGCGCGACCACGGCCGAGCTCGTGGCCCTGGCGCGCGAGATCGCCGCGGGGGTGCGGGCCGAGTTCGGGGTCGAGCTCGTACCCGAGCCGGTCTTCGTCGGCCACACGTGGTGATCGGCCCCGGAAGGATCGGGCGACGCGCCGCGCTCGGGCGGCGAGGTGCCGCGCGCGGGCGGCGACTCGCCGCGCCCGGTCGCCCCGCTCAGCCCGGCCCGCGTGGGTCGCCGGAGAAGTGGGCGAGGTCGGTGAGTCGCGCGATCTGGCGCTCGCCCTCCAGCCGCGCCGGGTGATCCGCCGGCAGCCCGGCGATCAGGCGCCTGATCCGGTTGCGGATCTGGAGCGCGAAGTGCGGCGTCGAGGGCCCGGCCAGCGAGCGCACGTCCTCGACCGTGATCTCGCGTCCGCCGAGGCGGTCTGGTCTCTCGCTCTCGCTCATCAGTCGGCTCCGGGACCGGAACTTACCGGTGCGACCTCGGCGAGCTCGTCCACCTGGGCCTGGAAGCCGACCGAGAGAGCGGACTCGTCCCCGATCAGCCACAGGTGGTTGTAGACGGCCCGGGTGGGGTCGGTCTCATACCCGGGCTTGAGGTCGAGCAGGTAGCCACGCAGGTCGGGCGGCGGAGTGTCGCGCCTGTCGCTGACCAGCAGGGGCCCCCAGGTGCCGCTCGCCGAGAGCGGCGCCGCCGCGGCCGCATCGAGCGGGCGATCGGCGCTCGCGATCACGAAGCCGTGCCCCGGGTCGTTGATGTTCCAGCCGAACGTCTCGCTCGAGTAGCGGGCGAACTCGACCGAGCTCGCGACCGGGTCGGCGGCGCCGACGCGCTGGACGCCCGCCGAGGTCAGGTCCTCGAGCCGCTTGACCGTCTTGGCCGAGATCGCATCCTCGGGCCCGAGGACGTAGACGGGCACGCGCTTGTATGCCTCGAGCGCCCTCGCGGTCGGCGCCGGAACCCGATCGCGTTCGACGAACAGGACCGGGTCGCCCGAGCGCGCCGCCCAGCCCGCCGCCGGCATCGCGAAGGCGGGCTCGTCGGAGCTCGCGATCAGGACGTGCTCGGGCGCACCTGCGAGGCGGTCGCGCAGCCGGTCGATCTCGGCGGCGAGCTCGGCCGGCTCGGAGCCCGAGACCTCGAGGTCCGCGAGGCCATCGGGCGCGACCGCGTCGCCGATCACGAACGCCGCCCGCCCGGCGGTCGCGGCGGAGCCCTTCGGCGCCAGGGCCGCGATCGCGTTCTCGGTCAGCTCGGGCAGCTCGCCGGCGTCGGTTAACAGGATCGGCGCGCCGATCGGCGCGGCGACCAGCGAGGCGGCCGCGATCGCGGCCTGCCACTGCCCGACGTCGACCAGGGTCACCGCGTCGGGGCCGGGCACGCCGCCGCTGGCGGGGTCCACCGCGAGGGCGACGCCGGCGGCGTCGGCGATCGGGTCGGCGCCGGCGACCCGGGTGGTGTTCTTGGTCGCGAAGGCGGGAAAGCCGAGGTCGGCCGGCTCGGCTGGGGCCGGCGCCTCGCGGATCAGGACCTGCGGCCCCGGTGCGCCGGCGGCGACCTCGTCGGAGGAGTCGCCGCCGGCGAGCAGCCAGACGATCGCCGCCGCGAGCACGATCGTGCCGGCGACCAGGCCCGCGACCGCGCGCAGATGCCGCGAGAGCCATCGACGAAGGTCGGAGAGCAGGTGGCGGATCCGCCCGAGCACGCCGCAAACTTAGCCCAGGGAACCGCTCCGCCCCTCGCCCGGCGCGCTCCGCTGCGGGCGCCGATATGCTTTTCGTCAGGCGATTGACTGATCAGTCAATCGGCGCTTTCGATATTCGGCGCGACGGCGGAGCCGACCGCGCGGGCAGGAGGTTCGACGGAGATGGATTTCGCTCTCAACCAGGAGCAGCTCGACTTCAAGGCCCGCTGTCGGCGGTTCGCCGCCGACGTGATCCGCCCGGTCGCCGCCAAGCACGACGCCGATGAATCCACCCCGTGGGAGGTGATCGAGGCGGCCCGCGCGCGCGGCCTGCACGGGCTCGACAACCTGCGGCGGATGGGCACCGACCCGGACGGGATGTACGGGGTGATCTCGGCCGAGGAGCTGCATTGGGGCTGCGCCGGGATCGCGCTGGCGATCTCGGGCTCGGGGCTCGCGGCCGCCGGGGTCGCCGCCTCGGGGACGCCGGAGCAGATCGCCTACTGGGTGCCCGAGTGCTTCGGCACCGGCGACGAGGTCAGGCTCGGCGCCTACGCCGTCACCGAGCCGCAGGCGGGCTCGGACGTAAAGAGCCTGCGCACGACCGCCGCGCGCGACGGTGACGAGTGGGTCCTGGACGGGACCAAGGTCTTCATCACCAACGGCGGGATCGCCGATGTCCATGTGGTTGTCGCCACCGTCGATCCCGACCTCGGCCACCGGGGCCAGGCCTCGTTCGTCGTCCCCAAGGGCACGCCGGGCCTGCGGCAGGGCAAGAAGGAGTCGAAGCTCGGGATCCGCGCCTCGCACACGGCGGAGGTCGTGCTCGAGGGCTGCCGGGTCCCGGTCGACAACCTGCTCGGCGGGATCGAGAAGCTGGAGCGACGGCTCGCCCGGGCCCGCTCGGGTGAGTCCTCGGGGCGCGCCTCGAACGCGCTCGCGACCTTCGAGCTGACCCGGCCGATGGTCGGCGCCTCGGCGCTCGGGATCGCCCAGGCCGCCTACGAGTGGACGCTCGGCTACCTCGGCGACGGCGCGATCATCGCCGACCCGTTCGAGGCGGCGCTCGATGCGAGCTCGACCGCCGGGCGCCCGCCGCTTCAGCGGCAGGGCAACCAGCAGGTGCTCGCGCAGGTGGCGACGGAGATCGAGGCCGCCCGCCTGCTCGTCCAGCGCGCCGCCTGGATGGGCCGCAACGGAATTCCGCTCACCGGCGGCCAGGGCTCGATGTCGAAGCTCAAGGCCGGCCAGGTCGCGGTCTGGGCGACGCGGACGCTGATGGACGTCGTCGGCCCGTACGCCTACACCAGGGAGTGCCCGCTCGAGAAGTGGTTCCGCGACGCCAAGATCTACGAGCTCTTCGAGGGCACGGCGGAGATCCAGCGCCTGGTGATCTCGCGCATGCAGGCCGAGGAGTACCGCGAGCGCCTGCTCGAGGCCGCCGCGATCGCCGCCGACGCCACCGAGCCCGCCCTCGGCGACTCGGTCGCGGCCACGCAATAGCGCCTGCACACCGGCTCGCAGGGACGGTCAGCCCCGCCGCGACGGTCTAACTTCGCGCTACCCTGCGCGAGCGAAATCGCCGAGTCGGTCGGGCCTTGGCCGGGCCGAGCGGGGGACCCAAATCCCTGGGGCGAATGGCGTGGACCACCCGGGTCCGCTACCGCCTAGCGCCGTCAGGCGCGAGCCCGTCAGCTAACCCCGTAGGCGCACCGCACAGGAGATGAACAGCGGCGACAAGCGAATCTCGCGGACCAGGCGCGCGCCGGCGCTCGCGCTCTGCGCCGCCCTGCTGGGCGCGCTCTGCCTGGTGCTCGCGGGCGGCGCCTCGGGCCAGGACCTGGAGTCCCGACTCGACGACAAGCAGTCGGCGCTCGAGCACGAGAAGGACCGCAAGGGGGTGCTGTCGACCGACCTGGCCCGCTACGGCGATCAGATCGACCAGCTCGCCGGAGAGGTGGCGACGCTTCGCAACCGCGAGGCGATCGTCCAGGCCGAGCTCGATCGCGTGCAGTCGCGTCTGCGCCGGGCCAAGGATCGCCTCGAGGTGCTCAAGCATCAGCTCAAGCGCTCGCTCAACACGCTGCGCAACCGGCTGGTCGAGATCTATCGCTCCGACGAGCCAGACGTGCTCACCGTGATGCTCGAGGCCGACGGCTTCGACGACCTCATCTCGCGCTACGAGTACCTGCAGCGGATCTCCGAGCAGGACGCCTCGATCGTCGGCCGCGTGCGCGTGCTGCGCAACGGCACGCGCGACCTGGTCGCCAGGGTGCAGGAGTCGCGCGACGAGATCGCCGCCAAGAAGGCCGAGCTCGAGCGCACTCGGGTCCAGCTCGAGGCGCGCAAGGCGGACCTCGACGCGGCTCGCGACCGCAAGGCCACCGCGCTCGACGGCGTCCAGGGTCACATCGAGCACCTCGAGGGCGACATCTCCGCGATCCAGGACAAGATCCAGGCCCAGATCCAGGCGGCCTCGTCGACCTCGACCACGCCGCTTCCGGCGGGGCCGATCCAGGGCGGCAGCTCAGGCTTCATCTGGCCCGTCAACGGCCCCGTCTCCTCGCCGTTCGGCTGGCGCTGGGGCCGGATGCACGAGGGGGTCGACATCTCGGTTCCCGCCGGGACCCCGATCCGCGCGGCGAAGGCGGGCAACGTGATCCTCGCGGCACCGACCAGCGGCTACGGCAACTACACCTGCGTCGACCACGGCGGCGGGCTGTCCTCCTGCTACGCGCACCAGTCGAGCTACGCGGTCGGGGTCGGCGACTCGGTCGACCAGGGCCAGGTAATCGGCTACTCGGGCTGCACCGGAAGCTGCTTCGGTGACCACCTGCACTTCGAGATCCGCGTCGACGGCGCCGCCGTCGACCCGCTCGGCTACCTGTAGCGGATCGATGCGAATCCGGGCAGCGTCCCCGGGTATCGCGCGGTGCGCCGGTGCCGCGCCTCGCCCTCGGGCTCCGGAGGTTCGGCGCAGCGGCCTCCGGGGTAGGGTCGGGGCGAGCCGCGCGCCCACGAGCACGGGCGCGCAGATCGAGAGAGCGGACGTTTCGCAGTGAGTGCGGCCGAGAACAAGGGGTCACCGAGCATCGAGCGTTTCAACCTGCGCGCCTACTTCGCCGGCGGGGCCGCCACCACGGCGCTGGTCGCCGCGGCCGTGATCGTGTTCGGCTCGCTCGCCGGCTACGTCGCGTTCAACGGCCTGCCGGTCGGCGGCGTCGGCGACGGCCCTCAGGAATCGGCCACGGTCGTGGTCGGCGATCGCACCGGCGGCCCCGAGGCCGCCGCCACGGCGCTCCGGGCCGCCCCGGGAGCTAGCGTGCGAGCGCCGTCGCGCTCGAGCCGAGTGGCGCCGGCGGCCGGCCGGCCCGCGCCCGGCCGGGGTACCGCGGCGCCCGAGGGGGCGACCGCGCCCGGCGCCGAGGCGGCGGGCAGCGCCGCGCCCACGGCGGAAGCCACGGCACCGACGACGCCGGCCACGGCGCCGGGCACCGATCCGGGCGTCGTCCCGGCGGGTTCGGGAGGCGACTCAACGCCCGCGGGCAGCGGCTCGCCGTCGACGCCCTCGGGCGGCGAATCGAGGCCCTCCGGCGGCGGCTCGACGCCGCCGGGCGGCGACTCGCCGCCCGGGACCGAGCAGCCGGGGGCCCTGGGCGGCGCCGTGCAGGACGTGCAGGGGGTCGCCGGCCAGGCCGGCATCGACCTGCCCCTCGACCAGGCGACGCAGGGCATCACGGCCCCGGTCGACCAGGCCGTCGGCGACACGCTCAACCAGGTCGGCGGAGCGCTCGGCAACCCGGACCTCGGCGATCAGGTCAACGACACGGTCGGCGGCGTGACCGAGCAGGTCGGGGGCCTCGCGGGCCAGGTCCTGGGCGGGGGCTAAGGAGCACAGCGGTCGGGGGAGGGAGCCCGCGGGCTGACCCCGCGCGGCGCGCTACTCGTTCGCCGCGGTCCCGACCTCGTCATCCGCCCGGGCTCAGGTTCCGCGTCAGCCAGCGCAGCGCCAGGCCCTGCAGCTCGGGGTCGTGCTGAGCCGAGCGGTGATCACCGCCCGGGAGCACGATCAGCTTGCGCGGCCGCGCCGCGTGCGCGTACAGCTCCTCCGACCAGGCGCTCGGGATCCGCTCGTCGCCGCGCGCGTGGATCAGCAGCAGCGGCCGGGCGCCGAGCAGCTCGACGGCGGCGCGCAGGTCGTGCTCGGCGAGCCAGGCGCGGAGGTCCGCTCGCCCGCGCTCGCCGATCCGCATCTCGAGCTCGCCCGCGTCGAGCCCCCGCCGCAGGTGGTGCTCGCCCGCCGGGCAGATCGCGACCACCCCCGCGATCGCCGCCGATCCGGCCGCGGCATGGATCGCGACGAAGCGGCCCATGCTCGAGCCGCGCGCGCAGACCCGCCCGGCGTCGACGCCGTCGGTCGCGGCGAGCAGCCGGGCCATGCGCGCGGCGTCGGCGACGACCTCGGGCGACATCTCGTCGGCGGAGTCGCCGTGGCCGCGCTGGTCGTAGGCGAGCGCCGCCCACCCCGCCGCCGCGCTCGCGCGCGTGAAGTCCGCGTGGTTCTCCTTGCGCGAGCCGGCGCCGTGGACGATCACCATCCCCGGCCAGGGGGGCGGGGCGTCGGGCAGCCAGAGCAGGTAGGGACGCCCCCGGTGCTCCCCGCTCGCCGACGGCGCGCGCGGCGCGGCTGCCCACCGTCGATGCACGAGCCGCACGCTACCCGGCGCTCGTTGTGAGGCACAATCCCTCGCCCTCATGACTGCGAGCGGAGCGAGCACACGGGCGGACCCGGTCGCGGGATCGGCGGTTTATCCGCTCGGCAGCCGGGTCAACGACGCCGGTCGCCTCGAGGTCGGGGGCTGCGACGTGGTCGAGCTCGCGCGCGAGTTCGGCACCCCCGCCTACATCTACGCCGAGGACGACATCCGCGCCCGCGCCCGCGCCTACCTCGACGCCTTCGCCGGTCGCAGCGATGACTTCGAGGTCGTCTTCGCCAGCAAGGCGGCACCGTTCGTCGCCGCCTATCGCCTCTGCCGCGAGCAGGGGCTCTCGGTGGACGTCGCCTCCGGCGGCGAGCTGCACATGGCCCTGCGCGCGGGGTTCGAGCCCGAGCGGATCCACCTGCACGGCAACAACAAGGCCGAGGCCGAGCTGCGCCAGGCTCTCGCGGCCGGCGTCGGCCACGTGATCTGCGACTCCTTCGATGAGATCGAGCTGCTCGATGCCCTCTGCGCCGAGGCCGGCCGCGCCCAGGAGGTGCTGATCCGGGTCACGCCCGGGATCGCCGCCGACACCCACTCCTACGTCCAGACCGGACAGCTCGACTCGAAGTTCGGCTTCGGGCTCGCCGACGGCCTGGCCGCACGGGCGATCGACGGCGCGCGCGCGGCGCCCAACCTGCGGCTCGCGGGCCTGCACGCTCACCTCGGCTCGCAGATCCTCGAGCTCGACCCCTACGTGCGGGCGATCGAGGCGCTCGGCGAGCTGACGGCCTCGACGGGGCTCGAGTGCCGCCTGCTGAACGTCGGCGGCGGGCTCGGGATCGCCTACACCACGGACGACTCGCCGCCCTCGATCGACGAGTACGTCGAGGTCAAGGTGCGTGGCGTCGAGCGCGTCTTCGACCCCGTGCCGAGGATCCTGGTCGAGCCGGGGCGCTCGTTGACCGGCAACGCGGGGATCACCGCCTACAGCGTCGGCACGGTCAAGGAGGTCCCCGGCGTGCGCACCTACGTCGCGGTCGACGGCGGGATGTCGGACAACCTGCGGCCGATGCTCTACGGCGCGCGCTACGAGGCGATCGTCGCCGATCGCGCCGCCGAGCCGGCCGACACCGTGGTCACGATCGCCGGCAAGCACTGCGAGTCGAGCGACGTGCTGATCCGCGACGCGCGGCTCTCCGCTCCGGGTCCGGGCGACGTGCTGGTCACCCCGGCGACCGGCGCCTACGGCTACGCGATGGCGAACAACTACAACGGCGTCCCGCGCCCGCCGGTGATCTTCTGCCGCAACGGCGACGCCCGCGTCGTCGTCCGCCGCGAGACCTTCGACGACCTGACGGCTCGCGATGAGTGACCGAACCCCCCCAAACCGCGACACCCCCGGACGCGAAGCGGAGGAGGTGGCGCGCATTGGCGTCCTGGGTAGGGGCACGGTCGGGGCCGCGTTCGCCGAGCTGATCGAGCGCGACGGCGAGGCGATCGCGGCGGCGGCGGGCCGAGGGGTCGAGATCGCCGGGGTCCTGAGCCGCTCGAGCGGCGACCTCGACGAGATCGTCGAGCGCAGCGAGATCCTGGTCGAGCTGATCGGCGGCACCGATCCGGCGCGCGACTACGTCCTGCGCGCCCTGCGGGCCGGGCGGCACGTGGTGACCGCCAACAAGCAGCTCATCGCCCAGCACGGCGAGGAGCTGTTCGAGGCCGCGCGCGAGGCCGGCGTGCAGCTTCGCTTCGAGGCGGCGATCGCCGGCGCCGTCCCGGTCGTCCGGGTGATCGCCGAGAGCCTCGCGGCGACCGAGATCTCGCGCGTGTTCGGGATCGTCAACGGGACCACCAACTTCATCCTCAGCGAGATGGCGGGCACCGGCGCCTCCTATGCCGGCGCGCTCGCCCGCGCCCAGGAGCTCGGCTACGCCGAGGCGGACCCCACCGACGACGTCGGCGGGGCGGACGCGGCCGCGAAGATGGCGATCCTCGCGCGGCTGGCCTTCCACTCGCCGGTCGAGCTCGCCGACGTCCGCTACGAGGGGATCACCGAGGTTCAGCCCCACGATCTCGCCTACGCGAAGGAGCTCGGGCTCTCGCTGAAGCTGCTCGGCGTCGCCGAGCTCGTCGACGGTGGGCTCAGCGTCCGCGTCTTTCCCGCCTTCCTGCACCGCGGCCATCCGCTGGCGCCGGTCGAGGGGCCGTTCAACGCGGTCATGGTGGAGGCGCCGGCGATCACCGAGATCACCATGTCGGGCCCCGGCGCCGGTGGCCCGGAGACGGCGACCGCGGTGCTCGGGGACGTGGTCTCGATCCTGGCCGGCGACGCCCCGGTGCACCGGATCAGGCGCCGCCTGGAGGTCATCACCGACGTCTCCTCGGCCTTCTACCTGCACCTCGAGGTCGCCGACCGCCCCGGGGTCCTGGCGCGGATCGCCGACGTGCTCGGCCGCAACGAGATCTCGGTTCAGAGCGTCGTCCAGCGCGGGCTCGGTGACGACGCCCGCCTGGTGATGGTCATCCACGAGTGCCCCGAGAGTCGCTTCGGCGCCGCGCTCGCAGAGATCGCCGAGCTGGACTTCCTGCGCGGCTCCCCGCGCGCGATTCGCGTGATCGAGGAAGAGTTCGTCTAGAACAACTGCCTGTCCGCCCCGCCGCTTCGCGTCCGGGGCCGACAGGGTTCGTGAATGCCGATTCCGCTGATTGAGAGATACCGCGACCGGCTCCCGCTCGAGCCCGGCGACCCGATCGTCACTCTCTGCGAGGGCTCGACCCCGCTGATCGAGGCCCCGGTGATCTCGGAGCGCGTCGGCGCCCGGGTCCTGCTCAAGCTCGAGGGTGCGAACCCGAGCGGCAGCTTCAAGGATCGGGGGATGACCGTCGCCGTCTCGCGCGCCGCAGGCGCCGGGGCCGAGGCGGTGATCTGCGCCTCGACCGGCAACACCGCCGCGAGCGCCGCCGCCTACGCGGCGCGCGCCGGGCTGCGCGGCGTGGTGATCGTCCCCGAGGGCAAGATCGCGATCGGCAAGCTGGCGCAGGCGCTGATGCACGGCGCCCGCGTGATCGCCCTGCGCGGCAACTTCGATCAGGCGCTCGAGATCGTCCGGGCGCTCGCCGATCGCCATCCGGTCGAGCTCGTCAACTCGGTCAACCAGTACCGGATCGAGGGCCAGAAGACCGCGGCCTTCGAGGTCGCCGAGGAGCTCGGCGAGGCCCCCGACGCGCTCGCGATCCCGGTCGGAAACGCCGGCAACGTGACCGCCTGGTGGCGCGGCTTCGGGGAGCTCTCGCGGGCGCCGATGCTCTACGGCTTCCAGGCCGAGGGCGCCGCGCCGCTGGTTCGCGGGGTGCCCGTGCCCGAGCCCGAGACCGTCGCCTCGGCGATCCGGATCGGCAACCCGGCGCGCTGGGAGGAGGCGATGGCGGCGTTCACCTCCTCACGCGGCCGCGTCGAGGCCGTCTCCGACGGGCAGATCCTCGACGCCTACCGCCTGCTCGCCTCGCGCGAGGGGGTCTTCTGCGAGCCGGCGTCGGCGGCCTCGGTCGCCGGAATCCTCGCCCACGGCCTGGCGGCGCCGCCCGACCACCCGCCGCCTGAGACGGTGGTCTGCGTGCTCACCGGGCACGGCCTCAAGGACCCCGACACCGCGCTCGGCAAGGCGCCCGCGGTGATCGGCTGCGAGGCCGAGCTGGAGGCGGTCGAGCGCGCCGCGTTCGCCGGATAGGCACCGAGCCGGCACATTGAGCGCGCCACCCGCGCGCGGTCCCCGGGGATCGTCGCCGCATGGGCCTGCTCGCCGCGATCGACCTCCTCGGCGGGGCACTGGCGCCGCCGAGGTGCTCCGTCTGCGGAGGGCTCTGCTCCGCCGGCGCGACGGCCTGCGAGCGCTGCGACCGTCGCCTGCTCTCGGCCGCGGCGGGATCGGCGCCGCTGGCGGGCGTCGGGCGAGTGGACTGGGCGGCGCCCTATGAGGGCGCCCCGCGGGAGCTCGTCGCGGCGCTCAAGTTCGGCGGGCGCACCGGCCTCGCCGCGCTCGCCGCCCGGGGGATCGCCGCGGCGCTGGCACCGGGGCTGGAGGCGTTCACGGTCGTCCCCGTGCCGGCGGCGCCGGCGCGCCGCCGCGCGCGCGGCTACGACCCGGCCGAGCTGATCGCCCGCCGACTGGCCGCACG
>WHSW01000009.1 GCA_009379895.1 Solirubrobacterales bacterium
CTGATGGGGACGCCGGTCGAGCGGGCGGCGAGCCGCGACTCGCTGGCCAACCCGGGGGCGCTCGATCCGTTCGTGGCGATGGCGCGCAGCGGCGAGCTCGGCGGTGAGGGCGGCTCGTGAGCGGGGGGCGGGGCGACGACCCGGGCGCCGGCATGGCGGGGTTCCGCGTGGCCAGGATCGACGAGCTCGACCGGATCGCGCTCGACCACGGCATCTGGCGCCCTCTGCGCCGGCGCCTCGGCGTGACCGCGTTCGGGATAAACGCCTACAGCGCCGAGGGCGCCGGCTCGCCGCTGATCGAGCGCCACGACGAGACCGGCGCCGGCGCCGGAGGCCACCAGGAGGTCTATCTGGTGGTCGGCGGGCGAGCCATGTTCACCGTCGCCGGCGAGCCGATCGACGCGCCGGCCGGAACGCTGCTCGCGATCGACCCCGAGGTCATGCGCGAGGCGGTCAGCGCCGAGGGTGAGACCACCGTGCTCGTGATCGGCGGCGAACCGGGGGCCGCGATGCCGCCGTCGCCGTTCGAGTACTGGTACTCGGCGATCCCCGCCCGCGAGGCCGGCGATCATGCCCGCGCCGCCGAGATCGTCGCCGAGGGGCTCGAGGACCACCCCGACCACGGCGCGATCCACTACGCGCTCGCCTGCGAGCTGGCCATGGACGGCCGGGCGGCCGAGGCGCTCGAGCACCTCGAGCTCGCCTTCGCCGATGACCCTCGCACCCGCGAGTGGGCGGCGACGGACTCCGACTTCGACTCGCTGCGCGCCGACCCGCGCTATCCGGGCGGGCCGGCCGGCTGAAGGCCGAGCCGCCGCGCCCGCTCACGAGCGCGCGCGACGACCTCCTCGGCGCCCGCCACCACGCCGTCGCGCATCAGCGCCCGACCGGCGACCACCGTCGTATCGACGACGGTCCCCGAGGCCGCGTAGACGAGCCCGGCGTCGAGGGCGCCGAGCGCGAGCTCGGGATCGTCGGTGCGGACGAGCAGGAAATCGGCCGGGCCACCGGCCTCCAGGGCGCGCCCGCCGAGCAGCCGCGAGCGCTGCCCGGTGGCGATCTCGAGCGCCTCGAGGGCGGTCACCGCGGCGGGATCACGAGCCTCGTTCTTCTGCAGCAGGGCGAACGTCTTCGCGTCGGAGAGCAGGTCGAGGGAGTTGTTGGAGCCCGCGCCGTCGGTCCCGAGCCCGATCTCGATTCCGGCCTGACGGGCCGCGCCGTAGGGAAACACCCGCCCGACCGCGAGCTTCAGGTTGGCGACCGGGTTGGTGACGACGGTGGCGCCGCGCTCGGCGATCAGCTCGAGCTCATCGCGGTCGAGCCAGCAGCCGTGGGCGAGCACCGTGTGCGGGGCCAGCAGGCCGACCTGGTCCAGATAGGCCGCCGGCCGCACGCCGCGCTCGGCCAGGCAGCCCTCGACCTCGTCCTCGGTCTCCGAGAGATGGATCTGAACGGGGATCCGCAGCTCGGCCGAGCACTCGGCGACCCAGCGCAGCGAGCGCTCGCTGAGCGAGTAGATCGCGTGCGGGGCGAGCCCCGGCCGTGCCAGCGCGCCGCCGGCGCCCGAGATCCGCTCGAGGCTGCGCTCGGCGTCGGCGCAGGCGCGCTGCGACTTCGCCGGGTCGGAGTCGTCGATCAGCGGCGCCGCGGTGACCGCCCGCACGCCGGCGTCCTCGACCGCGCGGGCGGTCGCGTTGGCGTGCCAGTACATGTCCCAGAAGGAGGTGGTCCCGGTGCGGATCATCTCCACGCAGGCGAGTCGCGTCCCCCAGTAGACGTCGTCGTCGTCCATCCGCTTCTCGACCGGCCAGATGTGGCCGGTCAGCCACTCCATCAACGGCAGGTCGTCGGCGAAGCCGCGAAAGAGCGTCATCGCCGCGTGGGTGTGGCCGTTGACCAGGCCGGGCACGAGCGCCATGCCCGTGCCGTCGATCACCTCGTCACCGGCTCGGGGCTCGACCCCGGGCCCGACCGCGGCGATCGCCCCGTCCTCGCACCGCAGCCCGACCTCGGCTCCGTCGAGGCTGGCGTTGCGAACGGCTAGTCCCACGCTCGGAGCCTATGCGAGGCTTCGCCGGTGAGCCGCGAGGAGATCCGCGACGACCTGGCCGAGGCCCTCGAGCGGCGCCGGCGCACGGGGGACGAGGCGCGGCCCGACGCGGTCGAGCGCCGCCACGGCTCCGGCGAGCGCACCGCGCGCGAGAACCTGGCCGACCTCGTCGACCCCGACAGCTTCGTCGAGTACGGCGGCCTGGCGATCGCGGCCCAGCGCGCCCGGCGCGAGCTCGACGAGCTGGTCGCGCGCACGCCCGCGGACGGGCTGATCGCCGGCACCGGGAGGATCAACGGCGACCTGTTCGGCGAGCGCGCCGCCTGCGCGGTGCTCTCCTACGACTACACGGTGCTGGCCGGGACCCAGGGCGCCATCGGCCACCGCAAGAAGGATCGCCTGTTCGAGCTGATCGAGCGCATGCGCCTGCCGACCGTCCTGTTCGCCGAGGGCGGCGGCGGGCGGCCGGGCGACACCGATCACGCGGTCGTCTCGGCGCTCGACACGCGTGCCTTCGCGCTCTGGGCGCGGCTCTCGGGGCTGGTGCCGCGGATCGCGATCGTCTCCGGGCGCTGCTTCGCCGGCAACGCCGTGCTCGCCGGCGCCTCGGACCTGATCGTCGCCACCACCAGCACCGCGCTCGGCATGGGCGGCCCGGCAATGATCGAGGGTGGCGGGCTGGGCAGCTTCGAGCCCGACGCGATCGGCCCGCTCGCGGTCCAGTCGCGAAACGGGGTCGTCGACGTCGCGGTCGCCGACGAGGCGGAGGCGGTCGAGGTGACCAAGCGGCTGCTCTCCTGCTTTCAGGGCTCGGTCACCGAGTGGTCGGCGCCCGACCAGCTCGCGCTGCGCGACCTCGTCCCCGAGCGCCGCCGTCGCGCCTACGACGTCCGCGCGGTCGTCGAGGGGCTCGCCGACCACGGCTCGGTGACGGCCCTGCGCGAGGAGTTCGCGCCCGAGCTGGTCACGGCGCTGGGGCGGATCGAGGGCCGCGCGGTGGGCATCGTGGCCAACAACCCGATCCGCCTCGCCGGCGCGATCACCAGCGACGCCGCCGACAAGGCGGCGCGCTTCATGGCGCTCTGCGACGCCTTCGAGCTCCCGATCCTGTCGCTGATCGACACGCCGGGGATGATGGTCGGCCCCGACGCCGAGGCGACGGCGCTAGTCCGCCACTGCTCGCGTCTCTTCATCACCGGGGCGAGCCTGCGGGTCCCGTTCGTCGCCGTGATCCTGCGCAAGGCCTACGGGCTCGGAGCGCAGGCGATGGCCGCCGGCAGCATGCACGAGCCGCTGCTCACGGTCGGCTGGCCGACCGCCGAGCTCGGGCCGATGGGGCTCGAGGGAGCGGTGCGGCTCGGCTTCAAGCGAGAGCTCGAGGCGATCGCCGACGAGGCCGAGCGCGAGGCGCGCGTCGAGCAGATGGTCGCGAGCGCCCACGAGCACGCCGAGGCGCTCAACGCCGCGACCCTGTTCGAGCTCGACGACGTCGTCGACCCGGCCGAGACCCGCCGGCTGGTCGCGGCGACCTTCGCGGCGGCCACCTCGCGGCCGGGCGAGCCGGCCGCGCCGCGCCGGTTCGTCGACGCCTGGTGATCGCGACGCTCAGGCGAGCTCGGGCAGGGCTCGCTCGAGCGCGCCATCGAGCACGGCACGGTTGCGCTCCCGCGCCGTCTCGATCTCGGCCAGGGTGAGCTCGGTGTGAATCACCCCGTTGGCGTAGTTGTCGACCATGCAGACCGCCGCGTAGCGCAGGTCCAGCTCACCGGCGACGACGGCCTCGGAGGCGAGGGTCATCCCGATCACGTCGGCATGAGCGGCGACGAAGCGGATCTCGGCCGGGGTCTCGAGCCGCGGCCCGCTCGCCTGCCAGTAGACGCCGCCGTCGACCAGCTCGGGCTCCGATCCCGCGAACGCGCGCACGACCGTCGCCCGCCAGTCACGCTCGAAGCCGGGTACGCGGTGGGCGGCGGCGCCCTCGAGCGCGGTCAGTGGCGGCGCGTCGAGGGCGACGAAGTCGTCGGGACATACGAGCGTCCCGGGGCCGAGCTCGGGCCGGAGGCCGCCGACCGAGCCGATCGCGAGCGCCCGGTCGCAGCCGGCATCCGCGAGCGCGCGCAGGTTCGCGATGTGGTCGATGCGGTGCGGGAGCACGGAGGCCGCCGCCTCGCCGTGGCGTTGCAGGAGCGCCCAGTCGCCGCGCGGCAGCTCGGCGCCCCGCAGCGCGCTGCCCACGATCACCGCCAGGCGCCCGGCCATCAGTCGATCAGCCGCGCCGTCATCTGGCGGACGGCGAGCCGCCACATCGCGAAGGCGAAGCCGATCAGCACCGCGAACCGCAGCAGGTCGGTCGCCTCGAACCCGAAGGCGGCGTGGCGGACCAGCTCGACGAGCTGGTAGAGCGGGTTGAACTGCGCCGCCACCTGGAAGCCCTGCGGGAGCTGATCGATCGGAAAGAAGGTCCCGGCGACCAGGAACAGGGGCGTGATCACGAGCGTGGTCACGTAGTTGAAATGGTCGATCTTCCCCACCGTGCCCGCGACCGCGATCCCGAAGGCGGCGAAGCCGAGCGCGGTGACGAAGCAGAACAGCGGCACCACGAGCATCCCGGGCGACGGGTCGAGTCCGAAGGCGAACGAGACGAGCAGCGGAAAGCAGCCGTAGACCCCGGCGCGGATCCCGATCCACAGCATCTCCGCGGTGACCAGCTCCTCGACGTCGACCGGCGCCGCGAGGATCGCGTCGTAGGTGCGCTGGAAACGGTGCTTGACGAAGGTCCCGAACATCGCCGGCAGCGCGCTCGCGAAGATGACCGCGGTCGCGACCATCCCGGTGCCGACGAACTCGACGTACTCGAGCCCGTCGACCCGGTTGACGATCGTCGCCCCGAGCCCGAGCCCGAAGGCGAGCAGGTAGACGACCGGCTCGAGCACGCTGGAGAAGGTGGTCGCCTTCCAGAAGGTGCGGAAGTTGGCCACCTCGCGGCTCATCACGCCGGCGATCGCCGCCTGCTCCAGGCGGTTCACCCCCACCCCCCTTCGTCTAAGCCTCACTCCGCCTCTTCCCCGGTCAGCATCACGAACACGTCCTCGAGCGATGCCGCGCGCCATACGGCATCGGTGGGCGTCACCCCGTCGACCGCGCGCTCTGCCCCCACGATCGCGATCGCCGGCCCCGCCGGGCGCACGCGCACGTCGCGCGCCTCAGCGGCGGCCCGCACCTCGGCCAGCCTCGCGGGCGGCCCGTAGACCTCGGCGGTCTCGCGTCCGGCGTGCTCGGCGATCAGGTCCGAGGGCCTGCCGCGGGCGATGATCCGTCCGTGCGCCATCACCGCGACCTCGTCGGCGAGCCGCTCGGCCTCCTCGATGTAGTGGGTCGACATCAGGATCGTCATCCCCCGCGATCGCAGCTCGTCGACCAGCGACCAGACCTGGGTTCGGATCTGGGGGTCGAGGCCGACCGTCGGCTCGTCGAGCAGGATCAGCCGCGGCTCGTGCACGAGCCCGCGCGCGAGCAGCAGGCGGCGTCGCATCCCGCCGGAGAGCTCGTCGACGGCGGCGCGCCGACGGTCGGTGAGGCGGGCCAACTCGAGCGCGCGATCGACCGCGGCACCGACGTCGCCGACCCGATAGAGGCGTGCGAAGACCGAGAGGTTGTCCTCGACCGTGACGTCGACGTCGAGGTTGTCGAGCTGCGGCACGACCCCCATCTGGGCTCGCGCCGCCTTCGCCTCGGCGGGCAGCTCGAAGCCGAGCGCCCGCAGCTCGCCGGCGTCGGCGATCGCCTGGCCGGTGAGCAGCCGCATCGTCGTCGACTTGCCCGCCCCGTTTGGGCCCAGCAGGCCCAGGCAGATGCCGGTCGGCACCTCGAGATCGAGGTGGTCGACGGCGATCAGGTCGCCGAAGCGCTTGACCACTCCGCGCAGCTCGATCGCCGCTTGGCCGGGCGTGCCGTCTGAGCCGTTCACCCCGCCGAGCATACGAGCCGACGACCGGCGGCAGATAGGCTCCCCGCCCTCATGGACGTCGCCGAGGCGCTCGCCATCCTCGCCGCCGGCATGGGGGCGGGGGCGATCAACGCGGTCGTCGGCAGCGGCACCCTGATCACCTTCCCCGTCCTCATCGCGCTCGGCTATGCGCCCCTGGTCGCGAACGTCTCCAACAATGTCGGGCTCGTCCCGGGGGCGGTCTCGGGAACGATCGGCTACCGGCGTGAGCTGGCGGGCCAGCGCCACCGGGTCCTCCAGCTCGGCGCCTTCTCGGCCGCCGGGGGGCTCGGCGGCGCGATCCTGCTCCTCTCCCTGCCGGCGAGCGCGTTCGACGCGATCGTCCCGGCGCTGATCGCGCTCGCGCTGGTCCTCGTCGTGATCCAGCCGCGGCTCACGCGGGCGCTCGCCCACCGGCGCCGCACCGACAACCGCCACGGCGCCACGCTGCGGGCCCTGGTCGGCGCCACCGGCGTCTACGGCGGCTACTTCGGGGCCGCTCAGGGAATCATCCTGATGTCGCTGCTCGGGATCGCGATCGATGACCAGCTGCAGCGCCTCAACGCGCTCAAGAACGTGCTCAGCGGCGTGGTCAACCTGCTCGCGGGAGCGGTCTTCATCGTCGTCGCCGACGTCGACTGGGCGGTCGCCGCCCTGATCGCCGCCGGTTCGATCGTCGGCGCCGCGCTCGGCGCCCGCTACGGGCGCCGGCTCTCCCCCACCGCGCTGCGGGCGCTGATCGTGGTCGTCGGCACCGTGGCGATCGTCCGGCTTACGGTCGGCTGAGCGTCCGGGGCTCAGTAGCGCCAGCTGCTCAGATCCGCCCCGGGCGGGGCGTGCTCCGCCATGAAGTCCACCATCGTCTCGATCAGTTCCGTCGTCGTGAACGGGCTGTAGCAGTGCGGGGCGTCGTTGCCGAACTCGATCGTCGCCTGCGGATCGGGGTCGAGGCTCGCGAACGACTGCTCGAGGAGCTTGACCGCGTTCTCCAGGTAGTAGGTGTCGTCATCGCCGGTGTAGACGTGGATCTTGCCGACGAGGTCGGGCGCGACGGCTGCCCAGTTCGTTCCCAGGTAATCGTTGATGTCCATGGGCCTCCAACCCTCGGCGACCCGATGGTCGATCGCACCGGTCACCTTGTCCCAGGCGCGCGCCGGGTAGCCGTCCGGCCCCTGCGGCCCGTAGACCGCCTCCCAGATGTCCCACTGACCCCCCGACCGCCCATTCGTCCCGAGCGCCAGCTCGAGATGGTTCTCGTCCTCCATCGTGTACCGGACGTTGCCGTCGACGCTGCGGGCCCCGGGCCTGGGCACGCGGTTCCACTGCAGCTCACGGTAGTAGGCGTTGGAGTCCT
The DNA here is from genome assembly GCA_009379895.1 of Solirubrobacterales bacterium. GTDB lineage: Bacteria > Actinomycetota > Thermoleophilia > Solirubrobacterales > 70-9 > WHSW01. Next base: position 7,390 of record WHSW01000009.1, read on the forward strand.
CGTAGAGGTTGACGATCTGGTGGTAGTGGAAGTCGACCGGGTCGGGGCAGGTCGAGAACGTGCTCGAGTAGAGCCTCGGATAGAAGACCATCTGCGCGAGCGACTCCCAGCCCCCGGTCGAGCCGCCGGTCAGCGACCGCGCCCACGGCTCGCCCTGGGTGCGGAAGTGCTCGTCGATCTCGGGCATCAGCTCCTCGGTGATGGCATCGCCGTAGGGGCCGAGGTTGGCCGAGTTGACCGCGTAGGAGTCGTCGTAGTAGGGATTCTCGTGGCGGAAGGTGACCGCGATCGCCCGCGGGGCATCATCGGAGAGCCACCACTGCGAGAACGAGTTCGAGCCGTCCTCGAGGAAGTTGAACGGGCTCGGGCCGGGGTAGTGGCCGTGCTGGTAGATCACCGGATAGCGGGCATCGGGATGCTCCTCGTAGCCCTCCGGCAGGAGCACGTTCGCGGCGATGTACATCGGCCGTCCCCAGTACTCAGTGAGCAGGTCGCTCTGGATCTTCACGTGCTTTACGTGGGCCGAGTCCTCGGGATTGCCCTGCTGGCAGGTGCCGCCGGGCGGCACCGGGTCGGAGGGCGGGATCACGTTCGAGAGCTCGAGGCGGACCTTGCCCCCGCCGTGCCCGCGCGCGTGTAGCTCCTGGACATCGCTGTAGACGTTGCCGGTGCCACCGAAGATGTCATGGCCGTCGCCGCAGGGCATGTGCAGCTTGACCACGGATCCGTCCGAGCGGTGGAAGGTCTCGTAGGTGTTGAGGAAGGCCTGGACGAAGTACTCGCCGGCCGGCAGGTCGCCGATCGAGCGCAGCGGGTAGCCGAATACGTCATCGTCGCCGCCGCGGAGATCGACCCCGCGACCGCCGGGGCGCAGCCCGTCGACGTTCTTGCCGAACAGCGGCGTGCCGTCAGGAACCCCGGTCTGAAACCGCGGCTCGTCGTCGGCGGTGGTCGAAACGATCACGTACACGCGGCCGTCCAGGGCGTGCTCGGCAGCGCCATCTGCGAGGGTCACCTCGAAGCGCGGCCCGCCCTTGGTGCCCCGTGGGACGTCGCGGTTCAGAGCCTGGTCGAGGTCGAGGCCGGGTTGGGTGACCGGCGCGGGCTCGCCGCTCTGGGCCACCACGACCCCCGCCCCGGCCGCCACGAGCGCCAGCGCCGCGAGCAGCGCCGCGAACGTCCTTCGAGCGATCACCACGTCTCCCTTCGTTTGCTCGGTGGCTCGCCCAGGAGCCACCGGGACCGAGACCTCCGTGCAGCTCTCTACCCCGGCATCGCGAAAATCAATCGGCACCCTCACCGACGGCCGCGAGCGGACGCCGGGCGGCGGGCACCGTCGCCGCTACGCAGGGGTGATCGGGTTGCGCCGCTCGCTGAAGCGCCGGTCCTTGGTCTCGGCGAGCGCGAAGCGGCGGATCAGCTCGGGGCGCAGGGCGTCGGGCTCGATCACCGCGTCGATCACCATCTCGGAGGCGAGGTGCAGGATGTCGATGTCGGCGGCGTACTCGTCGCGCTTGGCGCGCACGAACTCCTCGCGCTCGGCCTCGTCGGCGATCGCCTGGATCTGGTTGAAGAAGACCGCGTTGATCGCAGCCTCCGGGCCCATGACCGCGATCGAGGCGCCGGGCAGCGCGAGGCAGCAGTCGGGCTCGAAGGCGGGCCCGGCCATCGCGTAGAGGCCGGCGCCGTAGGCCTTGCGGACGATCACCGAGAGCTTGGGCACGGTCGCCTCCGAGACCGCGCTGATCATCTTCGCGCCGTGGCGGATGATCCCGTGGCGCTCGACGTCGGTGCCGATCATGAACCCGGGCACGTCGGCGAGGAAGAGCAGCGGGACGTTGAACGCGTTGCAGGTGGCGATGAAGCGGGCGGCCTTGTCGGCCGAGTCGACGAACAGCACCCCGCCCTTCTGGCGCGGCTGGTTGGCGACGATCCCGATCGCCCGACCGTCGAGGCGCGCGTAGCCGACCACCAGCTCCTTCGCCCAGCGCGCGTGGACCTCGCAGAACGAGCCGGAGTCGATCAGGGCGCCGATCAGCTCCTTGATGTCGAAGGACGTCTTCTCGTCACCGGGAACGATCTGCGATGGAACCAGGTCGGCCTCGGGGTCGGTCGGCGGGGCGGCCGGCGGCGACTCGCGCCAGCTGGTCGGCATGTAGGAGAGGTAGCGGCGCGCGAGGTCGATCGCCTCGGCGTCGGTCTTCACGAGGAAGTGTCCGCAGCCCGAGACGCCGGTGTGCATCTTCGCGCCGCCCATCTCCTCGAGCGTCACCTGCTCGCCGATCACCATCTCGGCCATCCGCGGCGAGCCGAGGTACATCGATGCGTTGCCCTCGCGCATGATCACCACGTCGCAGAAGGCGGGGATGTAGGCGCCGCCGGCCGCCGAGGGCCCGAAGAGCAGGCAGATCTGGGGGACCCGGCCCGAGAGGCGGACCTCGTTGTAGAAGATCCGCCCGGCGCCGCGACGGCCGGGGAACATCTGAACCTGATCGGTGATCCGCGCCCCCGCGGAGTCGACCAGGTAGATCATCGGCAGCTCGAGCGCCAGCGCGCGCTCCTGGATGCGGAGGATCTTCTCGACCGTCTTCGGTCCCCAGGAGCCGGCCTTGACCGTCGGGTCGTTGGCCATCAGGCAGACCCGGCGCCCGCCGCACAGGGCCATCCCCGTGACCACCCCGTCGGCGCCCAGGCCCTCGGCATCCCAGTTGGCGAGCAGGGCCTCCTCGGCGAACGAACCGGGATCGACCAGGCGCTCGACCCGCTCGCGCACGGGCAGCTTTCCCTGCTCGGCGGTCTTTTCGTGGTGGCGCTGCGGGCCGCCGGCCAGGGCCGCCTCGACGGCGCCCTCGAAGCCGCCCTCGACCGCGCGGTCCGCGCCGCCCCCCTGCTCGCGAGTGCCCATCGCGCGAAGGCTACTCAGCGCCGGTGCGGCTCGGGCCGCAACCGCATGACCTCTACTTCGCGTTGCGCCGCTGGGCGTCGGGCTCGGTGAGCGCCTCGCGCTCGGCGGTCTCGGCCTCGGAGGGGTCGGAGCCGTCCTCCGGCTCGGAGCCCTCCTCCGGCTCGCCGGCGGTGTCCGGCTCTGCGGCGGTGTCCGGCTCGGCGCCGGCGTCCGGCTCGCCATCGCCTTCCGGCGCGGCGCCGTCGTGCGGCTCGGCGCCGGCCGCCGCCCCGGCGGCGTCCTGCGGCCCACCCCCGCCGGCGGAAGCCGCTCCGGCCCTCGAGCCCGCGGGCTCGCCGGCCGCGTCCGCGTCGGCGCCGGCCACGTCGACGCCGTCGATCGCGTTCGCCGGCGCGCTGGCGGGTTCGCCGCGATGCTTGGTCGCGGTGGCACCGATCCCGCTCGCGAGCCGCTCGAGCTCGGCGACCACGCCGTCGCGGCGCTGCTCCAGGCCGGTGATCACGGACTCGACCTCGCGGCGGCGCTCGCTCGCCTCCTCGACGATCCGCTCGGCCTCGAGGCGCGCCGCCCGCTTCGCCTCCTCGGCCGCCGCCTCGGCCTCGGTGCGGGTGGTCTCGGCGTACCGATCGGCCTCGCCGCGGGTCTTGCGCGCGTAGCGATCGGCCTGCTCGCGCGCCTCCTCGGCGTATTCGCCGGCCGAGCCGCGCACCGACTCCGCGGTCAGGTTCGCGTCGACGAGCTGCTGGCGCACCTCCTTGGCGGCGTCCTCGCGGATCGACTCGGCGGCCTCATGGGCCTCGGTGAGGATCCCCGCCGTCTGCTCGGCGACCCGCCCGAGCTGCTCGCGGATCAGCTCGGCGCGAGCGGCCTCGCCGGTGTCGTTCTCGAGCCAGTCGGCCAGCTCGCGCAGGAACTGATCGACCTCGTGACGGTCGTAGCCGCGCACGGCGTGCGCGAAGCTGACGTTGCGGATTCGATCGATCGAGTGACTGTCCAAAGCTTGCCTCCACTCGGCCTGGTCCCCCACTCGACTGGGTCCGCCGAGGGTAGCGCGGCGGCCGCCCGGCCGAGCTTCAGCGCCGAGCTACCGGCCGGGATCGGTCGCGACCGGTTTGTCGCCCGAGTAGTCGTAGAAGCCGCGGCCCGACTTGCGCCCGTAGTCACCCGCGCCGACCAGGTCGCGGAGCGTGTCCGGCTGGGCGAACCGCTCCTCCTCGTAGGCGTCGACCATCACGTCGGCGATCGAGGCGAGCGTGTCGAGCCCGACGAAGTCGGCCAGGGTCAGGGGGCCCATCGGGTGGCTGGCCCCGGCGATCATGCCCCTGTCGATGTCCTCGACCGAGCCGACTCCCTGCTCGTAGGCGCGGATCGCGTCGAGCATGTAGGGGACCAGCAGCCGGTTGACGATGAAGCCGCGGTTGTCGCGCGCGGCGACGGTCGTCTTGCCCAGCGTCTCACCGAGCGCGAAGCCGAGCTCGTACGCCTCGTCGGAGGTCGCCTCAGCTCGAACCACCTCGAGCAGCGGCATCACCTGCGCCGGGTTGAAGAAGTGCATGCCGAGGAAGCGTTCGGCTCGCGAGGTCGCTGCGGCCTGATCGGCGACCGCCAGCGACGACGTGTTGGTGGCGAAGAACGCATCGGGCCTGGCAACCCCGTCGACGGCTCGCCACATCTCGAGCTTCCGATCGAGGTCCTCGGTGATCGCCTCGATCACCAGGTCGCAGTCGGCGAGATCGCCGTACTCGAGCGTCGGGGTGATCCGGCCGCGGACGGCCTCGGCGTCGCCCCGCTCGAGCTTGCCCCGCTCCACGGCGCGCGCGAGCTGCTTGCCGATCCGGCCGATGCCGCGATCGAGCGCCTCCTGATCGAGCTCGCGGACGACCACCTCCCACCCGGCCTGCGCGCAGATCTGCACGATCCCGTGCCCCATTAGGCCGCAACCGACGACTCCTACCCTCGAGATCTCCATCTTCTGTGGCTCGCCCTTCCGATCTGGTTCAAAGCGGCGCGGAGCCTATCGGCCGCCCGCCGACCGGCGATGGTCGAGCCCGATTCGCAGCCGGACCTCGAGCGGGCTGCCGAAGCTCGGCCGGCGCTGGGTGCCGCCGTCGCGGCGAAAGCCGAGCGCCTCGTAGAAGGCCAGGTTGCGGGGGCTCTCGGCCAGCGTCCAGACGATCGTCTCGCGATAGCCGGCGACGGCGAGGCGCTCGAGCGCCCCAGCCACCAGCGCCCGACCCAGGCCCCGGCGCCAATGCTCGGGATGGACGTACAGCGCGACGACCTCACTCTCGGCCGCGGGCGCGCGCACATCCCGGCTCGGGCCGAGCAGCAGCAGGCCCCGGACGGCGCCATCGACCTCGGCGGCGAGGATCTCGGTCCCGTCGTCCGCGGTCCCGGCGAGGCGCTGGGCGAGCCGCCGCGGCTGCCAGGCCCGGCGCGGGTCCACGTCATCGGGGACGATCCCGCGAAAGCCCTCACGCCAGGCCGCGATCGCCGCCTCGGCCAGCGCCTCGGCGTCCTCCGGTCGCGCCGGCCGAACGCCGACCCCGACTCGCTGGCCCTCGCTCACGGCCCCGGCCGCCGGACCGCCGCTCAGCCGGCGCCCGCCGCCTCGAGCATCTCGCGCATCCGCTCGGCGAGGGCGTGCATGCCGCTCATCGGGCGCACCATGACGGTGAGCTCGACCGCGCGGCCGTCGGCCCCGAAGCGCAGGATGTCGACCCCCTCGAGCTCGCGGTCACCGATTCGCGCCTCGAAGCGCAGGACCGCGACCGCGCCGGTCTCGACCTGATCGACGTAGCGAAAGTCCTCGAACACGCGGACCACCGCGGCGAGGATGACGCCCGTCGCCTCCCGGCCGCGATAGGGCTCGTAGACGACCGGGCTTCGAAAGACGACGTCGTCGGCGAACAGCTCTTCGAGGCGCGAGAAGTCGCCCTCCTCGGCCGCCTTGCGAAACGCGTCGCTGCGCGGGCTCGTCACCGTCGCTCGGCCCCGGTCAGCCGGCCAGCTCGGCGTCGAGCGTGATCTCGTCGACGCCGCTCAGGGCCTTGGAGACCGGGCAGTTGTCCTTCGCCGCCTCGGCGTGGCGCCGAAACTCATCGGCGTCGATCCCCGGCACACGACCGGTGGTGCGCAGCTCGATGCGGTCGATCGCGAAGCCATCGCCGGCCTTCGAGAGCCGCACCGTGGCATCCGTCTCGATCGACTCCGGCTCGTGGCCGGCCGTTCCCAGGATCAACGAGAGCGCCATCGAGAAGCAGCCGGCGTGCGCGGCGGCGATCAGCTCCTCGGGGTTCGTGCCGTCGCCCTCCTCGAAGCGGGATCGAAACGAGTACGGCCCCTGGAAGGCGCCGCTGCCGAGCGCGACCGTGCCGCCCCCCTCGCCGATCGATCCCTCCCACTTCGCCGATCCGGTTCGCTTTGGCATCCGTCCTCCTTCGTTCGTCGTCGTTGCGGGGGTTCTAGCGCCTTCCCGCCGGGCGAGCATTCCAGTCCACCGGCCCGGCACGCAGCACGTGGGCCCCGAGCGGGCGCGCGAGCAGCTCCTGGACGGCGCGCGAGGCCTCGATCAGGATCGGCAGGTCGACGCCCGTCTCGATCCCCATCTCGTGCAGCATCGAGATCAGGTCCTCGGTCGCGATGTTGCCGGTCGAGCCCGGGGGCACCGGGCAGCCGCCGAGCTCGCCGAAGGCCGACTCGAACGAGTCGACACCCTGCTCGAGCGCGGCGAGCACGTTGGCGAGGCCCTGGCCGCGGGTGTTGTGAAAGTGGGCGGTGAGCTCGATCGACGCCAGGCGCTCGCGCGCGGCGGCGAAGAACTCGGCGACCTGGCGGGGGTTCGCCATCCCGGTGGTGTCGCCGAAGGCGACCTCCTCGCACCCGGCGCCGGCCAGGCGCTCGGCGATCTCGAACACCCGCTCGGGCGCCACCCGGCCCTCGTAGGGGCACCCGAAGCTGGTCGAGATCACGCCCTCACAGCGCAGGCCCTCGGCCCGCGCGCGCGCGATCACCCCCTCGAGCCCGGTCAGCGACTCGGCGATCGAGCGGTTGACGTTGCGCTGGTTGTGGGTCTCGGAGGCGGAGAGAAAGACGCTGACCTCGTCGAAGCGATCGCGCTGGGCGAGGGCGCGCTCGAGGCCGCGCTGGTTGGGGATCAGCACCGAGTAGGCGACGCCGTCGGGGCGCTCGAGCGCGCCGAGCAGCTGCTCGGCGTCGGCGAGCTGGGCGATCACGTCGGGGCGGACGAAGGAGGTCACCTCGATCCGCCGCAGCCCGGTCGCGACCAGCATCGCGATCAGCCGCGCCTTGTCGGGCGTCGGAATCACCTCAGGCTCGTTCTGAAAGCCGTCGCGCGGCCCGACCTCGCGGATGCGGACGGCGCTCGGCAGCTCGCTCATGCTCGAGAGGTTAGGCGGCGCGCCGCGGCCGGCGACCTGCGCCGGGCTCGACCCCGGTGCGCGCCCGATCGACGAGCCGGCCGACCCTCGCCAGCGTTGCCTCGACATACGCCGGCTCGTACCTGATCTGCGCGTGCGTGAAGCGAAGCGACGTCAGGCCCGCCGCGGTGTGCGCCTGGTCTCGCTGGCGGTCGCGCGCCTGGTCGGCCGGGGTGCGGTGGTAGCGCAGGCCGTCGGTCTCGACCACGAGGCCCAGCTCGGGCCAGTAGAAGTCGACCCGGAAGCCGTTCAGGCGCTGCTGGGTGAGCGGAATGGACAGCCCCGCCCGCCGCGCGATCGGCAGGAACTGGCGCTCGAGCTCGGAGTCGGTGAGGGTGAAGGTGCGGCGGTCGAGGACCGTTCGCAGGCGCCCGGCGCCCGGCTGCCCCGCGTAGCGGTCGAGCGCCGAGCGCAGCGCCTCGGGGTCGACGAGGTCGCGCCGGTCGGCCTCGTTGATCGCAGCCTCGACGTGGTTGGGAGCGAGCCGGCTGGCGAGGTCCACGAGCGTCCGGACGGAGCTGGTGACTGGGATGTTCAGGTGCTCGGTGACCTCGGCGGGCGGGAGGCCGGTGCGGCGATGAACGCGGATTCCGGGTGGGCGCGGATCCCGGCGCGCATCGACGGAGACCTCGATCTGAGCGGGCGACCGCGTGCGGATTCCCCAGAGCTCGGCCGCGCTCGCGTGGCTGAGGACGGCGCCCGGGCCGCAGCACAGCACGGCCGCCATCAGGTGCCCCTCGCGGGTGAGCTGCGGGCGCCCGACGACGAAGACTTCGCGATACACGCGATGCAGCCGTCCCCGGGCCCGGCGATGACGAATCGCCCGCGCCGTGAAGCCGAGCCCGAGCAGCTGGCCGCGCGTGACGACCCCGTGCTGCCGTTCCGCGAGTGCCCACGCCGCCGCGTCACGCGACTGGGGGAGTTCGGACGCCATAGCGTCCGTAAGGCCCCAGTCGTGCGGGGTTCGCCCCCCGGGGGGTGCTCAGCCGGTGAGCTGGCCGACGTCGATCACCCGGCGCTCGTGGGTGCCGATGCCGATCGTGCGCTCGTTCTCGCTGACCTCGACCTCGAAGCGCAGCTTGCGGCCGTCGACGACCTCGCGCAGGGTCGAGCGCACGGTGCAGCGGGCGCCCTCGGCCGCCGGGCCGACGTGCTTGACACAGACCTCGAAGCCGACCGTCGCACTGCCCTCGGGGAGATGCTGGAGCGAGAGCACGGCGCAGTTGCGCTCCATGACCGCGATCATCCCGGGCGTCGAGAGCACCTTGACGCCGATCGTCCCGCCGACGTCGGTGAGCAGGCGCTCGGCGGCCTCGAACTCGTCGATGCGCTCGAGGCCGGGAGCGAGGGTCGACTCGCCGGGCCGTTCGAGGTCTCCGAGCGTGTCGCGGAGCGGCATCGGGCGTCGTTCGTCGGCCATCACACCATCCCCAGGCCGCCGGAGACCCCGAGGGTCTCGCCGGTGACGTAGGAGGCGTCGTCGGAGGCGAGGAAGGCGACCGCCGCCGCGACCTCTTCGGGCTGCCCAAGGCGGCGAAGCTGGGTACCCGCCTTCATCGTCTCGATCACCTTCTCGCCCAGCTCGCCGAACTCGAGCGCGCCCATCAGCAGCGGGGTCTCGATCGGCCCCGGCGCGATCGCGTTGGCGGTGATCTGAAAGCGCGCGCCCTCGCGCGCGATCACCTTCGTGAAGGCGATCACGCCGCCCTTGGCCGCCGAGTAGACCGCCGAGCCCTTCGAGCCCACCCGACCCGCCTCGGACGCGATGTTGACGACCCGCCCGTAACCCGCCACCTGCATCCCCGGCAGCGCCGCGTGCGTGCAGGCGAGGACGCCGACCAGGTTGACTGCGAGCACCCGGTCCCACTGGCCCGGGTCGGTGTCGGTGAAGAAGCCGAACTCGTCGGTGCCAGCGTTGTTGACGAGGATCGAGAACGGCCCGTGCTCGGCCACCAGCTCGATCGAGGACTCGGGGCGGGTGACGTCGAGGTGCCCGGCCGCGGCGCCGATCTCGCTCGCCACCTCCGCGGCGCCGTCGTCGTTGAGGTCGCCGATCACCACCTCGGCGCCCTCGGCGGCCAGCCGCGCGGCGATCGCGGCGCCGATCCCGCTCGCGCCGCCGGTCACCAGCGCTCTTCGGCCTTCGAGCCTCATCGCGTCGGGAGGATATTGTCCGCCGCCGGATGGCAACCGGCGGCGAAGCGATCCCGATCATCGGCGGCACCGGCGCGCTGGGCTACGGCCTGGCCCTGCGCTGGGCGCGGGCCGGGCGCGCCGTGGTGATCGGCTCGCGCAGCGCCGAGCGCGCCGCGGAGGCCGCGCGCAGGCTCTCCGAGCTCGCCCCGGACTCCGAGATCGAGGGCCTGGCCAACCACGATGCGGCGAAGCAGGGACCGATCGTCCTGCTCACGGTGCCCTTTCGCGCTCAGTCGGAGAACCTCAACAACCTGCGCGAGGCGCTCGAGCCGGGTCAGCTGCTGGTCGACTGCACCGTGCCGCTCGCCGCCGCGGTGAGCGGCAAGGCGACCCGCTCGCTCGGCGTCTGGCAGGGCTCGGCAGCCCAGCAGGCGCAGGAGATGGTCCCCGACGGGGTCACGGTGATCGCCGCGCTGCACACGATCAGCGCCCCGACCCTGGCCGACGGGGGCGCCAAGCTCGACGAGGACGTCCTGCTCTGCGGCGACCGCAAGGCCGACAAGGCGAGGGTCGCGAGGCTGGTCGAGGAGATCGCGGGCCTGCGCGCGGTCAACGCCGGGCCGCTGGAGATGGCGCGAATCGTCGAGCAGCTGACCCCGATGCTGATCTCGATCAACGCCCGCTACAAGGCCCACGCGGGGATCCGGATCCAGGGCCTGCCGGCCGCCGATCACTGGCCGACATGAGGGTCGTCCTCCTCGCGGGGGGCACCGGCGGTGGCAAGCTCGCGGCCGGCCTGCAGGACGCGATCGGTCCCGAGCTGACGGTGATCGCGAACACCGCCGACGACGTCGACGTCCACGGTCTGCGCGTCTGCCCCGACCCCGACCTATGCACCTACTGGCTCGCCGACGTGATCGACGAGGAACGGGGCTGGGGGATCCGCGACGACACCCCCGCCGTCGCCGAGCGGCTCGAGCGGCTCGGCGCGCCCGTCTGGTTCGAGCTCGGCGACCGCGACCTGGCGACCTGCATCTATCGCACCCACTTCCTCGCCGAGGGCGGGACGCTGACCGACGCCCAGGCGCAGATCGCCCGCTCGCTCGGCGCCCGCGCCCGGGTGCTGCCGATGTGCGAGCAGCGGGTCGGCTGCCGGGTGCTGACCGCCCGCGGATGGCGCGGGCTGCAGGAGTTCCTGATCCTCGACCACGGCGAGGGCGAGATCTCCGGGGTCGAGCTGCCGGGGATCGAGAGCGCCACCACGACGCCCGCCGTGCGCGAGGCCTTGGCGGCGGCCGAGGTGATCGTGATCGGGCCCTCCAACCCGGTGATCTCGATCGGCCCGATCCTCTCGGTCGCCGGCGTCCGCGACGCGCTCACCACCGCGCGTGCGCCGGTGGTCGCGGTCAGCCCGCTGGTCGGCGGCCGCTCGATGAAGGGCCCGACCGAGGCCTTCCTGCGCGCGCTCGGGAGGCCGGTGAGCGCCGCCGGGGTCGCTTCCCTGTACGTCGGCCTGCTCGACGCGATGGTGGTCGACTCCGGCGACCCCGAGCCCGGCCCGGACGCGATCCCCGTACTGTCTCGCCCGACCCTGATGAAGGACCGCGAGACGCGACGCCGGCTCGCCGAGGCGACGCTCGAGTTCGCCGCGGGCCTGTAGTGGCGGCCGGCGACCACGGGCCCTCGATGCGGGCGACGGCGATCATCCCCGTGAAGCGATTCGGCCGCGCCAAGCAGCGCCTGCTCGACGCCCTCGACCGCCCCCAGCGCGCGGCGGTGGTCAAGGCGATGCTGGCCGACGTGCTCGCCGCGGTCGACTCGGTCGCGGCGATCGAGCGGGTGATCGTGGTCACCGGCGAGGGCCGGGCCGAGCGGATCGCCGTCGCCCATGCGCGGCGCTCGGCGACGCCGCTCGAGGTACTCCAGGACCCCGACGACGCCGGCCACTCCAAGGCCGCGACCCTGGGGATCATCCGGGCGCTTCATCACGGAGCCGAGTCCGTCGCCCTGCTGCCCGGCGACTGCCCGCTGCTCGACGCCGGTGAGCTCGACGCGGCGCTCGCGCGGATGACCCCCGGGCGGGTGGCGGTGGTTCCCGATCGCCACGGCACCGGGACCAACGCCCTGCTCCTCCGCCCCGCCGACGCGATCGGCCCCGCCTTCGGCGAGGGGAGCGCCGAGCGCCACCGCGACCGTGCCGAGCGGGCCGGACACGAGGTGGCGATCGAGGCGATCGCCTCCCTGGCACTCGACCTCGACACGCCCGAGGACCTCGCGGCGCTGGCGGCGGCGCTCGCCGGGCGACCGGAGCGTGCCCCGGCGACCGCCACGGAGCTCGCGCGGCTCGATCTCGGGGCGGGCGGGTGAGCGGCGCGCGACGGCTCGAGATCGTCGCCCTGGCGGGCATCCCAGAGGTCACCGAGGGCGCTCGCCTCGGCGAGCTGATCGCCGCGGCGGCGACCGCTGCCGGGCGCGGGATCTCCGACGGCGACGCGGTCGTCGTCTCGCAGAAGGTCGTCTCGAAGGCCGAGGGCCGAATCCGCCGCTTGGCCGAGGTGCGCCCGGGTGAGCGGGCCCGCGACCTGGCCGCCGAGCTGGGCAAGGACCCGCGCCTGGTCGAGCTCGTGCTCGGCGAGTCGCGGCGGGTCGTGCGCGCGGTCGGGGGGGTACTGATCGTCGAGACGCGGGCGGGCTGGATCTGCGCCAACGCGGGCATCGACGCCTCGAACGTCCCCGGCGCGGACGCCGTGGCGCTGCTGCCGGTCGACGCCGACGCCTCGGCCCGGCGGATCCGGGCGGAGATCGAGGCGTCCGGCGGCGCGCGCCCCGCGGTCGTCGTCGCCGACAGCTTCGGGCGCCCGTGGCGGATCGGGCAGACCGATGTCGCGATCGGCTGCGCCGGGCTGCTCGCGCTCGACGATTGGCGCGGGCGCGCCGACGTGCAGGGCCGCGAGCTGACGGCGACGGCGATCGCGGTCGCCGACGGGCTCGCCGGCGCCGCCGACCTCGCCCGCGACAAGGGCTCGGCGAGCCCGGCGGTGCTGATCACGGGCGCCGAGGCGTGGCGGGTCGACGAGGACGGCCGGGGCGCGGGCGCGGCGCTGCAGCGCCCGCCGGACGAGGACCTGTTCCGCTAGCGGCGCCGGCGACCGCCGCGCGGCGCGCGGTCCGGTCAGCCGTGGCGCCGCGGCGACAGGGCGACGATCGTCCCGACCGCCACCGTGCAGATCCCGCCCAGGACCAGCCACTCGGGCCACGAGTCGAGGTCGAACGCTGCGGCGTAGCCGAGCATCAGCAGGGTGAGGATGAGCACGCCGCACAGAATCTTGAGGTGAAACGCCTGGCGCGCGAGCCTGTCCTCGTGGCTGAGCTCGCCGGTCGGCGTGCGCAGGTGGTGCTCGCGGTGGTGGGGCGCGGACGGATCCGTATAGCGCTGCTCGGTCATCTCTGATCTCGCCACCGCCGTCGCCTCGACCGCGGCGCGGGCCACACCGTACCCGCACGGACGGCCGTTGTGAGAATCGTCGCCGACGACGGGGCGCGACCCTGCGTCGGCGACGACCCGGATAATCCGGGCCTTGCGCATCCTCCTGGTGACCCAGATGTGGCCCGGTCCCACGGACCCGGACCTCGGCAGCTTCCTCGTCCCGGTCGCGCGCGAGCTCGAGGCGCTCGGCCACGAGGTCGAGGTCGTCGCGATCGACCATCGGGGCGGATCGCGCGCCAAGTACGCGCGCCTGGCCGGCGATTCGGTGGCGGCGGCGCGTCGCGTGCGCCCCGACGTCGTCTTCGCCCACGTCCTGTTTCCCGCCGGCGCCGCCGGAGCGCTGGCGGCGCTGGCGTCCGGCGCGCCCCTGGTGGTCATGGCCCACGGCCAGGACGTCGCGAACCTCGGCCGGATCCGCGGCGTCACGGCCGCCACCCGGTGGGTGCTGCGCCGCGCCGTGGGGGTGATCGCGAACTCGCGCTGGCTCGCCGACCGCCTGGCCGAGCGCATCCCGGCGAGCGCCCGCGTCGGAGTCGAGATCGCCGACTGCGGCGTCGACCTGGCCGCGTTCTCCCCGCGCCCCGCCGCGGCGGCTCGCCGCGAGCTGGGCTGGGACGGCGAGGGCCCGGCGTTTCTGTGCATCGGCTCGCTGATCGAGCGCAAGAACGTCGTCCGCCTCGCCGAGGCTTTCGAGCGCCTCGGCCGTGGGCGGCTCGCCTTCGTCGGCGACGGGCCGCTGCGGGGTGCCCTCGAGGGCCGCCCCGAGGTGCGCGTCAGCGGGCGCATCGCGCAGGCGGAGGTCCCGGAGTGGATCGCCGCCTGCGACGTCGTCTGCCAGCCGTCGCTGATCGAGCCCTTCGGGCAGGCGACGCTCGAGGCGATGGCGATGGAGCGAAGCGTCGTCGCGACGACGGTCGGCGGCCCGCCCGAGTTCGTCACGCCGGCGGCCGGCGTGCTCGTCGACCCGCACGACACCGAGGCGCTGGCCGCGGCGCTGGGGCGCGCGGCGGAGCTGTCATCGCCGAACCCGGCCGCGCAAGCGGCCGCCGCCGAGCACGACGTCGGGCGTCAGGCGGCGCGGATGGCGGCCGTCCTGGAGCGCGCGGTCGCCGGCGGGCGCGCCTCGCCGGCGGGTTGACCGGCGCGCGACCGCCCGGCCGCCGCTAACGATCTCCGAGCTCTCGGATCAGCCCCCGGTAGGCGCCGAAGGCCCGCTTGCGCGAGTAGTCGGCCCGCAACAGGCCGACGTCGTCGAAGAGGTCGGTCCCGTTCGGGCGGTTGTCGCGCAGGTTGAAGTAGCGGTAGTCGCTGACGCCGAGCGTGCCCGAGTAGGCGTGCACGGCGTCGACCGTGCTGCGCAGCTCGTCCGCCTGGCGGGCCTCGGTGTGGCCGAGGTTGGTCGCGTAGCCGTTCTCGGAGATCCACAGCTCGGTCCCGCCCCCCAGCCCGGCCTTCGGCATCCAGCAGCCGCGCAGCAGCGTCAGCGCCTCGACCGTCGCCGCGCCCGCGGTCTCGGTGACCAGCCGCGGGGGCCAGAACAGGCCCGGGTAGATCTGCACGCCGACGTAGTCGAGCGCCCGCCGGAACCGGGGCGTGGCCCGCTCGCCGATCTCACGCCAGAACTCGGCGTCGGCGTCCGGCAGGTACCGGTAGGCGTAGGAGAAGCCGAGCTCGACGTCGTCGCGGCCGAGGCGGTCCAGCGCGCGGCGCGCGGCGGGGATGCCACGGAGGATCGCGTTGATCGCGCCGGGGTAGGCGCCGTCCGAGGTGTTCTCAGAGATCGGCAGGTTGACCTCGTTGGTCACCGTGAGCGCGACGAGCGCCGGGGTGCGGCCGAGCGCTGTGCTGGCCCGGTCCACGAAGCGCCGCCAGCAGCGCATGTCGCCCTCGTGCCGGGGGCCGGGGTGGTAGCGGATCTGGGACTCGACCGCGAAGCCGGCCCGGGCGTAGGCGCGCGCCCGGCGCGCGAAGCGCCGGATCGCGGCGCGGCCGTCGGACATGAACAGGCGGCTGAGCCGAATCACGAGGGCACGGTGCGGCGGGCGCAGCTCGCGCAGAGCGGCGAAGCGCTTGGACCGGTCCTCGGGCACCACCTCACCCTGCGCGGTGCCGACGGTGCCCGCGAGCTGCGGCGTGATCCCGAATCGAAGCCGCCGCGCCGGGGCGGAGATCGGCGGCGGGTCGGCGGCCAGGCAGAGATCGCTCGACGTGGCCGGCGAGGCGGCGTGCGTGGCCGACGAGGCAGCGTGCGTGGCCGGCGAGGCGGCGTGCGTGGCCGGCGCCGAGGGGGTCGCGGGAGGCGCGACCGCCGTGCTGTGGGTCGCGCCGTGGGGCGCCGCCGGCGCCGCGGGCGCGACGAGCGCGCCCGCGGCGATCAGGCCGACGAGCGCGCGCCTCACGGCGCCTGCGCCACGATCTCGACGTCAGCCATCCGTCGCCGAGCCCTCGGCGACGCGCAGGACCGCGGCGCCGCGGACCCGCCCGGCGCGCAGGTCGTCGAGCGCCTCGGCGGCGCGCGCCAGCGGGTATTCGGTGACCTCGGTGCGCACCGGGGACGCGCCGACGAGCGCGAAGAACTCCTCGCCGTCGCGACGGGTCAGGTTGGCGACCGAGCGGATCTGGCGCTCGCCCCACAGGGTCTCGTAGGCAAACGCCGGGATGTCGCTCATGTGGATCCCGGCGCAGACCACGGAACCGCCCGGCGCGAGCGCGCGCAGGGCGACCGGCACCAGCTCGCCCGCCGGCGCGAAGATGATCGCCGCGTCGAGTGGCTCGTCGAGCTCGTCCGCTCCGCCGGCCCACTCCGCGCCCAATCCGCGCGCGAATGCCTGCCGCTCGGCGTCGCCCGAGCGGGTGATCGCGAACACCCGCCGGCCCTCGCCCGCCGCGACCTGGCAGATGATGTGCGCCGAGGCGCCGAACCCGTAGAGCCCGAGCCGCTCGGGCTCGCCGCACATGCGCAGCGCGCGATAGCCGATCAGCCCCGCACAGAGCAGCGGCGCCGCGTGAGCGTCATTCGGCGCGTCGGGCAACGCCAGGCAGAAGCGCTCATCGGCGACGGTGACCTCGGCGTAGCCGCCGTCGAGGTGATAGCCGGTGAATCGCGCCCGCTCGCAGAGGTTCTCGCGACCCGAGCGGCAGTATCGACAGACGCCGTCGGCCCAGCCGAGCCAGGGGATCCCGACCCGCGCGCCGAGCGCGAACCGCTCGGCCGCCTCCCCCGCCCCGGCGACCTCGCCGACGACCTGGTGGCCGAGCACCAGCGGCAGCTTCGGGTCGGTCAGCTCGCCGTCGACGATGTGCAGGTCGGTGCGGCAGACGCCACAGGTCAGCACGCGGACCTCGACCTGGCCGGCACGCGGCCGCGGCTCGGCAACCTCGACGGGCTCCGGCGGCCGTCCCTGCTCGCTGAGCATCATCGCGCGCACCGGGTCATCATCGCGGCTTCGCGAAACGCCGTCGGCGGTGAGATACTCAGCGCCGCGATGAGAACGGTTTCACGGCGGTCACGCGACCCCAAGCTCGAGCGGCTCTCACAGGTTCAGCTCTTCTCCGGTTGCAGCAAACGAGAGTTGGCCCGGATCGCCGCGCTCAGCGACGAGATCGAGGTCCCGGCCGGCCGGGTCCTGATGCGACAGGGCGATCCGGGGCACGAGTGCTTCGTGATCGAGGAAGGGACCGCCAAGGCGACGATTCGCGGTCGCAAGAGCGTTCGCATGGGCCCCGGCGAGTCCTTCGGCGAGATGGCCCTGCTCCATCGAGCGCCGCGCTCGGCCACGGTGACCGCGGAGACCGACATGCGTCTCCTGGTCCTCAACGCGCGGGAGTTCTCGACCTTGATGGAGGACCTGCCGAGCGTCGCTCGCAAAATCCTGGCCGCCGTCGCCGAGCGTCTCCGCGACGCCGAGCGACCGCGGCCCCAGCACTGATGAGCTGAGTCAGGTACCCCGGGCGGCTGGAAGGCCTCTCCGCCACTGGCCGAGGCCGATCGTCAGAACCCCGCGGAGCCACTCCCGAAAGCGGTCCGCAGCCTGCTCTGGATCCTCGAGGTAGTTGATCTGAAAGAGCTCATCCGAGATCCGTTTCGAATGGGTCCGCCGCCGATCCTTCTTGCCTCGTTCCGAACCGAGTTGGTATCGATTGTAAAAGGCAGTCACCGCAATCAAACCGCGGAACTCGCGTCCAACCCCATGGAAAGAGACGATCAGGTCATCCCACGTGCTTGCGTCGCGGTCGGCGATCCGTAGGCGCGCCCAAGCGGCGTAGGTCCGCGGGTTCGCGAAGTAATGGAATTCGCGCTGCGCGATTTCAACTATCTCGGCGAAATACCAATGAGCACGATCGTCGCTGGGCGGAACGCATTCGACCCGAGCACTGAACTCCGGCCGGTAGTCGGAGATCTCACGGTCCAGCATCACCTTGACCGCCTCCATCTCGTGGCGCCCGATCTCTAGCAGTGAATCAGCCGTCGCGCGTACGCGTTTGAGCTCCTCAGGTTCGACCGCCATCGGCCTCATGAGTTCATCGCGAGCCGAGCGGATGACCTGCTCGAGGCCCTCGAGCTCGCGCACGGCCTGATCGCCGATTCCCAGCGCCCGCACCAGATCGTCGCGTTCGAGCAGACCAAAGAATCGGCTCAAGTAGCGCAGCTCGCCCAGATCGGCGGCTTCGAGGCATTCGATGTACTCCGGCTTGCGGTCCCTGTCCACCGTCAGGGGGAACCAACCGGCCCGCAGGAAGATCCGAGCGCCCGTGCGACGCGGCCATTCCCATCCTGGAACGGGTGAATCTGGGCGACGCGGTGGTGAAGCCACGCGGCCTCGACCTCCGGCTCGATGCTCTGTTGTTGGTGTTCGCGATGCAACGCGATCAGACGGTCCATCTCCGATCCAACCTGCTCCGGTGGGCAGTACTCGTGAACCGTGCCGTCCGGCCGTCGTGGATTGTTGGGCAGCCGCTTCCATTCGCCGCGAAGCAACGGCACCATGACTGCGTTACCGAACTGGTCCAGAGCCTCGACCTCCTCCTGAGAGCGGGTCAGGACGGCATGCAGCTCCTTCACATAGCTCGTAGAAAGCTCCCGGTCCCGCTTGATGAAATCGAACAGACCTTCGATCGCCTCACGCTGATCCTCGATGATCCGGGCGACCAGAGCAGGCTCCTTGTCCGTGCTCGACCGATCGATCAGCGCGGCATCGATTCCGCGCTCGATCAGGAGCTCAGTCGTCCCTCGATCGAGCTCGTATACGCGTTCGATCACGCCGGTCTCGATCGCCCACGATCGGACCAAACGTTCTCGCAAGATCCGCATCCCGTCGAGCTGCTCGAGCTCCGCGCGCTTCTCCCTCCACAGGGCATCGAGCGGGCGCAGCTCAGGCAGCTCAAGCCGCTCTCGATCCGCGGGCAGATCCTCGATCGGGGCCCAGCTCATGCTGCCCAGTCTCGCATCGCCTCCCGACGGGCCGCCCGACCGGGCCAGCTCAGTACGTCTCGACGACCTCGTAGAGCGTCGTGCGCTGAGCGGGTGTGCGTCCCGCCGCCCGAGCGGCGCCGATCAGGTCCTCCGGCTCGAGGCGCACCCCGTGCTGGGAGCCCGCCATGCGCGAGATGTTCTCCTCCATCAGGGTGCCGCCGAGGTCGTTGACCCCCCAGCGCAGGCTCTCGGTCGCCGCGTCGATGCCCATCTTCACCCAGCTCGCCTGCAGGTTTCGGATCGTGCGGCCGAGCGCGAGGCGAAAGGCGGCGGTGTGCTTGAGGTTCTCTGAGCGCGAGATCTCCTCGATCCCGTGCGTGCGCCCGAGCAGGGTCTGAAACGGGATGAAGGAGAGCGGGACGAACTCGGTGATCCCGCCGGTGCGCTCCTGGAGCTCACGCACGACGCGCATGTGGCGCGCCAGCTCGCGCGGCTCCTCGATGTGGCCGAACATCACGGTCGAGGTCGAGCGCAGCCCGAGCGATGGCAGGCCTCGATGATCTCCACCCAGCGCCCGGCGGGCAGCTTGTTGGGCGAGATCCGGGTGCGCACGCCGTCGTCGAGGACCTCGGCCGCGGTCCCCGGCGTCGAACCCAGTCCGCACTCGAGCAGGTAGTCGAAGACCGCCTCGGGGGTGCGCCCCGAGCGCTCGCACATGTAGTGGACCTCCATCGGCGAGTAGGCGTGCAGGTGGAGCTGGGGCGCTGTGTCCTTGGCGACGCGCAGCCAGCGGCCGTAGTCCTCGAGCTCATAGTCGGGGTGGATGCCGCCCTGCATGCAGATCTCGGTGGCGCCGAAGTCGACCGCCTCGGCGATCCGGGCCCGGAAGCCCTCCTCGGCGACGTGGTAGGCGTCGGGCGAGCGCTTTCCCTGGCCGAAGCCGCAGAAGGCGCAGCCGACGATGCAGATGTTGGTGAAGTTGACGTTGCGGTTGACGACGAAGGTGGCGACGTCGCCGGCGAGCTCTGCGCGCACCTCGTCGGCGGCGGCGCGCATCTCCTCGATCACCTCCGGCCGGGTCTCACTGAACAGCGCGGTGAGCTCTTCCTCGCTCAGCGCCTCTCCCGCCCGCCCGCGCTCGATCGCGCGCGAGGCGAGCGCGGCGTCGATCCGCTCCTCGGAGCGCCGCCCCGAGCCGCGGCGCGGGATGAAGCTCCAGTACTTCAGCTTGACCGCATCGAGCACCCCCTGCTCGATCCACTCGGGCTCCAGGTACTGGGGGTAGGCGCAGAGGCGCTCGGTGAGCGCATAGCCGCGGGGCTTGAGGCTCTTGCGCACCTGGTGCGGGCTCGGGAACGCCTGCTCGGGGGAGATGTGATCGCCGTTGGCCGACAGCCCGCCGAGGTCGGTCGCCCCGGCGTCGACCAGGTCGAGCCACCAGTCCGAGAGGTTGGGCGGGATCTGGATCCCGACCTCGGGCATCAGCTCCCGGGCGGCGACGACGAGGCGTCGCATGTCCTCGAGCCTGATCGGGGTCGCCCATTCCGGAGTGGGTTGCTCGTTACCGAGCGGCGACCCGTCTCCACCCCAGCGTTCCCTCGCCGCCTGATCGGCGATCTCTGCAACCTCGGCGCCGTAGTACTTCGGGTGCGGGACAAAATTCTGCAGGATCACCTCCTGGATGTGGCCGTGGCGGGCGTGCGCCTCGGCCAGCGCCTCGAGCGAGGCGACGCGCTCGGCCTCGGTCTCGCCGATCCCGACCAGGATCCCGCTCGTAAACGGGATCTGAAGCTCGCCCGCCGCCTCGATCGTCTGAAGCCGGCGGGCCGGGTGCTTGCTAGGCGAGCCGGCGTGCACGGTCTCCATCAGGCGCTCGGAGATCGACTCGAGCATCAGCCCCTGCGAGGCGGTCACCTCGCGCAGGCGAGCGAGGTCCGCGGGCTCGAGGACGCCGAGGTTGGTGTGCGGCAGAAGACCGCGCTCGAGCGCCCGCTCGCAGGCCCAGACGACGTAGGAGACGAAGTCGGAGTGCCCGTAGGAGGCGAGGCGCGCGGCGACCTCGGGGTTTACCTCCGGCGCCTCGCCGGTGAGCACGAGCAGCTCCTTGGCGTTGCGGCGCACCGCCTCCTCCAGGCGCGCCTCGACCTCATCGGGCGCATACAGGTGCGCCCGATGGGTGGCGAAGGCGCAGTACTTGCAGTAGCAGCGGCAGGTCCGTGACAGCGACAGCGTGTAGTTGCGCGAGAAGGTGACCCGCTTCACACGCTCACGGTATCGAAGCCGGGACCGCTACTTGTTGCGCGCGCGAACCTCGGCGTCGGTGACCGCCTGGCTGACGCCGCGGGCCGCCGAGGTCGGCGGCTCGGCACCCTCGGCGTACTGCGGCCCGGCGATCACGAACCGGTAGACGCCGACCGCGACCAGGGCGCCGACCAGCGGGCCGATCACGTAGGGCCAGATATCGCTGAAGCTGCCGAAGGCGTCGCCGATCAGCGCCGGGCCGAACCAGCGCGCGGGGTTCAGGGCCGCGCCGGTCAGCGGGCCGAAGATCATCACGCCGAAGGTCAGCGCGATCCCGATCGCCCACGGCGCCCACTCCTGGCGCGCGCGCGGGTTCATCGCCACCGCGCAGACGGCGAGCACGATGAAGAAGGCTCCGATACCCTCGCAGACCGCCGCGGCGAACGGGCCGCCGAGCAGGTCGCTGATCGTCGCGGCGCCGTAGCTGGTGGCGCGGCCCTCGTCGAGCAGCAGGCCCTTGACGATCAGGGCGCCGAGCACGCCGCCGGAGAGCTGGGCGAGGATGTAGACGACGGCGTCGATCGGATCGATCCGTCGCATCGCCGCGGCGGCGACCGTGACCGCCGGGTTGAAGTGGCCGCCGCTGACCTGCCCGAAGGCGATGATCAGTAGGAAGAGCGCGAGGCCCTGGGCGAAGGCGACGACCACGAAGTCCGAGCCGACGGTGGCCGCCGCGCCGGTCGACACGAAGAGCGAGATGACCATCCCGATGACGAACACCAGGAACAGCGTCCCGATCAACTCCGCGATGTAGGCCGCAAGGCCTCGATCCTGCACGACTAGTCCTCCTCGCTCGGTTTGCGCGCGGCAGTCTATACGGGTCCGAAGCCGGAGCCGCGATCAGGACCTCAAGGTTTTCTAAGTGTTCGCGGCGTCGTATGCCGCCTGCAGGCGGCGGCCGTCGGCGATCACCTCGAGCGCGTCCTCGCGCGAGCGCCACCCCTCGACCCGGACCTCCTTGCCCTCGAGCTGCTTGTAGACCGAGAAGAAATGGGTGATCTCGCGCTGCAGCGCCTCGGGGATGTCGTCGAGCACCTCCGCCGTGTTCCAGCCCGGATCGTGGGTGGGTACGCAGACGACCTTGTCGTCGACGCCGTTCTCGTCGGTCATCACGAACAGCGCGATCGGCTTGACCGGAATCACGCAGCCCGGGAAGGTCGGCTCCGAGACGCAGACCATCGCGTCGAGCGGGTCGCCGTCGCGACCCCGATAGCCCATCAGGAAGCCGTAATCGGTCGGATAGACCATCGAGGAGGAGAGGAAGCGGTCGAGGATCACGTGCTCGATCCGCTCGTCGTACTCGTACTTGTTGCGGCTGCCCTTCGGGATCTCGATGAAGGCGAGCAGCTCTGTGGCGAGCGGGTGCTCCTCGGTCGGTGGGTAGCCGGACACACCCCAAGGCTAGTCGCGGGCCGGGCTCTCGCCTATCCTCGGCCGCCGATGCGATGGGTCGGTGCGCTGCTGGCGGCCGCCCTCGTCGGGCTCACGGGCTGCGGCGGTGGCGGCGCAGAACCGGGCGCCTCCGAGGAGGCGACCCTGGTGCTCGACTTCCGTCCCAACGCGGTTCACGCGGGCATCTACGCGGCGCTCGCCGACGGCGACTACGAGCGCGCCGGGATCGACCTCCAGGTGCGCGAGCCCTCGGCCTCGACCGACGCGCCGAAGCTGCTCGCCGCGGGCAGCGCCGAGTTCGCGATCCTCGACATCCACGACCTCGCGATCGCCCGCGAGCGGGGGCTGGACCCGGTCGGGGTCGCGGCGATCGTCCATCGCCCGCTCGCGGCGGTGATCGCCCGCGACCGCGAGGCGGTGCGCTCGCCGGCCGACCTCGCGGGGGCCACGGTCGGGGTCACCGGGCTGCCATCCGACGACGCGGTGCTCGACTCCGTGCTCGAGTCCGAAGGGGTCGACCCGGCGTCCGTCGACCGGGTGACGATCGGCTTCGACTCGGTCGGCGCGCTCTCGGCCGGGCGGCTCGACGCGGCGACCGCGTTCTGGAACGCCGAGGGGGTCGAGCTGCGCCGGCTCGGCGTCCCGACGCGCGAGCTGCGCGTCGACGACTACGGGGCCCCGGCCTACCCGGAGCTGGTCCTGGCGACCTCGCGCCGGACGCTCGAGCGAGACCCCGGCCTGGTCGCCGGAATGGTCGCGGCGACCGGCCGCGGCTACGCGGCCGCCGCCGCGGATCCCGGCGCCGCGCTCGACGACCTCCTCGACGCCGTCCCGGCGCTCGACCCCGGCTCCCAGCGGGTGCAGCTCGACGCGCTGCTCGAGGCCGACGCGCTGCGACCGGGCGTCGGCTTCGACCGGCAGGCACTCGCCGCCTGGGCGCGCTGGGACGCCCGCCATGAGATCGTCGAGCGCCCGCCCCGCGTCGATCGCGTGTTCGAGCTTGGCCTCGATGACCACTGAGGGCCGCGGCGGCCTACCCACCGTCGACTCGGCCTGCGCGGCGTGGCGCGAAACCGGCGCCACGGCGCCGATAAGGCGCCCATTTGGCCAACACCACGCTTCAGAGCGAGCGCCGGGCGCGGAACTCGCGCCGCACCGACTCGGGGCGACCCCACATCTGGACCACCTCGGCGCGCCCCTGCTCGACCTGGCGGACGATCAGCTCGCCCTCGATCCCCTGTTCGTCGAGCAGCGCCAACGTGCCCTTGACCGTCTCGGCGGCCGCCGCGTGGCCGAAGCTGTGAGCGACGTTGATCCGCCAGTGCCACTCGGCGCGCGAATAGGGCTGCGCGTTGACCTGGGCCATGAGCACGGCGGCGTCGACGTAGAGGTCCTCGTCGGCGATCCGCAGGTCGCAGACGATGTCGGTCCAGTCCTCGGGCAGGGTGTCGAGCAGCTCCTGGAAATCGGCGGCGAGGGCCACGCCCACAGCCTATCCTCGCCGCGGGCTCGGCACCCGGGACACGACGCCCTCAGGCGAAGAAGACCTGCTGGAGCAGGAACACGTTGAGGGCGATGATCAGCCCGCCCAGCACCGCCGCGATCGCCGTCAACCAGGCGGGGTTCGTCATCGCGCCCATCACGTCGCGCTTGCGGGCGATGAGCAGCAGCGGGATCAGCGCGAACGGGATCCCGAACGAGAGCACGACCTGGCTCATGACCAGCGCATCGGTCGGATTCACTCCGAGGCCGAGCACGATCAGGGCGGGCGCGAGGGTGATCGCGCGACGGAGGAAGACCGGGATTCGGCGCTGGATGAAGCCCTGCATGACGACCTGGCCCGACATCGTGCCGACCGACGACGAGGCGAATCCCGAGGCCAGCAGCGCGACCCCGAAGACCGTCGCCGCGTGGTCGGAGACCGTGAGCTTGAGCCCCTCGAAGGCGCCCTCGATGCTGTCGATCCCGGTCAGGTCGCCGACGTTGAACAGCGCCGCGGCCATGATCATCATCGACAGGTTGACCGCGCCGGCGATCAGCATCGCGATCACCACGTCGACCTTCTCGAAGCGCAGGATGCGCCGGCGCTCGTCGTCATTGCGCCCGACGATCCGGCGCTGGGTGAGCGCCGAGTGCAGGTAGACGACATGCGGCATCACGGTCGCGCCGATGATCCCGGTGGTGAGCAGGATGCTCTCGGTGCCGCTGAAGCCCGGGACGAAGAGATGGCTTGCGACGTCGCCGGCGTGCGGCTTGGCCCAGAAGATCTCGAACCCGAAGGAGACCAGCACGACCCCGGCCATCGCCGCGATCGCCGCCTCGAGGCGGCGAAAGCCCCGCTGCTGCAGGGCGAGGATCGCGAAGGCCCCGGCGCCGGCGATCAGGGCCGCCGGGAAGAGCGGGATTCCGAACAGCAGGTTGAGCCCGAGCGCGGCGCCGACGACCTCGGCGATGTCGGTCGCCATCGCCACGCCCTCGGCCTGCAGCCAGAGCCCGATCGAGGTCCGGCGCGAGAAGTTCTCGCGGCAGAGCTCGGGCAGGTTCTTGCCGGTCGCGATCCCGAGCTTGGCCGACTGGGTCTGGATCAGCATCGCGATCAGATTGGCGGCGACCACGACCCAGAGCAGCAGGTAGCCGAACTGGGCCCCGGCGCTGATGTTGGTGGCGAAGTTACCCGGGTCGATGTAGGCGACCGCGGCGATGAACGCCGGCCCGAGGAAGGGCCAGATCCGCGCCGGGCCGCGCGCCCGGCCCTCGAGCGAGCGCCGGGCCGCGCGCGCGACCGCGGCCTCGCCCGGCAGCGCGCCCTCCACCCCGTTCCCTGCCTCGAGCTCGGGCCGCCCGTCGACGGCGGGCGCGGGGGCCTCGGTCGCTTCGGTCTCGAACGGTGCCTCGACCGGCTCAGTCACCCTGCCCGGCCTTGCCCTCGCGCCGGGGGTCGGTGATCAGCATCCGCTGTGCCAGCTCGGTCCCGATCGCGTGCGAGGTGCCGTCGACGACGATCATCAGCGCGCCCCCGAAGGGCTCGTGATCGATGACCGTGACCGTGGCGCCCGGCCGGATCCCGCGCTCCGCCAGGTAGCGCAGCATGCGCGGGTCGGAGTCCGAAACCCGGCCGAAGACGCCGCCCTCCCCTCGGCCTAGATCGGCGAGCGCCACCCCTCCGACCTCGGAGATCGCCAGCCGGCGGTCGGGGATCGGATCGCCGTGAGGATCGTGGCTCGGGTTGCCGAGCGCGGCCGCGATCCGCTCCTCGAGCTCCTCGGAGATGTAGTGCTCGAGCACCTCCGCCTCGTCGTGGACGCGGTCCCACGGCATCCCGAGGGCCTCGGCGAGATAGGACTCGATCAGTCGGTGGTGGCGGACGACCTCGAGCGCGACCCGCTCCCCCGCGGCCGTCAGCGTGACGCCGCGATAGGGCTCGTGCTCGGCGATCCCGAGCTCGGCGAGCCGTTTGATCATCGCCGTCGCGGTCCCCGGCGAGACGCCGAGGCGTTCGGCGAGCGCGCCCGTGCCGACCGGCCCCTCGTCGCGGCGCGCGAGCGCGTAGATCGCCTTCGCGTAGTCCTCGACCGCCTCGGTCTGGGCGGCGTCGGGGTCGCGTCTGAGGCCGGAGTGCGCCATCGCCCAAACCTCCTAGACGCTGACCAGCAGGCCGGTCGCGTAGAGGGCCAGCGCCCCGGCAGCCATCGCGGTGGCGGTCGCCGCGTCGAGGAGCCGGCCCGCGGCGTCGCGCACGGAGGGCGCGATCTGGACGATCACCTGGGCGATCGCGCCGACCCCGACCCCGAGCAGCAGCGCCGAGAGCTCCGGGCTGGTGACCGAGGCGCCGATCACGGCCCCGGCGATCGCCGGGGCCCCGGCGATCAGGCCGAGCCCGGCGAGGCCGGCGAACGAGGGGCGCTCGCGGGCCAGCGGGGCGACGATCGCGACCCCTTCGGTGGTGTTGTGGATCGCGAAGCCGACAACCAGAAACGCCCCCAGCGCCAGCTCCCCGACCGCGTAGGCGGATCCGATCGCGAGGCCCTCGCCGAGGTTGTGCAGCCCGATCCCGATCGCGACCATGAGCGCCAGCCGATTCGCGGTGGCGCCCGCCGCGGCGGCGTCCCCGCGCCGGCGGGTCAGGTAGCGGTCCAGTCCCATCAGTCCCAGGAAGGCGACGGCGGCGCCGACGAAGACGACCTCGACCCCGCCGAAGGCGCCGCCCGACCTCCCGGCCAGCTCGAGCCCCTCGAGCGTGCCGTCGAGGGCGAGGAAGCCGAGCAGGCCGACGGTCAGCGCCATCACCACGCGTATCCATCGTTCACCGGATCGGCGCAGCGCCGGCAGGAGCAGCATCCCGAGCAGGACCGGGACGATTCCGACGTACGTCCCGAGCAGGGTCATGAGCCCGAAGAACCCGGCATCGGCGCGCGGCGTCTCGGCGGCGGCGGCGATTTCGCTCTCGATCACCGCGCCGGTCGAGGTCACCAGCGAGATCGCGTACGGCTGGCCCTCCTGCCAGGGATAGACGAGCGAGAGGGTCGTCGCGTCCAGCCTCCCGACCCGCCGCTCGCCCGCCGTGAAGTCGACGAAGGCGTCGTTGACGAACACCTGGCCGATCTCGACCGGGTCGGGGCCGGTGTTGCGGAGCGTGAGGTCGATCCGATTCGGGCTCAGCTCGGTGCGTTCGACGGCGAGCTCCTCGATCGGAGGGCCCGAGCGGTCGGGAAGGCTCTCGGACCCGAGCGCGGCGAGCAGAGCGAGGATCGCGGCGATCGCGGCGAGCGCGCCGAGCGCCAGCGCCCAGGCCGGCAGCCGCCCGAGCGGCGAGCGCGCCCTCTCCCCCGCGGCGTGTCCGCGTGCCTCCATCAGCCAACCTCGAAGAAGCCCATCCAACCGAGCTCGGCGAACTCGGTCTTGTGGGCGTGGAACATGAACGGCCCGGGGTGCGGGAAGCGCAGCTCGCAGATCCCGCGCTGCGCCTGGCCTTGGATCACCGTGTCGCTGAACTCGGTCGGCTCGAGCCGCGTCCCGGTCGGGAAGTACTCGAAGAAGTTGCCGTGCACGTGGAATGAGTTGACCGGGTCGTACTCGAGGACGTTGACCAGGTAGATGCGCACGAGCTCGTCGCGGCGCACGCGGACCGGCTCGTGCATGTAGTGGAACGGGATCCCGTTGACCGCGTAGAGCTGATTGCCCGCCCCGTCGAAGGTGGTGTTGTAGCCGTGCTGGACCATGACCAGCTCGTCGGCCGCCGGGCGGCCCCGCTTCGGGTCGACGATGAATGCTCCGTAGAGGCCGCGCGCGATGTGCTCGGCGAGCGGCGCCACGTGGCAGTGGTAGAGGTGCAGCCCGAAGGGCTCGGCCTCGAACTCGTACACCGTCGACCCCCCCGGCTCGATGATCCCCGCCCCGACGCCGGGGACGCCATCCATCGCCGAGGGGTGCAGCCCGTGGAAGTGCATCGTGTGCGGGTGCTCGGAGCCGTTCACGAACCTGACCCGCAGCAGCTCGCCCTCGCGGCAGCGAAGCGTCGGCCCGGGGACGCGCCCGTTGTAGGTCCAGGCCGCGAAGCGGACGCCGGGCGCGACCTCGATCTCCCGGTCGACGCCGTGCAGCTCCCACTCGCGAACCACGCGCCCGCTCGCCAGCCGCCGGGTCCGGCCGTGGTCGAAGTCGCGCAGGATCTCGGTCGGGTCGAAGCCGTTGGCGCGGTGGTCGACCGCGGCCCCGCCGCGGAAGGTCGGCCCGGCGGTGCCCGAGCCGTCGAGGTGACTGGGCACGCCGCCCCCGTGCGCGGCGTGCGAACCGGCGCCCGAGCCGCTCTCCTCCCCGAGCGCCGCGTGCAGCCCGGCGTGCGGAATCGTCTCGTGCAGCAGGGCCAGCGTCGGGGCGGCGATCACGCCGCCGGCGAGCAGCCGGCGCCTGCTCATCCCGGCGTCTCGGTCGTGACGGCCGTCGGCGTCAGCGTCGGGGCCGGGCGCGCCGGGCGCGTTGGCCGCACCGGCGTCGGCGCCGGGCCCGCCCGGCGCGTCGGCGCCGGCCTCCGACGCGTCGGTCTCCGGCTTCTTTTGGGCTCGCACAACCAAGATTTTGACACATCAAAACCATCGGGGCCGAGGGCAATAGCAAGCGGGGGGGTCCCCGGGGGCAGAGCCCGGCCAAGCGGGGAGTTCCCCGGGGGCTCGAGCCTCCCGGGTGAGCGGGGGGATCCCGGGGGGCAGAGCCTCCCGGGTGAACTGTCAGAATCGGTGGCGTGCAAGGCGTGACCGAGATCGAGCTCGACGGCCAGTACCGGGCGCTGCGCGAGGCGGCCGGGGTGCTCGAGCGTGAGCGCGGCTTCCTCGACGTCTCGGGCTCCGAGGCGGGCGAGTATCTGCAGGGCCAGCTCACCAACGACGTCGAGTCGCTCGCGGTCGGCGGCGGCTGCTACTCGGCGCTGCTCGACCGCAAGGGCCGCATGCAGGGCGACATGCGCGTGCTGCGCGCCGCCGACCGCTTTCGGATCGACACCGAGCCTGCGGGCGCCGACGCGGTCCGCCGCCACCTCTCGATGTACAAGGTCGGCCGTGACGTCGAGATCGCCGACCGCTCGGGCGAGCTCGCGCTGCTCTCGGTGATCGGCCCGGCGGCGAGCGAGCTCGCGCTCGCCGGCCCGCTCGCCCCCGAGCACGCCCACCGCGACGCGGCGCCGGGCGGGATCGTCTGCCTGGCGATCGCAACCGACACCGGCATCGATCTGCTCGTCGCCCGCGACCGGGCGGGCGCGCTGAGCGAGGCACTGGTCGAGGCGGGCGCGGAGGCGGTCAGCGAGGCGGCGGCCGAGGTCGTCCGCGTCGAGGGTGGGCGCCCCCGCTTCGGACGCGAGATGAGCACCGCGACGATTCCCCAGGAGGCCGGGATCAACGAGCGCGCCGTCAGCTTCAGCAAGGGGTGCTACATCGGTCAGGAGACGGTCGCCCGGCTGCATTACAGGGGCAAGCCCAACCGGCGCCTGCGCGGGCTGCGCCTCGCGGCGCCGGTCGCCGACGGCTCGACCGTCCACCTCGACGAGCGCGAGCTAGGGGCGGTGGGCACCGCCGTGCTCTCCCCCGCCCGGGGGCCGATCGCGCTCGCGATCCTGCGCCGCGAGGCCGAGCTCGGCGCAACCGTCGAGGTCGGCGACGAAGGGGTCGCGGCCGAGGTCGTCGAGCTGCCGTTCTGAGCCCCGGGCGCCGCCGGCGCAGCGCCGCGGCGCCCCCGGCGCTTCCGCTGGCGGTCCACTAGGGTTGGCTGCGTTATGGGCCCGTGGAGGAGGGTGATGGCGGGCGGCGTGGCGCTCGTGGCGTCGGTGGCGGTCGCCGCCTGCGGCGCGGAGGACTTCCCCAACGATCCGCGGCCCCCGGCGCCGATCCAACTCAGCGCCCTGATCAAGGACCGCCAGGTCTCGCTCGGCCCGCGCTCGGGCGTCGGCGCCGGCCTCGCCAGGATCACGATCTCGAACCAGACCCGCGACCCCGTCACGCTCGTGCTCGAGGGCCCCAGGAACAACGCCAGCGACGAGATCGTCCCCGGCGGGGTCGGCAGCATGCAGGTCGACCTCGAGCGGGGCGACTACACGGTCTCCGCCGCCGACGAGGCGACGGCCGAGCGGCGCGAGACCACCCTGCGGGTCGGCCCCGAGCGCAAGAGCTCGCAGAACGAGCTGCTCCTGCCGTAGCTCCAGGGCCCCCGCGGCACGCCGTGTTAGTCGGGGTCAGCCTCGGCGACCAGCGAGTCGATCTGCGCCAGCTTCGCCTCGAGCGCGGCGACCATCGCGTCGAGCCCGTCGCGCGCCCGGTCGGACTGCGACTTGACCCCGGTCAGCGCGGAGCGAATCGCCTGCGCCTGCTTGAGCGTCGAGACCGCCTCCGAGGCCGCGTCGCGCACGGCCGCCGCGTCGACGGTCAGGTCGCGATCGCGGGCCATCGCGACCCGCGCCGCGGCGAGCCGGTACGCGACGCCGAGCCCGAGGCCCCCAGGCTGCTCGCGATCGACCGCGATGATCAGCTTGTTGCCCTCGTACTCGGTCAGCTGCTCGCGGCCGGCGGGCACGTTCTCGTCGCCCGCGACCACCAGCACGCCGAACGATGCCGCGCGCGCCTCCATGGCGGCGTTCAGCTCACCCCAGGCCCTGTTCTTGGTCAGCTGCTTGTCCTTGGCCTCGAAGACGATCCGGCCGCGCGCGCAGCCCTCGCAGGCACCGATCTCGACCAGCGTGTCGCCCTTCTTGCCGCCGCCCTCGGCCTGCTCGGCGCCAGTGTGCGCGGCGAGGTCGCCGCGGGCGCCGGCGACCGCCTCGATCGCGTCGTGCACGCGCTCCTCGAAGGTGAGTCCCTTGCGCGTCCCGACCGCCTCGACCTCGGCCAGCTCGAGCTCGTGGTCCTGCTTGTCGAGCAGGCGGGCGAGGTGCTCCTTGAGCTCGGAGACCTGGGCCTGCATGGCGCGCGACTGGGTGGCGTGCGACTCGCGCAGCCGCTCGGCCTCCTGGCGGTGGCGCTCCTCGGCCTCGACCAGCCGCTTGCCGATCCGCACCTGCATCGCGACCAGCGGGTTGGCCGCGTCCTCGGACGTCAGCCTGCGCAGCAGCTCGTCGCGCTGCTGGCGCGACTCCGCGGTGACGATCTCGCGGATCTGCGCCTGGACCGAGTCGTTGCGCTCGGCGCCGAAGGCGACCGCGAGTCGCTCGGCGAAGGACTCGGCGCCCTCCTCGAGGGTGCCGCCCAGCTTGCGGTCGAGCTCTCCGAGGCCGGCCTCGAGCTCGCGGCGCACGTAGTCGACATTGGCGGCCGTCTCCTCGCTGTCGAGCACCCGGCTGCCGATCTCGACCGCCCTGCGCACGGTCTCGACGGCGGGCCTGCCGGCGGCTGCGCGCTCGCGCACCAGCTTCGCCGCGCGCGCGTCGGCGACCTCGAGTCGCTCGATCACCAGCCGGTCGTCGATCGCGCGCACCGAGCCGTCGCCGGCGGTGCCGTCGTCGAGGGGGAGCTGGGGTCGTTCGGATGCCTCCATCGGACTCACGAAGGTAGTCGGGCGCGCGGACGGGTTCCTGACGCCCTGGCCCGCGCCGGGTCCGGCGATCGACCCGGCGAGCGCCTGTAGCATGCGGCGCGCTCGAGAGGACCACGACCGAGGGGAGTGAGCGCAGTTGGCCGTTGACGCAAGCGAGGTTTCGAAGCTCGACGTGAGGCCGGGCACGCTGCCCGAGTCGATGGCGGCGTGGGTGATCCGCCAGGAGCGCGAGGGAGAGCCCAAGGACGCCTTCGAGGTCGAGGAGATCGAGGTTCCCGAGCCCGGCGCCTTCGAGGTGATCGTCCGCGTGATGGCCGCCGGGGTCAACTTCAACAACGTCTGGGCGGCGCTCGGTAAGCCGGTCTCGGTGTTCAACTACGGCGACCATCCCACCTACGGCCACCACATCGGCGGCTCCGACGGCTCGGGGATCGTCTGGAAGGTCGGCGAGGGAGTGACCCAGCACAAGCCCGGCGACGAGGTCGTGATCCACTGCAACCAGGCCTCCTACGAGGACGTCGAGGTGCACGGGCTCGACCCGCTGGCCGCCCCGAGTCAGGAGATCTGGGGCTACGAGACCACCTGGGGATCGTTCGCCCAGTTCACCAAGGTGCAGGCCCAGCAACTGCTGCCCAAGCCGCGCAACCTCTCCTGGGTCGAGTCCTCGGCCTACGGGCTCACCTACTTCACCGCCTACCGGATGCTGATCGACCGCTGCCGGGTGCAGGCCGGCCACAACGTGCTGATCTGGGGCGCGGCCGGCGGGCTCGGGGTCTTCGCGACCCAGATCTGCAGGGCGGCGGGCGCCAACGCGGTCGGCGTCGTCTCCTCGCCCGAGAAGGGCGAGCTGGTCAAGCAGCTGGGCGCGGTCGACTACATCGACCGCGGCGAGTTCGGCGAGATGATGCGAACCGACGCCAACCACCCGGCCGCCGACCCGGCGGCCGACAAGGAGCGGTTCAAGGCGTCGCGCGGGTTCGCCAAGCGGGTCAAGGAGATCCTCGGCGACGCCCCCGACATCGTCTTCGAGCACGTCGGCCAGGCGACCTTCCCGACCTCGGTGTTCACCGTCAAGCCGTTCGGCAAGGTCGTGATCTGCGGCGCCACCTCGGGCTACAACCTCGACTTCGACGTCCGCTATCTGTGGATGAAGCAGAAGGAGATCCTCGGCTCGCACTTCGCCAACGCGTACGAGTGCACGCGCGCCAACCGGCTCATGGCCGAGGGCAAGATCCGGCCCGTGCTCTGGCGCGCGATGGACTTCGACGGCGTCCCCGCCGCGCACCAGCTCCTGCACGAGAACAGGCACGCGGGCAAGATCGCGATCATGGTCGGCGCCCGTGACACCGACGAGGGCCGCCACGTCGACGGCGAGGGCGCGATCTGGGCCGAGGTCGGGGCCTGACCGGTTAGGCTCCGAGGCCGTCGTGATCGAGGTCCACTACATCGAATGGCACATCGTCCCGTTCCGGCGCGACCGCTTCCTCGAGATCTGGCGCCCGGCGCTCGACCGGGCGCTCGCCTTCGGCGCCCGCGGCGCCTTTTTGAGCCGCAACGAGGACGATCCGCTGCACATCCGCCAGGTGACGCTGTGGACGGACCGCTCCGATCACGAGCGCTGGTGGTTCAGCGACGAGCTCTCGACGCTGCGCCGAGAGGCGCTTCCGATCTACCACAAGCCGATCGAGGCGCACTGGCACGCGCAGATCGCCGACGCCGCCGTGCAGGCGTCGAACGGGCGCCACCGCTAGCGAGTCAGGCGACGAGCGTCAGGCGCTCGCCGCTGCGCGCGGCGAAGCCCGCGCCGACCTCGACCAGGATCGAGACCATCTCGTCGGTCGCCGGCGAGCGCGACCCCTCGGCGCGGGTCGTGGCCCAGACGCGGCGCTTGGGCGCCGGCGGGTCGGTGGCGCGCACGACGAGGTCGTCGCGCAGGGTCGGCAGGGCCAGGTCGGGCAGCAGCGTGAACCCGAGGCCGGCCGCGATGAAGCCCTGCATGACGTGGTAGTCGTCTGACTCGAAGCCGATCTGCGGCTCGAAGCCGGCGTCGCGGCAGGCGCGCAGGACCGCCGCGCTGCAGGTGCTCGGGCGCGAACCGCAGAGCCATTTCTGGTCGGCGAACTCGGCCAGAGGGACCACTCGGCGCTCGGCGAGCGGATGCGCCTTCGGCAGCGCCAGATGCATCGACTCGGTCAGCACCAGGGTCCGCTCCATGTCGCGATCCTCGATCTTGGGCACCGATGGGTAGTCGAAGCTGAGCGCGAGATCGAGCTCGCCCCCGCGAAGGCGCGGCAGCGACTCCTCCGGCTCGGCGTCGGCGACGCTCAGGCGGACCTTCGGGTGCCGGCGGTGAAACACCGACACGGCCTCCGTGAGCAGGGTGGCGCTCGCCGAGGGGAAGCTCGCCAGGCGCAGCTCGCCGCCCTCGAGGCCGGCGATCGCCGCCAGCTCACGTTCCGCCTCGTCGAGGCGCGCCATCGCGGCCTCGGCGTGCTGGACGAGCACCCGGCCCGCATCGGTGAGCTTCGGGCCCTCGCGGGTGCGGTCGAGCAGCTGCATGCCGACCTCGCGCTCGAGCGTCGCGATCTGCTGGCTGACCGCCGACTGCGACAGGTAGAGGCTGTCGGCGGCGGCCGAGAAGGAGCCGTGCTGGGCGACCTCGCGCAGGATCCTGAGCCGCTTCACGTCGAGCATTAGAACACCTTATCACGATCTACAGAACAAGATGTTGCGCTTATGCCCGGTGCCCGAGATCCTTGCTTCATCACGAACCGCCGCCGGCCCCCGTCTCCGGGATGCAAGGGCCGGCGAGAGCAAGGAGAGGTGAACGAGATGGGAATCGACAGCACCGAGGCGATCAACGTGCAGACCACGATCCGCCGCATGGATCTCACCGACGCCGACCGCGCGGCGGTCGCGCGGCTGGCCCAGCGCGACAGCGCGGAGTCGCTCCCGGGGCCCGTGCTCGGCCTCGAGGTCGAGGGCTCGCTGGTGGCGGCGACCT